>JBAXJB010000008.1:0-53686 GCA_037138055.1 Alphaproteobacteria bacterium | reverse complement strand
ATTCTTTCATAGCGCTCGCTTTGATCAAAAATCTAGTTTGTTAACAGTTCCTAGTTATCTTTTCATCAGATTCGCCCAAAAGAGGACACTTTTGAGAAAGATCAGCAGTATTATTAGTATTATTAGTGCGTAAAGTAGATGAATTATCTAGATCCAGATTATCCCCGGCAGCTAATGTTGTTAGAAGTAATAAAGTTAGAAAGTATTTCATATTCAACTCCTTTGTTGATAGGTATTAATTTCAGTAGTATGAACTGTAATGTTAAAAATATGCATTAATAAATTTAAATACAGACTCTTAAATTACTTTACACGTATAGCCATCACTAAATTATTTGTATACCCGGGAAAAACACGGGTATACAAACTAGTAATCACTAGGGGATTTGTCCATTATCCTTGGTTTTAGCCTATCTTCATGTTACTTCAAGTTCTTCATTTTCTTCATTAGCAACTGGAGCTGAAGTTTTTGGGTGTGTTGCTAAAAATTCTTCGGGTATGCTCCCAAAAGTAATCAAGTTACCTGCTGGAGTAATTTTCCTAATACGGTCAGTATCGGGACCTACTAAATAAATGTCTCCCTTATCATCAATAGTAATATCTAGTGGCTTCCTAGAAGTAGCTGCTGTTCCACCATTGCTTCCTCTAGCGATAGGAGTGGTGTCGACATTGTTTAAACCTAATCAACCTTTTTCTGCTTTCTGCTTTCAAATAACAAACCTAAAAGATCGCATTCTAATCAAAACCCCGCAGTTTGACTACGGGGCTTGGAAAGTTTAATGAGGGGATGGAAACTACTCGGTTGACTCAATCACTTGTGATTTTAGCGCTAATTTCAGATAAGCATCTATTTCCCGCATCAGTAGTGAACAAGGAGAGAAAAATGCATCAAATGCTTCTTCACTAGCATTTTCATTTGCAAGTCTAGAATAGACTTTATCATAATCCACATCACACTTACAAAAGAAAAAATTTAAGGCTGTATTTATTGGTGCTGGGGTAGTAATCTCGCCAGGATGCGCTTTACAACACTTATCTGCTTCTGTTGCTAGAAGGATATATATATCATCATAAGAAGATTTTAAATATGTGTTTAAGACAGTTAATATTATCTCTGACCTGAGCGATTTATTAATGGTCAAATAGGTTTTTGGGTGCTTTCTTAAAAATTCTTTGGGTGGGAATACAGTAACTTCACCTGTTGGGGTTATTCTGCAACAACGACCAATGGAGTCTCTTACATAATGGTTTCCCGCAAGATCCCTAACAGCATGTGCAGGTATAGTAATATTTCCTCTGCTTCTTTGGTCTATAGAAGTAGTGTCGACGCCTAATTCATCTTCTTTACTTTCAGTAGCGGCAGCTAATGTTGTTAGAAATAGTAGCATTAGTAAGTATTTCATATTAAATCCCCTTTTTCATTTAACCTTTGAAGCTGCTGAACAGCATAAAGATTTAACAAGTGCATGACAACCTTGGTTTTCGTGAAAAATGGGGGGAGTCTATTTCTTATCGTTATTGCTGAAAACGTACTTGCTGAGTAATCCCTCAAGGCTGACTGATGACTGAGTCAACGATATAGTATCGCCAGATTTCAAAATCTCGTCATCTCCACCCGGTGCCAAATTCACATATTTGCCACCCATTAGGCTTTCGCTAACAATTTCGGCGGAACTATCTTTTGGAATTTTTAAACTTTCATCAATGTCCATAGACACTATTGCTTTGAAAGTTTTTTTGTTAATGGCAATGTGGGCCACGTGGCCAATGGTTACACCGCCCATGCGCACGTCATTACCTATTGAAACGCCGTCGATGCGGTCAAAATTCGCAAGTACTCTAACGGTGGGCATTCGTGATGAGCTTGAAAATTGATACCCAAACGCAAAGAAAACCCCTGCCACAAGCAGGACAACCGCGCCGGTAATTGTTTCTAAAAAATTGTGCCGCATTTTAAAAAATCATATTCATTCATGTGCGTAACTATACCCTACCAAAAGTGTTTTAAGGAAGTGTTAAGGACATAGTTTTTCAACAGTGCTTGAGTTTCAGCTGCAACCCTTACGCCACCACAGTAATTGCCTGAGCAAATGTTGAATTCGCGCCTAATTGTATGATCGCTCCATTATGAATGGTCGGAGTTGTTAAAACATTACTAGGGGCGCTAACACCGGGTGCAATATAGAGAATTCCACCTGATGCAATATTCGCATTTGTCACCGCGCCTGATGCTACAGTCCCTGAGGATGTGCCCAATTGCAAAATAGAACCCGATGCAATTGATGGTGCAATGCCCGATGATAACACCCCGCTACCGCTAACCCGCAAGGTTGTGCCACTGCCTGAAACTGCAATAGGTGTTGTTGAGGTTGCAAGGGCAGAGGTTACTGCTACAGTGCCTGCGCCCGTCACTGACAAAATGTTTGAACCTGATGGTGCAGTATTAAGCGTAGCCGTAACGCCTGATTGTACCTGCACAGCTCCTGCTGTGGTCATGGTAAGCGCGCCTGTGTTCATATCCGCAGTTATTTTAAGGATCACGCTAGTGCCATTAAATATGGTGGCAGTGGGGTTGCCCAAATTACTTGCTGAGCCAACTGAGACTGTGCCTGCGTCAATTTCAACCTGACCAAAGGTATTTGCTCCACTAAAAACGGCCGTACCGGCACCTGTTTTATATGCCTTGCCCGTTGCGGTGTTGTCACCACTATAGGTGCCGGTACCGGTTGGAACACTAAAATACATGTCCGCTACTGCATGTAATTGTGGTTTTGCGAACAAGGCAATTAAAAAGCTTAAAATTATTTTTTGAATATGTTTCATTTTTAGTCTCCCTTTAAGCTACAGAAGTAAATGATTGGCCAAGTGTTGCGCCATCAGCCACTTGCAAAATCCCCCCCGAACGGAACGTAGCACTTGTGAACATTCCACTAGGTGCCGTAACACCAGCTGCTACTGAGACAATTCCACCTGATGAAATATCAGCACTTGTTACCGCACCTGTTGCCCCGGCCAATATCGACATGATGCCCCCCGAAGCAACAGAAGCGTTTGCCACTGCACCAGCTGCAACTGTTCCACCTGAAGTGCCTAATTGCAAAGTCCCACCACTAGCTACTGAAGTGGCAGCATTTGGCAGCTTTCCAGATGCTCCACTGACTTCTAAAATGCCTTCAGTAACTGCCACAGGTGTTGTGGAAGCACTTAAATTATCTATTGCTCGCAACCGTCCTGCACCGGTTTTTGACATAAGGCTGCTACCTGAAGGGGCATCAAGAATTGCTGCAATACCCGTTGCAATTTTCACAGCACCAGGTGTTGTAAAGGTAAATGCCCCAGTGTTAATAGCAGCTAAAATTTCCACCACTGCTGACCCCCCAGAAGCATTAAAGGTAATTGGTGCAGGGGTGCTAACTTGTAAGGTGCCGTTGTTAATTTCAACAGCATCAATTGAGTTTGATGGTGGCAACACAGCAGTTCCTCCGCCTTGAATATAAGCCGTTCCAGTTGCTGTGGCAGACAATGTTCCACCCCCAGAAACTGTTAATTTTGATAAAAGCTTGCGGATGCGGCTTGATGCATTATCCGCCACCAAAATATTTCCAAAATTATCAACACAAAGGCCAGACGGACCATTGAACAATGCGGCAAGTCCTGTTCCATCAGTGGTTCCAGCGCTAGTGCCGCCTGCAATGGTTGAAACACTATACACACCAGCGCTATAAGTGATTTGACGAATCCTATTATTGTTTCTATCTGCAACGTATATACTTCCTGCTCTATCAATTCCAATACCAACAGGGTTGTTAAATTTTGCTGCTGTGCCTAAGCCATCAACATAACCGGCTCCATTAACTGTTGTTCCATTTGCCCCAGCAACAGTTGAAACAGTATATACACCGCCACTGTTCATAATTTTTCTAATAGTGCTATTAGTACTTTGCTCTGTTACAAAAATGTTTTCAGAGCTATCAACAGCAATGCCTGATGGATTAAGAAATTTAGCAATAGTTCCGTTGCCATCTAAAAAGCCAGATGTTTGCGCTATTCCTGCAATAGTGCTAACTACCCCTAAGGGGGTAATCATACGAATAACATGATTGGTTTGATCTGCCACATAAAGATTTCCCGAAGGGCCAAAAGCAATGCGAGAAGGTCCTCTAAACGAAGCTGCAGTGCCAGTTCCGTTCGCATTTCCGGCACTTCCACTGCCTGCAAAAACAGAACTCGTGTATGTGCCGCCCGAAAGGGTGAATTTGGTAATTGTATTACTTCCAAAATTAGCGCTGTATACATTGCCAGCAGAATCAACAGCTAAGCCATTTGTGCTAGCTTGACTTCCAATTGTAGATATAATCCCTGTTCCAACGGCGATTTTTCGGATTAATGAATTACTAAAGTCTGCTATATATATATTTCCGCTGGAATCTGTGGTTAAAGCCCAAGGACTATTCAAATTAGCCGCAGTGGCTAATCCGCCATCGCCAAAGCCTCCCGCAAGAGTTGAAACAGTCGACCCTGTAAGTTTGCGAATACGGTCATTTCCTATTTCGGTAATGTATATATTACCTGCTGTATCAGCAGTCACGCCTTGAGGAGAATTTAACACAGCAACAGTTGTAGAGCCGTCTAAGAAACCAGCTGAGCCTGTTCCTACAATGGTTGAAATAGGGCCACCGACTGTACTGAATGTGCGAATACGGTGGTTGCCAGAATCAGCAACATAGACTGTGGAACCATTAACATAAACGCTATTTGGGCTATTTAATTTGGCAGTTGTAGCTGGGGTACCATCACTTGAAAATCCTCCATTTGGTCCCGCAAAGGTAGAAATGTTGCCACCAACCGTGAATTGGCGAATGCGGTTATTGCCAGAGTCTGAAACATAGACTGTAGTCCCGTCAAAATAAATTCCATAAGGACTGTTTAGCAGTGAAGAAGTAGCAGTTGCACCATCACCACTAAAACCAGCAGTTGAGGTGCTGCCTGCAACAGATGTAGTCGATCCTGATTGTGTATTGTAGTTATATGGGAGTCTGTAAATATTATTTGCTGATCCTCCTTTAGTGTAATAAAGAGTATCAATACTTCCTGATGTTGTATCTGCTACCCCAAAAATTCCAACAGAAGTGGTTCCTGCAGTTGCAGCAGTTGTATAAACAGTACCTAAACTATTGGAAGCGCTAGCAGGCTTGAAAAATATAACGCCTGATGCATCTGTAAAATAGACTCTAATGTTATTAGGTGTCGCACTGCCAACAGCCCAGATTCCAGTCGGGGTGACAGATGATGCAATTGTATAAACGCTATTTTGTGCGTATTGTCCCGCACCGCTGCCAAAAGTAGCAGCACCCCAAAGCATTTTAATATTATTACCGCCGGTGTTTGCCACAAAAATATTGTTTACACTATCAACAAAAATACCTTGAGGGGCAGTCAATCCAGTAAACGCAGAAAGTATAGAAACAGCCCCTCCACTTGTGCGTTTTAGAATGCTACTACCACCGGTGTTAGCTACATAAAGATTATTGGAACTATCAACACAAATTCCCCTTGGTCCGCTTAGTGTAAAGGCCGAAGTAAATCCTGAAAGGGTTGAAATAATGCCAGCTGTTGTAATTTGTCTAATGCAATTATTTGCAGTGTCAGCAAAATAGAATTTACCAGTAGAATCTTTACAAACCCCACCTGGGTTTGACATATACGCTGCGTTAGCTGAGGCACCATCTCCTGAATAACCTGCTGTTGTGCCAGCAATAGTCGATATGATTCCGCCAGAAATTTTTCGAATAAGATGATTGCCAGTATCAGCAATGTACACATTATTTGAACTATCAACATAAATTCCAGCGGGAGTATTTAACATAGCAGCAGTGGCAGCTGCACCATCACCGGAGAATCCAGCTGTTCCTGTTATTCCTGCAATGACAGACATAGTTCCGCTGACGATTTTACATACGCGATGGTTATTACTGTCAGCAAAATAAATAGTATTTGAGCTATCAAGGAAAATTCCAGTGGGCTTATTTAATCCTGTCTGAATAGTGGAAATAACCCCCGTAGTAGCCGTTATTTTTCGAATACGGCCATTAAAATAATCAGCAATATAAATATTATTTGAGCTATCCAGGCAAATTCCGGCAGGGTATTGAAAAGTAGCGGCAGTGGCAGCTCCATTGTCACCACTGAAACCGATGGTACCTGTTCCAGCAATGGTTGAAATAAACCCAGTACTTGCTGTAATTTTTCGAATACGTTGATTGTTCTTATCTGAAAAATATACATCTCCAGAGCTATGCACAAAAATACCATAAGGATCCTGTAACCTGGCAGCAGTGGCAATTGCGCCATCACCGGAAAATGAAACGGAACTTCCCGCAATAGTAGAAACGTCGTAACTAGCGGTCGCACTAAGACCTGCAGATAACACCAGTCCAACGACGATTGAAATGCCCCAATTTAAAAAAGTGTTTTTGTGTTGAATATTTGCCGAAGTCATATTTCTTAATCCTTTTTCTGCACCGAAAGAACGTAAGAATATTATGGCAAATAGAAATTAAAATAATGTTAAGTAATCTTATAATTTAAATATAAGTTTAATTAATATTTATTGTGTAAGTAAAAAAATAATGAGAGTGTATAGGGGTGGATATTACCCTCTGGATCCTGACGCCCTAAAGGGCTCAGGATGACCCACTCACTCTCGTCTTCATGAGGAGCGCAGCGACGTGATGATCCAGTGAATAATGTCCGGAATTTATAGAATAAGTGTGGATTACAGCTATGCGCTCGCAAAGACGATAAAACCGTCATCGCGAAGCTCGAAAGGCTGAGGCGATTCAAACTTAAGGGTAGTATCAATGGGTCTCTGATTACGCCGAGAGAAGACGGAGATCCCCGCATTCAGACCTACGGTCTTTCGCAGGGATGACAAGTAAGGTTAAACATAAAATTTTGTTACCCCTGACAAGGCGCAGATGCGCCGAAGTTCGGGGGTCTGCTGGGTAATGCGGATTTTATAGAACTGGACCCTTACGCCTGCGATGCAGGCTCAGGGAGACGATACGCCTCGTCTTCATGAGGAGCGTAGCGACGTGATGATCCAGTGAGTAACTTCAGGTATATAAATTTCAGAAATTACTTAATTTTGACCAACCCAGCGGTTTTCCAAAAATGCCACACCCTGTGCAGACTTTTCCCAAGGCATGTATTCATAGGCGCTGTAAATTTCACTGCCGTGAACGTATTGCAGGGTAGGGTGTTCGTTGGGGTTGGAAATTGAGGCACCGAAAAGGCTGGCAACATGCTTGCCCAAATCATAATGACTAAAGATCTGCTGGTTCTTCAACGGTGCAATAAGCGCTGGGTCAGCATTTATGGACAGCATCCAAACGGGGACATCGGTCACCTCAGGTTGCATTTGGTTATGACCAAAAAGTCCACGCTCACCCAGTAATTGTCCGTGGTCACTGGTGAACAGCACCACTGTGTCAGTTGGTAGAATTTTTTGAACCCTTTCAATGCATTGTTTAACCCAATAATCATGATAAGCAATGGCGTTGGAATATTCTTGCTGGGTTTCTGAAGCTCGGTTTTTATGGTCAACAGCCACGGCAAGTTCTGGGTGGTATTTTGCATATGCGCCAAATGGACAGTGGATATGGCGTAGGTGGATAACAATGAAATTTTTATCACCCAATTCAAGCACTGCCATGGCATCTAGCAGGGCTTCATCACCTTTTTCTGCCAAAGCTTGGTGCATTTCTTTTTCAGATGCGAACACATCAACAAATTCGGTGCCTGTATCGTGGAAAAGTTTTTCATTTTGGGCCGATAATACAAAGGTTTTATACCCTTGGTGACGAGCTAATCGAAACAGGTTGGCGTCTTTTTTTCGAATGCTTTCAACAAAACCAGGGTTGTGGAAGGTGTTGAAAAACAACTGCAAGCAAGTGCGCGTTGAAACACTGCTTGAAACGCCTTTGGCATAGGCAAAGTTTGGATTGTTTTTTAAGGAATCTAAATACGGGGTGTTGGGTTGATTGTACCCATATAAATGCATGTAACGACTGCTTAAACTTTCCCCCATAATCAGCACCACGTTTTTAACTTTGGGGGCGCTATAGGTTACTGTGTGTGGCTTGTAGTCATGGCTTTTTACGGTGCTTTTGGAATGAACTATCCAATCAGAAAAGGCCCTAACCGAATTGTAAATGGTGGTGTAGGTAGGTTTTGTATAAAAGGACGATGGCCCTTTTATATGTGCCAATATCGGCGTAATGCCCAGGGCTAATACAATTAGAACCCATGCAAAAGGCAGCTGTTTGCGATTTTTTGTATAAAGTATGCCACTAATTATTAATCCGTACGATGCGATTAAAGTCAGCCACACTGACCAAAGCACATGAACTAGCGAGGCCCCTGTTTGGGTTATTTCGTCCAGTTCAACAAAGGCTTTGGAAATATCCTGCGAATGAATGGGCGCGCCAAAATACGCCCAGTGATTAACTTGTATGGTTTGGGTTAATATAATTAACCCCACTACAACAGCCAGTGCCCACCTATTGCGCACAAAGCTTAAGGTTGCTGAAAACGCAACCACCCCTAGTAGGTTAGTTAGGGGAATGGTGCATGTTAGCATTTTGAAAATCAAGTCTGGGCTTAGTAGCGTCGCAAGCGAAACCACGCCTGCCAAGTGAGGCAGAGGGACGGCATAACTTATTGCTTTTAAAATATGCCCCAGAAACAAGTCTGGTAGCAGAATCCCTAAGCTAACAATAAGGGTGAATATAAGGTTTTGCATTAAAACCACAGGCAACCAATCCAAATAATGGCCACCACCACAAAGGCTAGCATTACTGATGCTGATGCTGCGTCTTTCACAAAACCAATTGCTGCGTCGTGTTCAGTTGTGATTCGGTCAGCCAGTTTTTCAATGGCACTGTTTAATAATTCCAAACAAAGCACAAGTAAATACGCAGCAAGCATCACCATTTTTCTAAAGGCAGATACTTGAAAAAATGCTAATAAAATCAGCACAAAGGGCAGGGCATATACCTCTAGACGAAATGACGCATCATTTTTCATTGTGGCTTTTAGGCCATTACAGGAATATTTAAATCCATTACGTATTTTTTTTATCATGTCGCTTACCATTTATTTACGCTTACTTTGCTAAAGTTTTGTATAAGTAGCAAGAATTTAGGTGTTTTTTGAGTCGACTTTTTGATTCGCTTCGTAAATTACTACGGGTAAAACAGCACAATATTGAGCAATTACGCCAACAAATGGCGTTGTTGACCAATCAGATTGAGCTTCGCCTTCATGCTATTGAAAAAAACATATCATACATTAATACAGAGCGCCTAATTGCTTCGGTCAATATTAATGGTGCCGACACCTTAGAAGCATTTGTGGGGCAAAAACTTGCTGAGAATAAAAGGTACGCCCAAGAAAACGAAGAACTAAAAGAAACAGTAAACAAAATTCAGGAACAGTTGTTCGAAGCATACACCGAACAAAAGCAACTTGAAAAAGTACAATCTAACGAAGAAATACGTATCAATACTGAGCTGCAACACAAAGAAAACCAGGCAATGGATGAAATTGCTACCCAAATGTATTTGTCAAATTTGACTAAAATTTAAATTAAATATACACTTAATTGTAGTATAAATCTACATTCGTTAAATTAACAAAAGTAAGGGTAAGGAAACTATGAATAAATATCTTGCAGAGAGTTTAGGAACGTGCCTGTTAGTGCTTTTTGGTTGTGGAAGTGCTGTTTTGGCTGGAACACATATAGGTTTTGCAGGCATCGCACTCACCTTTGGGTTTGCGCTAATGCTACTTGTTTATTGGTTGGGGCCTATTTCTGGCTGTCACCTTAATCCGGCAGTGACCTTATCACTTGCTTTTTCGAAAAAATTGCCAGCGTGTGAAGTTGCACCTTATATTATTGCGCAAATCGTAGGTGGTATTGTAGGTGCGTATGCGCTTTTGCATATTGCCCAAGGTCATGCGCATTTTAATGTGCACGCAGTAGGCTTTGCTTGTAATGGTTTTGGGGAACATTCACCTGGTGGGTATTCTGAAATCAGCTGTTTAATTACCGAAGCGATTATGACAACAGTATTGCTATTGGCTGTGCTTGCTACTACCCGTAAGAAATTCCCAACAGATGTAACCGGAATTTTCCTAGGCGTAACTTTGGCAGCTATTCACTTAGTTACCATTCCTGTTACGAATACGTCAGTGAACATGGCGCGTAGTATTGGCGTGGCTGTTATGCATGGCGGATGGGCGTTGCACCAGTTGTGGCTATTTGCTGTGGCGCAGCTTATTGCTGTTGTGGTGGCGGTTGTTCTGTTTAAGGTTTTAGAAGAAAAATAAACCAAAACGACAGATAAGAAAAAGGCCCTTGAAAATTTCAAGAGCCTTTTTTGTTTTTAGTTAATGTTAGAGCTGCATTGATTCTAATAATTCGTTGAACTGTGCTACATCACTTCTAAGCATTTGCTTAGAAATTATTGAATAACACGTTAGTGTTTGCGCAGAAAATAGAGTCATTTCAGCCAACAAATCAGTAAATTTATGTGACAGGCCACGTGCATTCGTAATGCTTCCACTTAGTGCAGCAATTTCTTGTCTTTGTTCTATAGTTAAGTCGATGTTATGTTCGCGTGCAAGTGCAGAACTCTCATTTAAACCTTCAAGGAATGAGTCTATGATCTTAGTGATGCTAACTACCAATTCGGAATACGCGCTAAAAGCTTCTGCAGTTTTCACAATATTGTCTAAACAAACAGGGTAACTATAATCAGCTGGTTTTGGAGCAAAGAAAGTTTTTGCTTCTGCTGCAAATTCAGGAAAACATAGACCTAATGCGTTCATTGTTTGATTAAGATCACCACCAAAGGTTAGTCTTAGTGCACAAAAACTAGTTACTTCAGCGGAAAGAGCAGAAATTTTAATGTCTAGCTCACTTGCTCTTGAATTATAAGCTGTAATAGCTTGTGCATGAATTTGTGTGTCTTCAGCGGCACTGATTGGATCGTTACAATCCACTGGTGTTGCTGCTGCTAAAATGCTAGCGCTCATGAATAAAACTAATGCGTATTTTTTCATATTATTTCCTTTTTAGTTTTTTTGATTATTAGTAAAGTATATATAGACAAAGATTTTTTTATTTGCAACTAAATTTCAAAATAACAATTCTTAATTGCTGGACGCATTTTGAAAATACAAATATTATAACGCAGGTTTTGGTTTGTAATTTTACGGGGTTTTATGATTCGATTATTTCTTTTTGCACTTTTTTTAGTTAGTTCAGTGGGTGTTTATGCAGCCTCTGAGGTAGTAGATGAAGAGTTTTCTTTACGGAAAGCAACTGCTGACGATGTTAGTCTAGTGATGTCTGATGCAGCAAGTGCTGAAGATATAAATGATTTTGTATCACGTGTGAACGCATCTTTTCCCTGCTCTATCCATGGAACTTACTTTGCTTACAAAGGCGCCACTAAAATTGGTGTGATAAATCTCTCAAATGCTGAAGGTGAGTTCTACGCAGATAAAGCCTCGGCATATGGTTTTTCGTCTGGTGAATATGCATGCTATGACGTTTTCTTAGACGAAGGACATAAAGGAGGAGGGAATTTTGGCCACCTTCATGCCAAGGTAATGGAATTAGTTGCGCCTTTCATTGGTGAAAAGCATTTTGTTCGTAACGCAGCTAATGAACTTGTTGAAAGTGAATTGCCATTTCAAGGAATCAGAGGTCTTATAGATTTATGTAACATACCAAGTTTAAGGGCAACCTCAAAAGTTGGAGCTACACTTGTTGATATTCCAGAAGACAGAGATCAGTGGGTGATGCAATTTTTTGCTCCTCAACGTGCATTAAGCGAAAGAGAGCTAGAACTAAGGCGGGTTGCAGACATAATTATTCATGAATCATTAGATAGCTTTAGAACAGTGCCATTTGAATATGGAGTCATTCCATCTACCGATAAATCAATAGCTGCAGTGAGTAATCACTACTACAAAAACAAAATCTTGTTTCCAGATGCATAGAAAATAAACGCGCTATAAAACCAAGGGTCCTTAGGCTAAGCTTTAAGGACCCTTTTTTATTACGTATTCGGTCATGGCTAAATTTTTTACCTTTTTATTGATTCAGTTTGCCTGTGCTTTGGTTGCTTGTGCGCTGACAGGTGCTGACACTGCAGATATACTTCCAGAAATCAGCATACGCAAAATGACAGCGGCTGATATTCCTCTTGTTGCTCCTGAGCAGTGCTCTACTGAAAACGCAGAAAAAATGAGTACCGAACTAAATGCAACTCATGATTGCGATATTTACGGTGCATACCTTATTTGTTTGGCTGAATCTAAAATTGGTCTTTTCATGCTTTCAGATGGATCAGAAAGTACAGTTCTAGCCGGTGCGCATATTGATGGATTTAAAACTGGAAAATATGTTAATTGTAGTATTGCGTTGGATTCTGAGCATCAACTGCAAGGTCATTTTAAAAACATTCATGACAAAATAAAAGAGCTTGTCACGCCGCACATAGGCCAAAAGCATAAGTTTCCCGATCAGGTTGAAAGTGCTCAAAATTTTGAGGGTATTCTGGGCGTTCTTGATTTGTATAATATTCCGGGGGTTTTTTCTTGCTTGAAAGTTGGCGCTACTTTTGTGCATGTTGAAAATGCGCAGTGTTGGATACTGCAATTTCCTGGAAAATCAGTTAAAGACTTAACTGAACAGGAAAGGGAGCTGGGGCGAATGGCAGAACAAATTATTGCCGAATCACTGGATAGTTTTAAAAGCGATTCGTATTTAATAAATGATCGTATTCCAGAAGAAGCTAGTGCTGCTGTTACTAAGTATTATTTCCAGACTTGTGATGGAATCGCGTATTGCTTGTGATTTTACGTACCAATAAAAAAAACCACGGGGAGTTCCCCGTGGTCTTCCAATCATCTTTACAGAGCGATTGAGCTTTCTATCTTATTCTACTCCATAGTTTTTGATTAAGTGCCTCAATACTTGCAGAGGAATCGTTTTCCTGTACCTCAGAAACTTGCTCACAATATGGTAAGTAAATAATATCCATTAAATTCTCAACAGTTGCTGATGTTTCTTTGTTTGTACCTTCTTTTATAAACATAACTTCTCCTTTTATTGAGTGCACGTTTCGATGTTTAAAAATTTTTCTTTGATTTTCAGTGCACATCAGCATGTTGAGGAAAGTTAAACATGTTTTCCACGTGCAATTGTGGGAATAATTCACCTAACATTTCCCACTAATATTGGCTATAAGCACAATGGGTCTAGGGCATCTTGGAGGAATCGTTATGAAGAAGCAATACAGAAGGTGCGTGATTTTTATTAGGATAGTTGGGCAGATGCTTAGTATGAACAAATGGTATAAAAGGTTCATGATTATTGCCGGAATATTTGCACATTTTGTATTCGTGCAACCAATATTATGCCAGATTATTAAATAAAAGTACTTAAGAGCTTTTATTAGGGTTTATAGCCCGTGACTGACAAATGACTAACTGAGTTAGAATCAATCTTTCTCTTTTATAACAAGGAGATTTGATATGAATAAATGGTACAGAAGATACATGATTTTTATTGGCATATTTGGTCAGTTTTTATTTTATTCGCAGTTTTACACAATACTTCAGCACAAAAGCGCCCATGATGTTTCATTGGTTGGGTTTATCGGCGGGTTTATTTCAGTGTTTAGTTGGTTTATTTACGGTCTAATGCTGAACGATAAGCCGCTGATTATTTCGAACATTATCGCAAGCATTGGTGCGCTTTTAGTGGTGATGGCAATTTTGATCTATCAATAAGTTCTAAATGAATCGAAAAAATTAACTTATGCGCAATATGGTCATCGTGCCATCGTTGTCATTATCAATATTTCCTTCCTCAAAATATATAAAAATGTAGAGTGTGAAGTCCGGTGCCCAGGTGCTGAAATCAATATTTTGATACATGATAGCCTCCATCCTTAATGTTAAACACTAGCGCTAATGCTGCAGTTCCATGACTACATTAAGAAATTTTCTTCATGATTAAAGGCTGAATTTTTACAAAAATTTCACTATGATTATTTCTATCTTATTTTTAAAAAGAGTTGGACTTCTCACAAAGGGCTTTAATTATTGATTCAAAATATAGTTCGACTTCATTTGCTTTTAGATATTCTTCTGCAAATTGCCTTCCATTTTCGCCAATTCTTTTAGCTTGGCCAGGATTCTCATTTAACCAATTAACAACAGGAACTAAATTTGATAAATCTGTTCTTATTGGGATATAACACTCATCACTAACAGGCGTAGCTGTTGATCTGAAAGGATCATAAGCTTTTAACCATGGATAAAACCATTGCTTATTTTCGGCTTGCATCAGTAAAACAGATCCTGTTGCTAAGATACCAGGTACGCGTCCCCAAGCTGCTCCAAACCCATCCATTGACAAGAGATAAGCATATCTAGCTTGCTCTGCATAGGTCTGTTGTTGCATGCTCCTTACTCTATATTTTTTTAAGCATTCTGCGAATCTCTCATAGATGTGGTCGCCGGAATAGATAGTTGTTGCTATGCGCAAATATTCGTAGTTTGTGATAGCGACACGAAGACTTTGTCGATGTTCATGTGCTAACTTACAATAATGTAGACGTGGGAATTTTTCTTCAATTTCAGTTATGTTTTCGTATGGCCTGAAAGGTCCGCTTAATCCTCCTATAAAAAAGCATTGTGTCGTTCGTGATTTAAACGGCGATATCGATGCCATGAGAGTCGTGCTCACCTTTTGTCTATCATTTCCAAGTGTAAAAAAATCAGGAATAGCAATTAAATATTGTGACCATGGATGTTTTGCAGGACTTGTACATGGCGTTAATACAAAATTATTTTTGAATATTTCAGATAAGTCATTACAAGATTCCTCAGATAAAGACGGAAAAATTCCAGGTTCTTGCAGAAATGCAAGAAATGAAAAATCCTTATCGAGTCTAGCTTTATCGTGGCATTCGCGAGATTCACCATTTAAAAATGATAAGATGACTTTCGCTCTTATCGTTGATTGATCCTTATAAAATCTGCTAGATCTTATTTCATATGACCACTGATCTCTCTCTTTATTGTACGAAAAAAGAGCAATTTGTGCTGTTGCAAATAGTGCTGTTTTTAATTTTTGATGGATTAAATTCAAGGTACCTATATTGGGACATTGTACTCCGCAATTAGAAGTAGAGAGCCATTGCTCAATTACTGTATTTGCTGTTTCTGTAATAATCTGATGGTTTCGCTTCTCTGAAACTGAGGTGTTGGTAACACCAATTTGCTCTACTGGTATGACGATATCTTCTGTAGCTGCTTTTAGTAACGACAGTCCAATAAGGGCTAATAAGATATATTTCATATTTTTACTCAAAATATTGCGATTGTATGTCGTTAATATAGTGATGTATTTTGTTTTTTCAATTAAAAATATAATTATTTTATAAGTGATGTTTATACTAAAAAATGATCTTCATCACATTCAAGCTTATTGGGTAGAACAGTACAGCTGGTTAAATGAATGGTGCCAACTTTCCCGCCTGGGGTGCTGATTTCGCAAAATGTACCTGCGCCAAAGTCGAACACGCCAACTACGGTGCCGAGGAGTTTATCACCGGCCATTAATGGCAGATCCATTAACTGTTCATAGTAGACTTCTTCATCTGACAAAGGAGGCAGTTGGCTTTCGTCAATAAATAATTGAGTGCCTTTTAGCAAATCTGCTTGATTACGCGTAGTTACGCCAGCAATTGATGCAACAGCCAAAGTTGGTGATTTTACTGATAGGCTAGTAATTGAAACTGGCTCTTGTTTTTCATTAACAATGACCCCGTATTCAGTTAGGCTTTCAGGAGATTCGGCAAAAATTTTTATTTTTACTTGGCCCTTAATACCATGGCCAGCAACAATTTGTCCAAGACATATTAAGGATTTCATAGAACGATAGCATGCACTGGATTGCCACGCCCTTGAAGGGCTCGCAATGACGGATTTGTTGTTTTCGTCATCACGAACTCACGAAGTGAGTGTGGTGATCCAGTGAATAATTGCATTTAAGCAGGAGTTTCTTCTGCAGCAACTTCAGCAACAGTTTCAACAACTTCAGCTGGAGCTTCTTCAGCAACAGCTTCAACAGGTGTCTCAACAACTGGTGCAGCAACAGTTTCTTCAACAACTGCTACAACTTCTTCAACAACAGGAGCTGGTGCAGCAGCAGCGGCTGCGGCAGCTTCAGCTGCTTTCGCGCTGTCTTGTGCTGCTCTTTCAACTGCAGATTCAGCAGCTTTTACACGCTCTTGTGCTTTTTTCTTAGGAGCTGATTTCAATGGCGTTACGCTACGTTCTGGTTTTGCAACTAAGCCCATATTAGCCAAGAAACCAACCACGCGGTCAGTTGGTTGTGCACCAACAGAAAGCCAATATTTTGCACGTTCAGCATCAACAAGGATACGATCCTTATTGCTGTGTTCCAAAAATGGGTTGTATGAACCAATACGTTCAACAAAACGTCCATCGCGTGGTGAAGTTGCTTCAGCAACTACAATACGATAGAAAGGACGCTTTTTCGCGCCACCACGGGCTAAGCGAATTTTTAATGCCATGTTACTACTCCTTAAATACTCTTTTACATTCCACGCATCATTGCGCCTAAACCTTGGCGCATGAAACCTTTTTGCCCCATCTTGCCCATGCGTTTGAACATTGTTTGCATTTGTTCAAACTGTTTAAGCAAGCGATTAACTTCCATCACTTGTACCCCAGAACCCAATGCTATGCGCTTGCGGCGCGAACCATTAAGAATAGTAGGGTTTCGTCGTTCCTTCTTGGTCATTGATCTAATAACAGCAAGCTGGCGACGAACTAGGCTGTCATCAAGTCCAGCCCCTTCTAGTTTATCTTTTATTTTGCCAATTCCAGGCAAAAAACCAAGCATGCTAGAAAGGCCGCCCATCTTTTGCATGCCTTCCAATTGCTTGGCCATATCATTCAGATCAAAATGCCCTTTTTCTAACTTTTTTGCAAGCTTTTCTTGTTCTTCGCTATCAGAAAGTGCTGCAGCACGTTCAACCAAGGCTACAATGTCGCCCATATCAAGAATTCGGCTGGCTACTCGGTGGGAATCAAACACCTCTAATTGGTCAACGCGTTCGCCCATTCCTAAGAATTTAATTGGGCAACCTGTTACATGGCGCATTGAAAGGGCTGCGCCACCACGACCATCACCATCGGCGCGGGTCAGTATAATAGATGTCACGCCAATTGCATCGTGAAAATTCTTGGCAATGTTTACAGCATCTTGGCCGGTTAAGCTGTCTGCGACTAAAAACGTTTCTATTGGCTTTGCTAGGGCTTTTATGTCTTTAAGTTCAGTCATTAATTCGTCATCAATGTGCAGACGACCAGCGGTGTCTAGAATAATGACATCAATGTTTTGAACTTTGGCAGCGTTCATGGCGCGCTTGGTAATTGCCAGAGGTTTTTCACCTTCTACAATAGGCAAGCTTGGAATTTCCATTTGCTTGGCTAATGTTTCCAACTGAAGCTGCGCTGCCGGGCGGTAAATATCTAAAGACGCTAGCAACACATTTTTGCGAAACTTGGTGGTTAGTAATTTTGCCAACTTGGCAGATGATGTGGTTTTTCCAGACCCCTGCAAACCCACCATTAACATGACCATAGGGGAGGGCGCTGCTAAATTAATAGGTTCAGGTTCACCACCCAAGGCATGAATCAATTGGTCATTAACAATTTTAATAACCATTTGTGCTGGGTTAATGCTTTTTATTAATTCCTGACCAATAGCTTGCGCTTTGGCTTGTTCTATAAATTCTTTAACAACAGGAAGTGCAACGTCTGCTTCTAGCAAGGCAATGCGAATTTCGCGCATGGCTGCGTTTACGTCGTCCTCTGAAAGGGAGCCACGCCCCTTTAGGCGGTCAAAAATTCCTGATAAACGATCTGATAATGACTTATACATAACACCTCACAAGCATAACCATAAAATAGGGAGTTCTGAGGTGAATTACTAGGGATTTTTTTCAAATGGGAAGCTTTGCTATAGTGAGCCATTACTGAAGTTTTTCTGATTGAAACACGAAGAGCCATTTAGGAATTATATGAAGAGATCTTTAAATGTATGCTACGGGGTAAGTGCAGAAGGTTCTTTATTTGCAGCTGGTTTTGAACCAACAATAGCTTTTGGTCATGGCTTTGAGGGTCGTCTGCAGGACTTCCAAACCTATGAAGAGTATGAGTCAGCTTCCCAAAAATCTCTTCAACAGATATATCATAGGATAGTTGATTGGGTCGATATTGGTACAGTTCCTTTGTTTTACTATAGAAAAGATAGTAATAATCCACCTATACCCCTTACAAGCCATAAATTTCTAAAGATTACACAACAATGTGACGACCTTATTGTTTGGCTTTCATTAGGTTTTAATGATAATTTGCTTTTAGCTTTTCTGATTCGACTCTTTACGCTTTATTCGTTACCACTTGAAAAAATAAAAGTTAAAAGAATTGAATCCCAATTGATAGAAGGGGATCAACATGAGATTTTGTCTATTGCTATGGTCTCACCAAAGGAACTTAGGAAGGCCACAACCTCTGTTCCTTTGCAGCAATTAGAGATTGATTTATTAACCCAAGGATGGGATGCCATAACCTCATCAACACCTGAAAAAATGGAAGCTTATCTTGATAGTGTTCCTACGACACGTTTTCAAGAAGGTATAAAAGATTTCAGGAAGCGTCTGCCTTTTTTAAAAACAGGATTAAATCGCTGCCAGACAGATTTACTAGAAGTGTACCCATTAGATAAAGCAGACGTAAAAGCTTTTTGGCTGGTTGGTAGTGTGATGGGTAAGAATTACAACGATAAACATCTAGATCTTGTTGGGGATGCGTATATCATTTGGAACTTGATGCAAATGACAAATCTTTATGCCAAGGAACCGGCTTTTATAATTGAACAGCCTTATACCAGAGAACAACAAGTTGCATTAACTGCATTTGGTCGGGCCATACTAGAAGGTAAGGCCAATTGGAGAGATAAAAATTCTATAGACTACTATGTAGGGGGCCTTCGTATCTGCTAGGGTTCAGGAAGAAATTTTCAGTGCATTGAAGAGCGTATCAAGCACTAGTGCTTATACTAGAAATTGAAATTTTTTAGAACCTGCCTAGCGCTTTGGAGCGTAGAACCATTTCTTTTTGGAGTAGGACATAGAATAACTGGTTGTGAAGGTGTCACGCTAGAGACGGCAGCTTGAGGGGCTTGTGCTTTTGGCGGTGTTACTTGCTTTTGTTCCGATGTTGGCATAGGGCAATGCTGTGTAATTCGAGTTCTTATAGCAATTTGCTGGGAAAGTGGAGCATGTACCTTTGGTGTAAGGGCATGCATTAATGAAAGTGTGAAAGTAGCTAATGGGTTTCTAGATTTGTTACGGGCGCAATTCCGTATCCATTTTGTCAGGTCGGGATACTCCTTTTTAAATAATTCTCCATAATTTAAAGGAGACAGCCCAAGAGATATAGCTATCATTTGACGTATTCTCAGGTTAAGTTCCGCATCTTCTTCTTCTCCTATATTTAAAGAACTGCATAATTGTGAAAAAACTTTAACAAAAGATTGAGCCTTCCATTCGTATTCTTTAGCTTTAGGATTGGGTGTGTTGATAATGCTTAAAAATGAAAACAAAGCTTTATGAAGAACAGCGTTATCGTAGTCATAAACTAAGTTAAAGCTCATAGGAAGGCCACTACGGTTTTTTAACCCATAGATTTTCAGAAGTTGATTGGACAATCGTGTTACATCACTAAGAACGAGTTTGTTTGAAAGCATGTTCTGAAAGTGATTGTTCACTAAAGTAGTGTCGATATATTTCAAATCAATCTTGGGATAGCTTATTTTGAACGCTTTTGAACTGAGAGGTGTGTTTTTTGATGTCCAAAAACGTTCGTCTTGGAAAAAACTATTAAATTGTGGAAATGCGCGAGGTGTCACAAAAATTTCATCAGGTGAAAAGCTTGTGGGCGTTTTGCGCGTGATAATAACGCAATCGGTAGTATTAGTATCAATAGTTTCATCAGCACCAACTGTACCAGATACAATAAAACTTGCTGTTATATTGAGGTACAAAAATCCTAAAACAAATAGTCTAACCATTCTGAAATATGCACTTGAACTAAATTTTATTTTAGGAGTTTATAGACTAATGTAACTTTGGTAAATGAAAAATTTCCAGACTGTATTCTTCAAAAAAACAACTGCAAAGGATCTTTAACACACATTAAATGGGCCTTCATCGTCAAAATCATCAACATCAGAACCCTCTTTAGGAGGGGCGGCTTCAGAACCAGTTGCACCTAAATGAATTTGACTGTGAAGGGAAGGGGGGCAGCTTGAGAAAGCGCCAGAAATATTTGATAAAGAAGGTGTCCTGACCATTTTTGATGGGGAGTGGTTCCCCGATGCCTTTTTATTTAGCAGTCCTGTCCTGCGAGGCGACATAGGGCACAGGCTATCGTCAACTACATTTTTCCTACTCCCCCAACACGCAGGTAATATAAGCGTCGGTATAAGCACAGACATAGGAGGGCTCCATTCCATGCAACCAAACATAAGCAAAATGGTAATGACAGCGCCTACTGGTTTTCCTGAAGTATTATGCTTTTTGGCCCAAGTTGCCAAAGCAGGACACCTTCGTTGAAAGTATTTTTCAAACTCAAACACGTTGCACGGATCAATGATCATAGTTAGCACTGTGCGAAGCACCTGGTTGTGTTCAACAGTGTTCCCTTTCTTACTTATATGTCCCCACAATTCCCCAAAGGATTTAAGGAGGGTATTCATTTTCCATTCGTGTATTGATGTGTCAAGTGGGGTGGTAATGCTATGTAGAGATAAAGTTAGGGCTAAATTCATAATGTCCCAATCACTTTTTGATTCAGGATCTAGCCTGAATGTTTGATCTGGTGCTGGAGCTTCTAATGATAATAGTTTTAAAATTGGTGCTGACAAGTTGGCTAAATTTTCTACAATTTTTGAATGTGGACTTATTTTTAGTGGTGGGTAAGCACCACCAGCATGTAGGTATTTTGCAAGGATAGATAGGCTATAAAATCCTATAGACTTATCTCTTGAAGAATCGTATACAATTACTATTTTAGGAGAAGGAGGTTGAAATTCCTTGGCCAAAAAAAATGGGTGACAAGAACTACTTGGTTGCGTGCTTGGTTGGCTGTGTATAATAATTGTATTAGTTTGTTCTTTCTGATCTTCATTAGTCCCAATTTGTTGGCTAATTGTATTAGTTTTTTCTTCCTGATCTTCATCAGTCCCATAAATAGTAAGCAAACACATGAAAAAGCCAAAACAATATTTGATCATTCTTTTACTTTTTAAACACTCCATTTGAATAGCTTAAAAGCTAAAATTTAAAAGTGGAATAGCATTTTGGTAAATTCATCAGTCTTCGTGCCTGGCTCTATTGCCTTTTAAAAAAAATGTAAGCTAGCATTAATAAAGGGATTCAACAGAGAGTGTGTATGCTCAATATTGTTGCTGCGATGTTCGTCGTTTTTGGCCTAATAGGACTTTTTGCCCTAGTGCTTCGTTACCTTCAGCAATCGGGGCGACTTTCAAACACTCCGTTTTTCAATGCAAAACAACAGGGCGTTATTGTTGAGCCACCCATTATGATTGACAGCAAAAGGCGTATTGTGAACATTACCCACCGGGGGCAGCGTTACGTGGTGCTGCTTGGCCCGAATAACGATATATTATTAGAAACCTCACCGGCGGTTCGTTCAATTGAAACCGTAGAGTTTGATCGTCAGCATGTTTAAAAATTTCAGATTAAAACGATTCCACGTTAATAATTTATGCTGCATTGCAGCGCTTCTGTTATTTGTAATGCAAGCCCCGCTTATGGCCGATAGTTTTACCTTAAACCTGGGTGATTCAGGCGGTACGTTAATCGGACGCATGATCCAGATGAGTGCGCTTATGGCGCTGCTAACTTTAGCCCCATCTATTATTATAGTGGTCACGTCTTTCACCCGTATTGTGGTGGTGTTTTCATTTTTGCGAAATGCTTTGGGAACGCAGCAGTCTCCGCCGAATATGATTCTTATTAGTCTTGCTATATTTTTAACGATGTTTATTATGGGGCCGATTTTTAATAAGGCGTATCATGATGGTGTTGTGCCGCTAATGGAAGACAAAATAAAATACGAAGAAGCGTACGATAAAATTTGCGCGCCTTTGCATGTGTTCATGCGCAAGAATGTGCGTGAAAAAGATCTTGATTTGTTCATGAGCCTGAGCAAAGAAACCAACTTTAAATCAGCCAAAGAATTGCCTATGCGCATTTTGGTGCCGGCCTTTGTGATTAGCGAATTGCGCCGTGGTTTTGAAATTGGCTTTTTGATTTATCTGCCCTTTGTGGTTATTGATATGGTTATTGCCAGTATTCTCATGAGCATGGGAATGATGATGCTGCCACCAATGTTGATTTCCATGCCCTTTAAAATTATCTTTTTCGTGCTGATCGACGGATGGAACTTGCTGTGCGGCAGTTTAGTGAACAGTTTTAGTATGTGAGATTTCAAATTCTAAGAATATTGGTTTAAACAAGCTCCACGAATTTTTCGTGGGGCTTGTTTTATTTCATTCCCAAAAAGCGATTCCTTCCCAAGTCATGCTAAACCCAGGGAATGGGTTCTCTGCCCAATCAAGCCAATCAAGCGCGAAGTCGGGCAGGGGGCAATTTCGAGAATCGGGTATGATGCTGCTTTTAGTGCAATCTTGTGCGTCTAGCTCTGGTAAAAATCCGTGGGATTTTACTATTTTGCAAACTCCATTTTTGTACTCTCCGTAACGTGTGAATAGTCCGCCAGTTTCGCCTAGCTGCACATCATTTTCTATGGTTTCAAAATCAACCATTGGATTGATTCTTCCTGTTGCAATTGCTGATTCGAATTTAGCATCAATTGCGTGGGCAATTTGGTTTGCGTGCAGCAGTGAATTGGGATAAATCGTGATGAATTTTCCACTTTGAGTTGGCTGACTAAGTAATTTGGCTAAACCATAAAAAGTTGTGTATTTAAAATGCACAGGATGTTCTTGTAAGGCTGGCCTAACAATTTCAAAAATTTTATCCATGCTGCTGGGGCGCGCTGAAACATGTAGTTTCCATCCTTGAAAAATATTTGTGCTTCCTACGCCTATGAATACGTCGCTTCCACTTATGGGAAAACCTGCGGCATTTGCCTCGTCATAATTTTTAAATCTTAGATCAGCAGCGTGGGCAATGCACAAAAAAACGCATCCCAAAGATGTCACAAAAAGTTTTGAGATTTTTTTCAAGGCCTATCTCTATTTTTATGTCTTTTTTTTGATAGTGACACAACCATATAAAGAAATGGTTAATCTGATATAGGTTATTAAAGAACCTTTTGATTCAAATTCTATAAATTCCATAAGTATGGATCGCCACAGCCTTACAGGCTTCGCGATGATGACTCTTTCGTCTTTGCGAGCGTAGCGCGGCTATCCACACTTGTTTAAATAAAAGACAAATTAAAATCAACAACAAATATTATTATTATAATTAACCATTATTTAAATAATATTTAACTATATTTTAATGCCCCCCCCCTGTAATCTAAAACTTGTTATAAACATTTTTTAGTACAGAGGAATAAACATGAAAGGAATACATAAATTAACAGTAGCACTACTAACGGTAGTTGCTGTAACAACATGGAACACGACGTTTGCAACATCCATGACTATTGACGTTGAAGGCACCGATAGCGCAAGCCATAGCGGTGCAATTTCTACGGGAACCCTAAACAAAACTAATGCAGGTGCACTTGCCCTTAGCGGTACTAATGCTATTGGCGCTTTAGGTATTCATGGCGGTAAGGTTTCCGTAAGTGCTGCTAGCAATTTAAATGGAGCATCATCTGCGGTAACCTTTGCTGCATCTGGTACTGACCCTGTAACAGCTGCTGCCAACACTGCAACATTAGAAATTGCAGGAACTATGAATACTGGTGCGTTTGCATTCACGTCAGATGGCACAGTTCAGGTTGATGGTTCATATGTAGCAACATTAAACGCTGCACCTACAGGCACAGGGTTAGTGCACAAAACTGGAGCTGGCGTAATGAAAGTTGCATCTGACCTAAGTGCTTCTGCAGCCTTAGCAGGAATAAATGTAGATGCTGGCACATTGTATGTACAAAGTGGCAAAGCACCTGTTGCACCTATTGCTGTTGCAAGTGCTGCTTTTATGGAATTAGGTGCAGGCCTTGCTACTGGTTCAGTTGGTGGAGCAGTAACAGTTGCTTCTGGTGCTGAAATGTTGGTTGATGCAGGGGCAACTGTGCCACATCAAAATAGAAACGTTACATTTAACTCAACAACTGGATTTTATACAGATGGTAGTTATAACGCACCGTTGCCTGAAGCAAACTTTTCAAATTATACAATTGGAGCGACTGGATGGTTAAGTTGGGACACAACCGATACTACAGATCAAAATGTGTATTATCTTGCCACACATTTGTCTTTTTCATCATCACCCAATGACCATTATTACACACATGTGTCTTATTTAGCACCGACAACAATTGTTGAAGATGTTTTTAGCTCAAGCGTTACATATCAGTCTGGATCTACCCTTAAACTAGGCGCTGGCTCAACTTGGGCACGTGACATAACCGTTGGTACAGCTAGTTAGCATCACGACTTAATACAATTCAATATCCTGGGCTTGCGCATGGTTTTGTGCAGGCCCATTTTTTTGGATTTTATATACTGAATTTCATAGGAAAGTGTGGATTGCCGCGCTGCGCTCGCAAAGACGACACGAACCGTCATCGCGAAGCCTGAAAGGCTGTAGCGATCCATACTTAATGGATGATCAGTATGAGGATTATTTATTAGAAGCTTTAGAATGTGTGCTGACTATTGATAGGTTAATAACAGTCATCAGAACTAAGCAAAGCACCGCATTAAATACAAGTGGTGATACAAACAGGAAGTAGTGATGAAAAATTCCCAAAAGATCTTTACTTAAAAAATATCCTATCAAATAACTTATGCTGATTCCTGAAGAATACCAAAAAATACCATTGTAAAAAGGTTGGCTGTTTTTGAATAATGAAAATACCAACGCAAGGCTTGGTGCTAGGAAGCCTGCAAAAAAGAAAGCAAACAGCACTTGGTAGATAATGTATATATGGTCTTTAGAAACATCGTAAATACTAAGGCTAAACATCACCAGTAAAACGCCAATTAGCGATAGAAACATAAGCTTTGAGCAATCCACAAAGTCGCAAACTCTGCTTGCAAGCATCATAAAAAGTCCAAGGGCTATGTAGAAAAACATGTAACCCATTTGGAAATTTCTAGCATTTATAATTGAAACGTTTAGAACATAGGGTTCAATGAAAAAATAATTGTGGGATAATCCTGCTCCACAAACACCACCAATAAGCACTGCTAAAAATTTTGCTGTAGTATTAGGTGCGTTTTGCGGGGATTTTTGTTTTTCAGGTGTATGAGATTTCTCTAAATTGATGATGCCTTTTTTTGCACAATAAAAGATATATCCACATAGAAGGCTGCAGCCAAAAATAATAGCACTCATGATTTGCAGATTGCACTTAGCAGAAACAGCGTAAGCTAAAACATACCCCAAGCCTGACCCAAAAATCATAAGCATGCTTATATTTACATGGTCAGATATTTTGGAAATCTTCATTAAATACATGGCGGGAGACACTAGTGCCGCAGACCCCAGAAAAAGATTTAAATATGAAATCACTAGCATTAGCAGTTTTGTTGATTGGAATTGATCTGCGAACAGACAGGATAGAAAGAACAAAGCAGTTGTCAGAATATACCCTGAAATAAGAAATTTCTGAGTAGCTATAAACCCTTTTTTTTCGGCATATTTTCCAAGAGTATGTCCGCCCATGATTCTTGAAAAAAATGAAACAACAGCCCATGCACATATAAAAGTGGTGCCATTTTTCAAACTAAATATTTCACCAGAGGCATTAATCAAAAGTGGATTTAGCCAAATGAGTTTAATTGCGCAAAAAGATTGAAGGGTAACTATGAGAAAAATACAGAAAGTCGAGCGATTCCATAAACTTTGCATTTCGAATGCCTCCTTTGTGTAATCGTAAGTGATTAGTTAGTGAATTTTATAAAATTTCAAACAATTTACTTCAAGTTATAAATTACTTTTAAACGAATTTGAGGAAATGTGCCAGTCATAAGAATATCAGGGGGGGGGGTGTTTTAGCCAGCATATTTATATGGTAGCGTATCTGCATAGACTGAATTTGTTATTCTATGATTAGTTTTCCAGCTATTGACCCTGTCGCAATTACCCTTGGCCCCTTAAAGGTGCACTGGTATGGCATATCGTATGTTGTCGGCATTATTTTGGCGTGCCATTGGGCGCACGGGTTGCTCAGGCGTTTTCAATTTAACATTACTCCCAAATTATTTGATGACCTGTTGCCCCATGTGGTTATTGGTATTGTTGTTGGTGGAAGGTTGGGGCATACCATGTTGTATGACCCTGCTTACTACCTAAGTCATCCTTTGGAAATTTTACAAGTCTGGCAGGGCGGTATGTCCTTTCATGGCGGGTTGCTAGGGGTTGTGCTGATGACGGCTCTTTACACCAAACGTCATAAGATCGATTTTTACAGCCTTGGCGACCTGATGGCATTAATATCGCCCATTGGTTTATTTTTTGGGCGTTTGGCCAATTTCATTAATGCTGAATTGTTTGGCATAGAAACAAGTTTGCCCTGGGGTGTTGTGTTTCCTAAGCAAACTATGGCGCGTCATCCTACCCAAATTTATGAAGCATTCCTAGAAGGATTAGCCCTATTTTTAGTGTTGAATTTTGTCTACAAACATTCTCCGAAACTAAGGGCCTGTAGGGGAATGACCGGTTGTTTATTTTTAAGTTTATATGCCCTCTTTCGCTTGATTGTTGAACCGTTTAAAGTACAAGAAATGGTTGTGCAATTAGGCACCCATGGGCTTGGGGTTGGTGTTATATTATGTATAATCATGCTTTTGCTAAGCATCCTTCTGATAGTGGTGCGTCGCCGTGTTTTCAAGATTACATCAGAAAAAACGGCCCTGTAACTGTTGAAGAAGCGCAAAAATTAGCCCTATATCATCCTGAGTTTGGCTATTACGCGCACAATAGTGTTATTGGTTCGCAGGGGGATTTTATTACCTCTCCTGAAATTTCTCAGTTATTCGGTGAAATGCTTGCGTTTTGGTGTATTGCCCAGTGGCAAGAAGCGGGTATGCCTCAGTCGCTGCATCTTATTGAGATGGGTCCGGGACGTGGCACGCTTATGCAAGATATTTTGCGTATTGGCGAACACCAAGAAGGCTTTATAGAAAGCCTAACCATTAGTTGCGTTGAAATTTGTCCGAACCTTTATGAACAGCAGCAACAAGCTTTGTCAGATTACCCATTTGTGTTTTGGTACAAAAACTTATCTGAAGTGCCAAAGGGTGCTGATTTTACCATTCTTCTTGCCAATGAATTTTTTGACACGCTTCCTGTGCGCCAGTTTGTGAGCCATGAAGAGCGTACAGTGCGCTATAGCGAAAAAGAAAATGCGCTGATTTTTTCTCCGCCTGCAAACCCTCATAGCATTAAAGAAACATGTCCTATGGGCGAAGAGCTTATGCATGAAGTTATGGGGCACCTAACACCAGGTGTGGCGTTAATTATTGATTACGGGGATGACACGCCGCCAGAAGCGCGTTTTGGTGATACATTACAAGCACTTTTTCAGCACAAACCTGTTAATGTTTTGGAAAGTTTGGGCTTTGCTGATATTTCACATCAGGTTGATTTTCATAAATTATGTAGTATTGCCACCAATTTCAGATTTCAGCCCCAAGGGAACTTTTTGTTAAGGCTTGGTATTGAACACCGCCTTGAAAAGCTTCTTAGCATTGCATCACCCGAGCAGCGTTTTAGCTTAACTACTGGTGCAACGCGTTTGGTGGCACCTACTGAAATGGGGCAACGTTTTAAAGTACTTGAGGTTTTTCAATGGTAGCTAAAAAGGTTAGTAACGTTCCTTATGAAACTGCAGATACGCTTGATCACCCAGGAATTGTGCATGGATTTTTCGGGCGCATCGGCGGCGTTAGTCAAGGAATTTACACAAGTTTAAATACTGGTTTTCACAAAGATGACGATGACATTAATGTTATTGAAAATCGTCAGCGCATTTTAAACACACTGAATGTTGGGCATATGGTAACCTTGCGCCAGGTTCATAAAGCCGATGTTTTGTTAGTTGATGCTTCTACCGAAAATGGCTATCAGATGGATGCCATGGTTACAAAAACTCCCGGTCGTTTGCTTGCTATTCAAACTGCAGATTGTGTACCTATTTTACTAGCAGATCCTGTCAACCGTGTAATTGGTGCTGTTCATGCTGGGTGGCGCAGTGCTGTTGCTGGTATTGTTAAAAATGCTATCGATGCAATGAAAAGTTTGGGCGCTAAAAACATTAGCGCAGCTATTGGCCCCTGTATTCACCAGGAAAGTTACGAAGTTGGCCAAGACGTTTTTGATGCAGCAAACGCACCCAAATTTTTTACGCCTTCAACAAAGCCTGGTCATTATCTTTTTGATTTAGGTGGATACGTGCTTAACCAATTAAAAGGGCAGGGTATTGAACTCGCTATTGCACTTCCTTTTAACACCTACACTTTGAAAGATCAGTATTTCAGCTGTAGGCGTGCGGCCCATATGAGTGAGCCTTCATTTGGTAGTCAATTATCAGTGATTGGATTGGTGTAGCTAGAAATTATGAAATTTTTCTGCCTTTTTTTAATTTTACTTCTTAAATTTTCAAACTCCTTTGCAGCGGTAGTATTTAATGGTGTCTTTGATGACGACCAATACACAGAACGCAGTAAAAAGTACGAAATTTTAAACGCTTTTCCGTCTCTTCCTATTTCAACAGAAAGTCTTTTTTCAAGGGTAGATTTTTCAAAAGGTACTATCGGTTGTGAGGCAATTACCCTAGATTTGGATCCTGATTATGCTGTGCCAGGGCGTCACTTTCCCGAAACAGATGCTTGTTCGTTTGTTCCTGAAGCGCCTATTGCTGCTGTGTTTATGGAATTGTTCCCAAGTCATGGAGTAAGAACAGTTATGGATTTGCAAAGAATGGCAGTAGCCCAAGATCCTTCACTTAGTTTGAAAATGATAAAGGAATTCTCTGCTAATTTAGTCAATTGCCCAGTGGGACTTCGAAATTCAATAGTTCGAAATATGCTTACACAAATAAGAGAACCCTACGAAATAGATGATCAGTTAATGCCACACGCAATTGAAAATCTTGCAAAACACATGAAACCAAATGCAAATCTTTATATAGAGCATATTCCGTTGCTGGCGCTAGAAGCTGATAATTGCTTTAGTTTCAATGTCCCTTTACTATTTTTAGGAGAATTAAGAGTCACAATTACTGAACCTTCCTCAACCACCTTATGCCGGCAAGCTGTTGACCTTGTACAGGCAGCAATGGAAATTTCTACAGGTGAAATTCGTCTTACCAGAGAAGAGTATTTTGATAGACTCACTGCTGAAGTTGAATTGTGTATAACGCCTGAAGCTTTTCATCAATCCCTCAGCCTTGTTGTGTTGCTTGAATTAGAAAGGCTTGAACAATCATTACCAGGTTCACCTATTAACACATTTTTAGCAGGCAAAGGATTTACAAATATTCGCCATGAGAGGGTCACGAATCCATTTAATGGCCGTAGCAATTCTTGGATGATAACCGCTGTTAAGGCTTGATAATACATTGAAAATGGCAACATAATATTATATATTGCTGGCTTGTATTAATTAAAAAATAGTGTTGTGCTGAAAAAATTTTTAAATGCTAGTTTCGTAAGCCTTTTTATATTGAATTTTTTCGGTACTGTTTACGCAATGGAAGGGCCTGTTCATCACCCTGATTATTATGCTGGAATTATTCATTCTATTTTGGCGAATAGAGATTTGACCGAATATCATCAAAAAAATGCAGAGGATGCGTTAGCGTACCTTGAAAATACCGAAGTTTCTCCCAATATTAGAGCTAGACTAATAGAACAAATTTTACTTGAAAAAGATCTAAAAAAATTTCACTTACAGGCGGCATCTGCAGGAGTTGTGCTTTTGAGTGAAGGTTTGCTTCCAATTAAAGAAAAAGCATCCATTGCACTACATCTTTTTACAAATAAGTCTTTAAAAAAATATTACCAACATGAAGTTGCAATAAGAGCTTGGGAAGAATTCTCATTTGATGAAAGCGTTCACTCGTCAATTTCTTTAGCGAAGGAAGTTATTGCTTGTAATATTTTGCGTCGAGATAAATTTCAAGAGCATCATGAGCATGCAATTTTAATATGGAAAAGTCTTGATATTCTAACGCAAGGATTCATGGTTTGTGATATTTTGCAAAATGATTCTTTAGCACGCCATCATAAATATGCTCAAAGATTTCTTAAAAAGTTTTTCTTCACTGCTAATGAGGTTGTTCCTAAATATACGAAAAAAAGGTTAGCAGAAATAATAAAAAGCACTAGATCTAAGCAATTAGTGAATTGTCGTTCTATTGCTTCAGACTATTTGGATTCCTTGCTGGAACTTGATTCCCCAGCAACAACTGAAGAGACTCAATCTGCTTTCTCTTCCTCCAAAAAGCGCAAAAGGCCAGCTAAATAGCTTGAGTTTTTAAATTCCAAACGACATGGGTGCTGATTTTGGTATAAGCTAGAAACGAAATAAATAACGCATAATAAACATGACAAAAATTATTGCCGGTAGCAGTAGCAAAAAATTGGCTCAACAGCTAAGTACTAACCTGAATATTGCTCAGGTTGAAGCATTCATTGAACGCTTTGAAGACGAAGAACTACGCGTGCAATTGGCCGATGGTGTTCATGAAGAAGATGTCATTATTGTGCAATCGACTTCGAAACCTGCGAATGATCATTTAATGGAATTGTTGTTGTTGGTAGATGCTGCGAAGCGTTCTGGGGCGCGCCGCGTGATTGCTTTGGTGCCGTACTTTGGGTATAGCCGCCAAGATAGGCCTTCCTATGCGTTTGGGCCAATATCGGCACGTTTGGTAGCAACGCTTATAGAAGCTGCGGGGGTTGATCACCTTATTACCCTTGATTTGCATTCCCAGCAGGCCGAAGGGTTTTTCCAAATTGGTGTGCAAAATATTGAAACGTTGACCTTGTTTGCTGACCTGTTGAAAAGCCAGCCAAATTTGATGGTTGTTTCCCCAGACATTGGCGGCATGATTCGTGCCCGAAAGTTAAGTAGCTTGCTTGGAGTGGACCTGGCGGTTATTAATAAAATAAGAACAACCCACAACACCTGCCAAATGGGTGAAATTATCGGGAATGTTGCGGGCAAAAACTGTGTGTTGGTTGATGATATTGTGGATACCGGCGGGACATTGTGCAAAGCGGCCGCATTACTGATGCAACATGGGGCGCTTTCGGTTGAAGCCATTGCAACCCATGCGGTGCTTTCGGGTCAGGCTGTTGCTAATATTGAAGCATCAGTCATTAAGAAAATCACCGTTACTGGAACCATTGAACAAACGCAGTTGCCAGCTAAATTTGCCGTTGCGGATATATCAGTTTTGCTTGGGAAAAACTTGAAGCGAATGATTAAAAGCTGATAATGTTGGCAGATAATCAAACGAAAGAAGTATCCTTTTGGCACAAGTTAGTTTTTTGAACGTTCTTCTAAAAGAGCTAAGGCCGCACCAGTGGGTGAAAAATCTTCTGGTTTTTTTGCCATTAGTTACAAGTCATCAGCTAAATATGCAAACACTTACCAGCGCGCTTTTGGGTGTCGTGTGCTTTTCTTTGGCCGCATCTAGCATTTATATTCTTAACGATATTCTTGATATTAAAGACGACCAGGCTGACCCTATAAAAAAACATCGCCCTATTGCAAGTGGTGCGTTGAGTGTTTCATCTGCCATAAAATTGATGATTGCTTTGATTACTGCGGTGATTGGTTTGTGTTTTTTTATTCCCATGGATGCTGTGTACATTTTAATGGCGTACTATGCGTTGACCACGGCGTATTCTATGAAGCTTAAAAGCATGCCGATTATGGATATTTTCATTTTAAGTTCGTTGTACAGCGTGCGGGTTTTGTTTGGGCAAAGCATGACAAACATTACTCTTTCAGCGTGGTTGATTGTATTTTGCATGTTCTTTTTTCTAAGCCTTGCCTGCATGAAGCGAGTGTCAGAACTTTATCAGGTCAAAAATAAACAGCAGCAGGTTTCAAAACGGCGCGGATATTGTGTTGATGATTTGGACATGTTAATGCCGACCGGCATTGGGTGCGCGCTTATTTCAGTATTGGTTATTGGGCTATATATTAATTCAGACCAGGTAAAGTTGCTGTACCACTATCCTAATAGAATGTGGTTTATTGCTTTTGTGTTGCTATTTTGGAAAATGCGCCTTTGGTTTTTGGGAGTGCGTGGGCTGATTGACCGTGACCCAGTGATTTTTGTTATGAAAGATAAGCCAACTTATGTGGTGGCACTTCTGATTTTACTTACAGCATTGTTAGCGAGTTAATATGTATAAATTCCTATTTTTAATTATTGGGTTATTAGGCGTTGGCTTGCCGTTTGATACGGTTTGGCACCAAAGCTACGCGTTTCTTATTGGCTTTGTTTTGATATATGGCATTAAAAAAAATGCAGTTCAGCCAAAGTACCTAGTGGCCGGAGTATGCCTGTTTATTGCGGCTTTCTTTGTGCCGAAAATTGAAATTATTGAACAGCAGCGATTGCTTGTTGAAGCGGCAAAAACTGTATCACCAAAGCAATTTGTGGAAAACATGAATGTTTACCCCTTTTCACAAACGGCAGATGGTTACCTACAAGGTTTGGGATTAAGCAGAAAGGTGCGCGATGTTACCCTACTAAATGGTCCGTGGCACTTGGGAAGCGGTTATGTAAACAAAGTTGAATATAATTTTTACGGCGGACCACCTGCCTTGGTTCGTGAAAAACTTCCGTTTGTTGTTTGCTATAAAATTACGAATTCTATTATAAAGCGTGGGTTTTTGGGGCAGGGCACTTTTTATTTTAATAATGCTTTTGTGGTGCATGCGACGCCAACGAAAATTACTTTTGAGTCCAATGATTTGGGTGCCTATTTTTATGCTTTTTCAGCTGATCATCATTTACCCTTTTCAGAAACTGGGCCTGATTTAACACTGAAATTGAATAAATCTTCCATAGACCACATTTGGCTTTTGGGTGAAGTGCTTTTGAAAATAGTAGGATTATTACTAATTGCCTATGGATTTTTTGGTATCTCAAGAAAAACAATTGATTGGAGAGAAATAGCTCTTTTATTGACTTGGGCAGCATATTTTTCGCTTTGGTTTGGTAACTTTCCTTGGACAGAAATTTTTGCAGTTGGTGGATGCGATGGTGTTGTTCATGGTGGGTATCCTTATTCCATGCTTGAAGCCTTAATAAAAGGGGATTGGCTAACTGCTCTGCAATCACCTGAAGCGACTTTCTATTATATGCCAGGCATGCGCTATGTGCGTTTTGTTGAAATGTTAGTTTTTGGAGATTCGTATCCGCTGCAACTAACGGTTTTGCTATTTACACCGATTCTTTATTTTCGTTTTCTCAAAGAACTATTGCCAGCAAAATACGCGTTCATTACTTGCATGATTATGGTCACGAGTGTTGTTCAGTTTTTAGGTATGAGTTATGCAATTCACACAGACACTTTCCTTTCACTTTACGGAGAGGGATTTGCCTATTCATGCTTAATTGGTGGGTTAGTGCTTTTGTTAAAGGGGTTTACATCTCGAATTACCGGCATTGGTTGCTTTGCTTTGTTTGCCATTACTGCAAGTATTCGCCCAAATCTGTTGATATTTTTTGCATGCCTGGGTGCAATTTATTTTTTCTGTTCAACTTTTTCAAATGCCCCTAAAAAGAGCAAATTTATTGACCTGCTTGGTATGGCGCCCTTAGTTTTGATTCCTTTGCATAATATTTGTTTTGGTCATAAGTGGGTGCTTATAACGTCGGCATCTGATATTCCTGAAAACTTACCGCTTACCTTGAAAATGTATGTTGATGGATTGCTGTCATTGGGTGGGTTAATTGGTCCATTTGAATTTAAACAGAATTTCATTAACCACTTTAATTATCGCGGTATTTTGGTATTGGTGTTTATTATAACCAATGCTGTCATTGCGCTGAAGCAAGGTGTAAGAAATAAAGTAGGTGCTTTGGCGCTGACATGCATGTGTGGATTGGGTGTGCACCTGTTTTACATGGCAAGCATTCGCTACACGCAGCCGTGTTTATTTATTTCTGTGAGTTTGGTGTTCTGGGTGATAGCTAAAAAGTTTAAACCGCAACAAAGAAACCAAATATAAAATAAAAAATACTTGATTTTAAAATAAAAACTCTATTATAGTCTTTTTCTAAATTGTATTATTTAAAAAGGCTAACTATGAACTTATTAAGATATTTGTTATTGGGTGTTATTGCGCAATCATTTGTTTCTTCTGGTGTATGTTCTGACCCTTATGAACAAGGTCACAAACCTAAAGTACGTTCTTCACGGAATGCGCGTCCCCCACTTCCTCCAATTACTAGAAAAAAAACACCCAAAATTGTTGAGCAGCCAAATGTTGTTGTTGAAGAAGAGGTAAGTGATGCACGAGTTGCAGAAATACTTACGCATGGGTTTTCTCTGTCTCAGGCAGCTAAGCAAGAATATATGGAAAGGCTTAGTACGCCTGAAGTGGAAGCTGTTTTAAAATTTACACAAAATTTGTATAAGCAAAAATGTATCCAAAAGGTGCAAGACTTTTCGACTCGAGATCCTTCATCTATGAGTACAGAAGAATTGGTGGCTGGGATGCAGGCTATGCAATTTTTGGTGGCTAATAAGTAGTATTTATTAAGCGACTTTTTGCAAGCATGGTGATGTACAGGGTACGTCACCTGTTTTTTTTGGCCACTGATTAATCACTAAACCGGAAAATACAACCCCACATGCTAACATTGTCATTGGGCTTAGGTGTTCATCCAAGCACAGCCATCCGAAAAACACAGAAAACACCGGAATAAGTAATCCATAAATAGAAACTTTGGTGGGGTTATGTTGACGCATTAGCCATGTCCATCCGGTTAGCCCGAACAAGGTTGCCACAATCACAATGTACCCTGTGGCGGCAAGTTCTTTTAGTCCAAGCATGTGTAATGAATCAAAGAACACATTCGGTCCTTCCCATACTTGCGATAATAAGAAATAGGGTAGGGGTGGGACCAGGCTCATCCATACAGTTAGCTGCAAAATATCAACACCTTTTAAGGTTCTAGATATGTTGTTTGATAGGCCCCAGCACAGTGCGCTGCCCAGTACTAACGCAAACCCGGTTAGGGTAGATGCATTTTCCGTTTGAAAGCCCAGCATTGCTACTCCGCAAAGGGCGAGAAAAATGCCAAACATTTCACGTTTTGATAAATGATATCCAAATATAAAGTATGAAAAAATTGCCGTGAATATGACTTGAGTTTGTAAGGTCAAGGCGCACATTCCAATGCTTATTCCCATTTCTAACCCTTTAAACATCAGCGCGAATTTTGCCACGCCCAAAAGAAGGCCAATTAAAATAAGCTTGGGTAGGGGAATGTTTGGTCGTTTGATGAAAAATACCAAGGGAAAAGCCACAAAAACAAAACGCAAAAACCCAAAGGTGAGGGGGGAAATTCCTTGAATTGCCCATTTAATTACCACCAAATTAAAAGCCCAGCACACCGCAACGCTTAACGCTAAGATAATGTCTTTGATTGGTAAAGAGAGCATTCAACAAGGTGTAAAAAGGTTTATATACTAACGCTAAAACAAAAAATTAAATAATGATAACTATTAAAAAGGCATATCAGGGTTGATATTTTTGTATGTGCCTTGCGCAAATAGGGCAAAATCATTATATATAGTACAGTTCAACGTTTGCTTGTACGCCTATCTTGAGACAAACTGTCAAGACAATCTTAATGCCTGTGCAGACTTCCCTAATGTTCTGCCTAATGGCGGTGCTAGTGGCCCTTGTGGATATGGCATCTGACTTATACATTCCTGTGTTGCCGGAGATTGGCCATATTTTTGGTGTTGATGAATCTTGGGTGGGGGCGACTCTTAGTATTAATTTGGTAAGTTTGGCCTTGTCGGGTCTGTACTATGGCAGTTTGTCTGATACCATCGGCCGCAAGCCAGTTATTATTGGCGGGCTATTTCTATTTACTGTGGCTAGCTTTGCTTGTGGGTTTTCAACAAGCATTGCACAATTACTGATTTCCAGATTTTTTCAAGGATTGGGTGGTGGAGTAGCGTTTTCAGTGGGGGTTGCGGTTGTGCGTGACCTGTATGAAGGTGGTGCCAAAAGCGCCCAGATGTTTTCACGCATGCAAAGTGTTATAGCGTTGTCACCAACATTTGCTCCGATTATCGGCGGTATTATTGGCACTATGTATGGTTGGGCAAGCATTTTTTATGTGCTTGGTGCTGTTGCAGTTGTACTGCTTATTGCGATGATTTTTTATGGAAAAGAAACGCTTCCACCAGAAAAAAGGCGCAAAGGCTTTTCTTCGGGGTTGGGTGATGAGTACAGGTATTTTTTAAGGCGTCCATTATTTTTATGTTATGCCGGTATTCAAATTTTAAGCCTTGGGTGGTTTTGGTCAGAGCTTGCGTTTTTGCCAGCTCTATTTCAAGACCACTACGGGGTGGCAGCTAGCTCTTTCGGGTGGTATCTTAGCGTGCTAATGGCTGCTTACATTTTGGGGACGTTTTTGAACCAATATCTGGTGAATCATGTTAGTTTAAAAAAATTGGTAAATATTGGCCTAGGGTTATTTTTTCTAACCGCTATTGCTATGTGTGTGGCGCAAGGGATTGATTTTGTTTCTCCCTGGATAGTGGTGGCCCTAAGGTTTCCTGGGGGTATTGGTTTTGCCCTTGTTTTTGGAAATGCTGCCACCCTTGCTATGGATCAGGAAAAAGAACGAACCGGTAGTGCAGCAGCCCTAATAGGTTCAAGTGAATTACTGGCTGGTGCAATTTGTATTTTCATTATTGACTTATTTGAGGCGGAGACTCTTTACCCCCTAGCCCTAATGATTGCTGGTTGCACCGTATTTTGTAGTTTGTTTATGCTGAAAGCTAGATGTTTGCAAAAACCGTAGATAATTTTAAACATTTGGTTTATAATTGCTAATTATTTCAAAATAACAACCACACAACTTATTTTTAGGAAAAACTTTATGAAACATATGATAATTCTGCTTGCCGTTTTTACATTTGGGCTGAATGCAGCAAGGGTTGCTTCAGAATGGCAAGACGAGAACGCACTCGCTAGGCTAAGTGCAGCTATTAATAGCGATAAAAAAGAAGAAGCATTGAAAATATTGAATCATGAACATGACTCACTACGATCAACACAAAAAGGCGCTAATTTAGCTATAAAAGCGTGCGCTATATATGGGGATGTGAACCTTTTTAGTAGTTATCTACAGCCTAAGATTCGCACTTCAATTTATTGTGTTCCATATGTTGACCCAAATTCTTGCATTCCAGATTCCAAAGGAATTGAAGACGCACTTATAGAAATTATTAAAACGCGTACCTATCATTGCATTGATGATTATCAATTTTTAAAATACGAATCAGGACTATTATGTTCTATTATTACAAAACTTGGCGATAAAATAATTAAAGAAAAGGCAGTTGCGCCTGAAAACTCAAGTGCTCAACTATCTGACGAAAGCTTGCAAATATTTGATAGTTTGAACTACTTAGCTGTTTGTATGACAAGAAAAAGAGTTGATAATGATGCTATAACTATTGCTGAAAATTTAAATTTATTTGAGAATCCTAAACATTGGTGTGTATGTATTGCGTAAAAGAGAAAGTTTAAATGTCTTTTGTAATCAAGATATTTAGTGCTTCCTTTTTTTCCATATTGATAGCAGCACAAATAGCGCCAGAAGTTCGTCAGGGAAATGCCTATCAAAGGTTAAGTGTGGCGCTTACGAACCATGCAGAAGAAACGGCATTAAATATACTTATTGCTGAACATGATTCGCTACGGTCCACTCAAGAAGGCGCTAATTTAGCTATAAAAGCGTGCGCCATATATGGTGATATTGCGCTTTACCGTGGGTTTTTAGAGCCAAGAGTATCTACAAGCTTTTGCTGCTTTGTAAAGTATGATTCGAGCTGTTACCCTCCAGATGATAAAGGCATTGAAGCGGCATATATTGAAGCAGCTAAGAACAAGCGCAGTCTTGAATTTTTCAAGAAAATTCCTTTGCCTGCTGACAGTAAGGTGCGTCGTTCAATATATAGAAGAACATTTGATGGATTAATTGGGTCAGAAAATGTAAGTGACTATTTAGGTATCCTTTTTTACCTAGCTGATCACTTAGAAGATGCTAGTGCTGCTGACTCATTAAAAAGGAATTTCGTTATGCAACAGCATGCGGCTGCTCGTGCTAATCCAAGCTATGTTGTTTCTGCGCAAAGCTTCAATGATTCTGATGATGATTTGTAGTGAAGCGTTTGTTGTGCCTATATGCTTATCTCCTTGGTTGCACCCCTTGCTCAAAACACCTTTTTACGAAATACTCGTTTTTAAGAATTTAATGATATTACTCACTGGATCATCACGTCCTCCAGCTTTCGCTGGAGTCCTCATGAAGACGGAGGAGGCGTGTTATCCAAACTAAAAAAGGACAACGCAATGATAGGCATACACGCAGCAACTCGTACCGCAATTGGTGCATTCCAGGGGCAATTTAGTTCTTATTCCGCAACAGACCTGGGTGGTTTTGCATTGCGTGCTGCTATGAAGGCCGCAGGCTTGCAAATGGTTGATGAAGTGTTCATGGGCTGTGTGTTGCAGGCGGGGTTGGGGCAAGCTCCGGCGCGTCAAGCATCAATTAAAGCGGGGATTAATCATAACGTGCCCACCACTACTATTAATAAGGTGTGTGGCTCTGGCATGCGCGCGGTGATGTTCGCTTGCGATAGTTTGCGCTTAGGCAATATTCAAACGGCCATTGCTGGCGGTATGGAAAGCATGACTAATGCGCCTTATGCATTGGAAAAAGCACGCTCTGGGTACCGGTTTGGTCACGGAGCATTACTTGATTTAATGTTGAACGACGGTTTGGAAGACGCTTTCCACAAAAACCCCCAAGGGGGGCGCTGCGCCATGGGTATGTTTGCGGATGATACGGCCGCTGCCTATGGGTTTAGCCGCGAGGCCCAAGAAGATTTTGCCCGCCAGACTTATGAAAACGCAATGGCAGCACAAGCAGCTGGGGCTTTTCAAGCTGAAATTACCCCTATTATTTTTGCTGACAAAAAAGGCGAAACCACTTTTGACCAGGATGAGCCCATTACCAAAGTAAAGCCCGATAAGTTTGGTGCCCTAAGGCCAGCCTTTAAGGCCGATGGTACCGTGACGGCTGCCACTAGTTCATCATTGGCAGATGGAGCCGCGGCGTTGGTGCTTTCCACCAATACAACGGGGGCGCTGGCTAAAATTGTGGGCTACACTTCTTATGCGCAAACCCCAGAAACGTTCACGACAGCGCCAGTTGGTGCAATTGAAAAATTGTGCGCAGCGCTAAGTTGGTCAATTGATTCGGTAGGTGCCTTTGAAATTAACGAAGCATTTGCTGTAGTGCCTATGACGGCGATGAAAGCCTTGAATATTCCCCGTGCAAAAGTGAACATGTTCGGTGGTGCCTGTGCTTTGGGCCACCCAATTGGTGCCAGTGGGGCACGCATTATGGTGACGCTTATTAATATCATGCGTCAGAAAAATTTGAAGCGAGGCATTGCCGTTGCTTGCATTGGTGGTGGCGAGGCGACTGCGATTGCCCTGGAATTATAGGAGAACACGATGCGTTTTTTGGTTTTAGCAATTGTTTTAATGCTTGCGGGCTGCGCCCAGAACCTTTCAACCTATCAGGTGCCCAATGTTCCATCAAAAGAAGGGTTTGTTAAAACCGACAACGGCCAATTGTATTACCAAACAATGGGGCAGGGTGATCCGGTAATTGTTATCCACGGTGGGCCTGGAATGGACCAAGGCTACCTATTGCCGGGTATGGCAGCTCTCGCTCAAAAGCACCAGGTAGTGTTTTATGACCAGCTTGGTTGTGGAAGGTCGGCAGCCACAGTGATTGACGAGAGCCATATTACTATTAATAGCTTCGTTGAAGATATTGAAACCCTTCGTAAGGCACTGAAGTTTGAAAAAGTTACCATCGTTGGGCATTCGTGGGGCGGTATGCTGGCCATGTATTATGCGGTGAAGTACCCGAAAAATATTAAAAAACTGGTGCTTATGAATACGGTTACCTCGGCGGGTATGGAGGAATTCCTTGATGAGGTTGAAAAGCGCACCATGCCAAGCGCTGGTGAGTTTGAAAAATTAAAGGCGTCTCAGGAATTTATAGATAGCGATCCCCAGGCGATTGCTCAGTATTACCGATTATTTTTCCAATATTATTTTCATAACCCCAAAGACCTTGAAAAATTGAATTTGCAACTAGAGCCCAAAGGTGCAGCAACCGGCGTGAAAGTCGCCAAAATATTGGAGGAATCCATATTTGGAAAATACACAGACCAGCACGACGATTTGCAAAAACTGAAGATTCCCACCCTGATTATTCGCGGAGAGAGCGATGTTATTCCGATGAGTGCTGCCAATAGCATGGCGCATTCAATTAAGGGTTCAAAGCTGGTGGTGCTTAAAAACTGCGGGCATTTTCCGTATATTGAGCAGCCCGCCCAGTGGCTGGAAGCGGTTGAGATGTTTTTGAAGTAATTTTTGGATGCTATAGAACTGGATCCTATGGTCAAGCCATAGGAAAACTAGTGTGGGTGGCGTCGTCTCTGCAGTTTCCCCAGAACTTAGGCGAACAGCACGAAGTGCGTTGTGAGACTTAGTATCTTGGGGGCCAGTGAGTAAATTCCGGATGTTGTAGGACTGGTTCCTCACACCCTTTCAGGGCTCAGGATGATGCGCTCACTTTCGTCTTCATGAGGAGCGTAGCTTTGTGATGATCCAGTGAATAATATCAACTCACCCGCCATTAATATTTAATGAACAGCCATTTAAAATGTTTAAAGTATTGTCACCTTGCGTGTATGAGTGTGAAATATTCAAAATTGAGAGCATGCGTTAAAGAAAATTAAGGGTACTACATTGACTTTTTGCACAAATTCTTGTATTTATCAACCGTGCAAAAATATGGAGTATAAAAAATGTTAAGGTTTCGAATGAAGATGTTGTCTAAAGAAAATTTAATGGCCAGAACAAGTGATATAGGGTCTTGTTTGGGATTGTTAGCTGGAAAAATATTGATTGTTGGGTTTGTTGTTGCTAGTGCTTATGGTATGGAATACATGGTTACTGAGGAAGATCAGCAGTTTAAAGGTAAAACACCATACCAACTAAAAACTATAGCAGTAGCGGCTTTGAATGAGTCCGCAGCAGTATCTTTAAGACTTCAAGAACAACTATCAAAGCAATCAGCACCCAAAACGCCCGTACGTATTAAAAAAAGAAGAGAAACATTAACAGACGCCGTATCTAATCCTCAAAGCGGAGTTCTTGCAACACCTCTAAGAGGCATGGATACAAGCAGCATAGTGGCAGAGTTTAAAGATGTAGAACTAACAGGTGATGACGCAAATGATTTCCTTAGTCTTTGCAGTGTATTTGAAGTTTATGTTCAAAGAAAAGCCTCATCATCTGTTACTACCGTGGCTAGAAAAGACGAGGAACGTTCTTCAGAACCAACTGACCTGAATGATATATTGAAATTATTCAAGCTTCGTTTGGCAGGCATTATTGGTCCTGATTTTCTGGCGTTTTACACAAAAGAATTTGACGTGCTAGTTGTAGCGAGGAAAGCTACTGTGCAACAGCCAGCAGCTCCGACATTGGACCTAAAAAAGGAAGGCGCAAGATACGTTGGAAAAATTATAGACGTTGTTAAAAGCGAGGGTCAACTATTTAACTTAGTTGAACAATATAGATCATCAGATGAAGAGGACGCAGAAAAGCATGTAATGCTTTATCTAATGTTAGGAACCAATATAAGCGATGCTGCTACTGCTTTTAGACCTACTCAAGATGCTACTACCTTGATTGAAGTTGGAGACCAGCTTAGAGATAAATTCTTTAATACGGCACAATTAACATTCATCCATTACATGAGTGGTCAAACTAATAAGACAAACGTAAGAGAAATTATTGCCATAACTAATGGTGGAAGAGGGAAAGCTATTCCTGAAGATGTCCTTGTTTCACTTAATCAAGAACTTGAGCAAATTTTTTATCCACGAAGAGAATCAGGTTCTCTTACTGTTACTCGATATGAATTTGAAAGACCAAGAGGTGGAGCCTCAGGAAGACAACCTTTAGCTATAGGAACGTGGAAGCTTCCGTTTGTAAATGCTGCAGTAGAAGTAACGGGTAATTTAGTAAGTGTCTTTTTCGGAAGCTGTATGGTTCCACAGCAACATTTATTAACTAACGGAGACAGCCGCGGCTCTTCTTCAGCGCTGGCAATAAATGATAAAGACAGTGACGATCTCTAACTAATATTTTGGCTCTCTTTCGCCAACGTTTGGCAAAGATCCTTCACTTTTTTTGCATCCATGGCCGCCAAAATTAGGGCGGCCTTTTTCTTGCCCATTCATTTTACAATCTCTTTTAATAGCATTTCCCGCAAACACGATTCATTATACAGGTCCCCGAACTGTGGCGCATGAAATGCGCCTTGTCAGGGACGACAACCTCTCTTGTCTTTTTACAATCTCTTTTAATGCCATTTCCCGCAAACACGATTCATTATACAGGTCCCCGAACTGTGGCGCTTGAAATACGCCTTGTCAGGGACGACAACCTCTCTTGTCTTTTTACAATCTCTTTTAATACCACTTCCCGCAAACACGATTCATTATACAGGTCCCCGAACTGTGGCGCTTGAAACGCGCCTTGTCAGGGACGACAACCTCTCTTGTCATTCATAACGCAGTGTTAGGGTTTTTTTACGCACCTTCGTGTCGCCCCTGATGAGGCGCAAAGCGCCGATATTCGGGGGTCCACGATTCCCGCATTCGGCCTTAAGGGCCTCGCAGGAATGACAGAACTTTGGGCTAAACTAATCGTCCTGCAAAAACTTGCACACTGCGTTTCATATTGAAATTATTCAAGGGATCCTCACGCCCTTTCAGGGCTCAGGATGACGACTGCTTTTGGACACGACAGGGCACATTATCCACTTTCCCGCCCCCATTGATGCACATCCGCCACACCCAAAACGCCATACTACCCCCCCACATTCAATATTGTTTACTAAATTTGCTATTTGTGGCAGTTTGTTGCTAAGTGTAATTTTTAAGGGAATTTTAAAATGAAAAAAAATCTATTAGTTAGCCTATGTTTAGGTACTGTGTTTGCGGTTGTGGCCGATGCAAATGCAAGCAGCTGTCAAATCAATTCAGGTGCGTATGCAGGTATTAGCGCTGGTATTTCAAATTTGAGTGGTAGTGGTGAGTTTAATGCAAAGAACCATGTGGCTGGTTTTGACAATCTAATTCAGCCAAATAAATTTTCTAAGACCTCTGCAGGGGCAGGCCTGTTTGCGGGGTATGGAATGAAGTTTAGTGGTTTTTGGGCAGCTGCAGAGCTTTTTTACCAATTTGATAGACTAAATAACGTAAATAAATTTAAAGTGATTTCATATGTTCAGGATAAGAAATTACAAACAAATTCAACTGGCGCATATGGTGCAGCAGTTCATTTAGGTTTTGTTCCTTCTAATAATTGCATTGCTTATGCTATTTTGGGAGCAGAAGTTCGAAATTTTAAAGTAAAATTTTCTGATTCTGCGCACGACATTGCAGCAACTATCAATAAAAAGTACACTAGCATTGCTTTTACCCCAGGCTTGGGTGTTCGTTTTAGTTTAACTAAAAATATAAGTGTTAGAACCGAATACAAGTATGCAATGCACCGCTCAAAAAATATAACGTCTTCTGCTACAAACCCTAATGCGGGTGGATCCATTGATACTTTAACTTTGAAAAATGCTCCAAAAATACATTCTTTTAACCTTGGTTTGGTTTATAGCTTCTAACACCAACTTACAAAAAACTAGCCGCCATATTTATTTGGCGGCTTTTTTTTGTCAAAAATCATGTGCTAAAAAAAGACTTGCTTTTTTATGAAAAAAGATGTATATAATAAAACTATCGTTTTCTTTCTTGAAAACTATTTATTACTCAAGAATTTAAACAGGCAAATACATGAAGTATTTGTGTTTTATTTGAAGATTTAACCGAAATACGGAGATAAATTATGAAAATACCTAAAATATTAGGCTTAGCACTTTTAACTGCTTCTGCTTTTACAAGCGTAAATGCGATGACTGATCCAGCAGACGCACGTTTTAATGGCAAAACACCATATCAACTTAAGCAAATTGCATCAGATGCATTAAATGCAGCTGTTGGACATATACCTGCTCCTGCATATGTTGCATCAACATTAACGGCAGCTTCTCAATTGAAAACTTATATTGAATCGGTTCATGTTAATGATTTTGCTGCTCTTTTTGCTCAAACTAAAGTCGAGCAAATTGCAAGAATTAATTTGGTGCTTAACGATATACTTGCAAACGATCTTCATGACTTTTTTGATGACGCATGTAATATTACAGGAGCGGTTGGTGATGATGGTGTTGCTTTTGCTGTAGGGTTTCATAAGCCTGTTAGTAAACATTTAGGAGATGTTAAAACTGCAATAGCTGCAACAATTAATGACGCAGCATTTGACATTGCTGCAACTGGTGTGGTAGTGCCAGTGGGGGCTAATCTTTCGCGTATTAAAGATATGAATCTTTTAAACGATGCTCTTGTTATGTCAATTAACACTAGATTAGCTGCTTTCTTGGATCTTGTTCTACCTGCTGCTGCTAACATAATAGATGGTAGAAATGCTGCTAATTGTAATGGTGCTCAAATTGGCGCGGACGTAGCAGATGTTCGTCCTGGAGGCCTTTCAAAAGCACAATTGAAAGCTTCTTTTACTGCAGTAATTAGTAACTATAAATAAAATCTAAAGCCTCTAAAAAATCCCCTCTTCTTAATTGGAGAGGGGTTTTTTTTATTTAAAATATGGTTTAGCATCAATAGAGTAAAGCTAACTTTTAAAATATGGCCTTGTAACACCGCCATACTTTTTTACAAAAGAAGAGGATCTATCTATTATGAAAATGCTAAAAACAGCACTTGTAATTATTATTGCGACAATAAAACTGAGCGCGACAACTACGCCAATAGAAACGACCGATCCAAGGTTTAATGGGAAAACACCGCAGCAGCTTAAGCAAATCGCAGTAGAGGCAATGAATGCGTTAGCAGCAGGTGGAGGCGGAGCTGGGCCAGCGTTACCTTCTGAAATACGAGCTTTGGTGCAATGTGTAAACACCAATACATGCGATCCATACATTGCTATTGCAAAAGAAAAAATTAAGGCAGAGTTGGCGAAAGATACTGTGATTCCTGCATCTGTTGGTAAGGGAGCTCTTTTAGACCAACTTAATGGATTTATAGACGGCCTTAACAATGGTAATTTAGGCGTTGCTATTCCAGGTGCTGGGGCAGCTGCCATGGGAGGTAATCCTGCAGCAAATGAAGTGAAGACTTTAAATGCGCTTAAGTGTGCGATAGACGTTGCTATGGTGCAAAAGGTGAATGCGAAGATGGATGAGTTGGGTGTTGCTGGCGCACAGCCTATAAAAGAAGCACTTCTGGCTGTTTTTGCTGGTCGTTAGGTTAAGTCGATTGGGCTCTGGTGCAAAGTGTCATCCGGAGCTCTTTTTGATGTTATAGAACTGGACCCTACGATCAAGTCGTAGGGAAGCTAGAAAAGACTCTCCACCACAGTTTCCTTCCGACTCTATTGCGGAGTCCAAGCGATCCCCATGCAATATTACGTTTACATTCTTGCTAGCCAGCCAAACGGAACGCTCTATATTGGAAGAACCGATGATTTAGTTAAAAGGGTTTGGCAACATAAACAAAAATTCGTGAAAAGCTTTACTTCCAAATATGCAATAGACAAGCTTGTGTACTTTGAAGTGCATCAAGATGCGGGTGCAATGGTTCAGCGAGAGCGTTGCATGAAAACATGGGAGCGTGCTTGGAAAGTGGCTCTTATTGAAAAGGAAAATCCGAACTGGGATGATTTATATGAAGAAATCACAAAATAATACGGACGATATAGAACTGGATCCTATGGTCAAGCCATAGGAAAACTATAGGGTTGATGGATTTATGCGGTCAATCTGAGAATCGAGAGGATACTCCACAGCAGTTTCCCTACGACTTGATCGTAGGGTCCAGATGAGTAATTTCTGGAACTTATAGAACTGGATCCAAGGCCCAAGCCACAGGAAAACTATAGGGTTGATGGATTTACGCGGTCAACCTGAGAATCGAGAGGATACCTCACAACAGTCTCCCTATGGCTTGACCATAGGGTCCAGATGAATGATATCCGTCTAAAGTGCAGCGATGTGTTGCTGTAGTTCATGAATGCCCATTTTACGCTCTGCTGAAGTTAAAATAACTTCCGGGCGGGCTGCTGAGTGTTTGGCCAGTTCTTCTTCCATAGTGGCTTTTAAATTGGCATGAGAGGCTAGGGGAATTTTGTCGGCCTTTGTTACCAGAATTTGAAAAATACAACCAAGTTCATCAAGATAGGTCATGATCTCAATATCATTTTTCTTGAACCCATGGCGGGCATCAATAAGCAGGAACACACGTTTTAGCTGATCACGTTCATTAAGGTAGGCAGAGATTAGGTCTTCCCATTGATATTTTAACTTCAAGGGTACGTTGGCAAAGCCATAGCCTGGCATATCAACCAGCATTAACCTGTCACCAAGATTGAAAAAATTCAACTGCTGAGTTCGCCCGGGCGTGTTTGATGTTCTGGCAATGGTAGTGCCAATTAACGCATTCAATAGGCTAGATTTCCCCACGTTCGAGCGGCCCCAAAAGGCAACCTCTGGAAAGGGAAACTGTCGCATGAATTTCATGTCAGGAACCCCTGCAACAAATGTGCAAGGATTCTTGAAAAGGGTCTTGGCAGCCTGAACTACTTTTGGGTCATTCGTTTGGTTATAAACCACTGTTGTGCCATAGATAAAAGGTTGTTCCATGTCCAGTACACTACTAGGCCAGCTGGGAAGCTTGCAAACAAATAGGTGAACATAATCGGCATGATCATCATGACTTTTGCCTGGGTAGGGTCGGCTGGTTGCGGATTCATGCGTTGTTGAATCACCATGGTAGCACCCATTAGCAATGGCCAAATACCAATTTGCAAGAATGATGGGGGATCAAATGGAAGCAATCCAAATAGGTTCGCAAACGATGTTGGGTCTGGCGCTGATAGGTCATGAATCCAACCGAAAAATGGTGCATGGCGCATTTCAATGCTGACGAACAACACTTTGTACAAGCAGAAGAAAATTGGTGCTTGAATTAGTACAGGCAGGCAGCCACCCGCAGGGTTCACCTTTTCTTTTTTATACAAGGCCATTAATTCTTGGCTTAAGCGCGCGCGGTCATTTTTGTACAGGTTTTGAATTTGCTGAATCTTTGGCTGTAGGTTTTTCAAGCGCGCCATTGAACGGTATGACTTTGTGGCCATAGGGAACAATATCAATTTAAACAAAATTGTTAGGGCTAAAATTGCTAGGCCTAGGTTGCCCAAGAAATCTGCCAAAAATTCTAATGCATAGAACAATGGTTTGGTTAGGAAATAGAACCAGCCAAAGTCGACAGCTAGGTCAAAATGTCCTACGCCTACTTTTGATTCATAACCATCTAGCATGCGCAAAACCTTGGCGCCTGCAAACACGTGGTATTTGTAGGTTGAGGTTTCCTTTGGTTTTACATTAATAGCTGCTGCGCTAAATTGTGCGGTGTATGCATCGTTTTTATGGGCATAGTCAACTTGGACAACTGATTTGGGGTCAGGAATTAAGCTTACTAACCAAAATTTATCGGTAAAGCCGATCCAGCCACCGGATGATTGCTGAGTTACAGGGCTTTTGGTTAGGTCATCATAAGAACCTTCAAATAGCTTTGTGTTGAAATGACCAATTGGTCCTTCGTGAAGAATAAAAAACCCTTGTGACTTTGGGGGATTTTTTCGGCATATTTGCGCCGTTGGTTGAATGCTTACTTCTTTGTCACTTAGGTTGGTGACGTGGTCGGTAACCGTCATCATGTATTGATCATCAATACTAATTACGCGTTCGAATTTGATGCCACGGTCGTTAAACCAAACCAAGGTAATTGGGGTTTTTGCGGTTAATTTTGTATTTTCCCCGTGCATTTGCCAGTTGGTAGTGTCATTTGGCATTGAACCGGCATCGCAGTTATTCGCTGCTTTCCATCCGCTTGAAACGCTGTAGCCATTTTCGCCATTTGGGTTTTGCAACAGGCGAATCATAGGGCTGGTTTGATCAGGCGTTTCTTTGTATTTTACTAATAATACATCATCAAGCACGGCGCCGACTTGGCGAATACTGCCTTGAATTGTGTCGGTTGCTATGGCAATGCGGGCTGACTGATCAATAGCTACTTCTGGGCTAATAACCGGAGTTGTTTTGCTTGGTTCAGCTGCTGCTTGCTGAGCAGGCTGTGCGACATTTGCTTTTTGTTCTTGGGCAATTTGTTCGAATTTTGGCTTATCATAAAACTGAGAAAAGCCAAGCATTATAACAACGGATAAACCAACTGCTAATATTAAATTACGATTTTCATTCATGCGTGATGTGCTCTTTTTAATTTTGGTGAACGGCTTGAATTTGCCGGATTTATTGAATCAATGACGGTTAAGTCAGGTTGTGGTGTCTCAGAAAAAGAATCTAGGATCGGGGATGAGGCTGGAAACGGAACAGGGTCATAGGGTGATGCTGACTTGTTGAATGGGTTGCATCGTAGCAATCGTTTTAACGTCATCCACAGACCTTTTGCTACCCCATGGCATTCTATGGCAGATATTGCATATCGGCTGCAGGTTGGGGTGAATTTGCATGCTGGTGGCAAAAATGGAGACACAAGCCAGCGATACAAATAAATGAAACTAACGACGAAGCGTTTCATGGGTCCAATCCTGGTTTTTTTGCAGTTTTCCTAACATTTCATCCCATTGTTTTCGAATGTCTATAAAGTCTAGGTCAAAAATCTTACTTCTGGCAACAAGAACTATGTCATAGGCAAAAGGCGTTGAGTTCTCTTTGTTCCAGAGTCTTATTGTCTCACGGAGCCTACGTTTTGCTCGGTGACGAAAAACAGACCCGCCTAATTTTTTTGTGACTGTAATGCCTATCATCCCAGCTCTATCACTAATGGGTAGAGCTTGGGCGATAAATCCATCAAAAAAGAATCTTTTTCCTGTACGGCTTAAGCGCACATAGTCTTTGCGCGCTTTCATATAGCTGTACATTTAAGCTGAAAGTCTTGTTCTTCCTTTTGAGCGCCGTGCAGCAACGACTCTACGGCCGTTTTTGGTTGCCATACGGGCACGAAAACCGTGACGACGTTTACGAACTAAACGACTTGGTTGATACGTGCGCTTCATTGGTGTTCCTCCATTTAATATCTAAGCACCTTAGCCAATGCAGATACAAAAATCAAGTATTTCTAAAGGGATTCCTTTTTAAATGGCTAAATTTTTTAGGGATTTTGTTTTTTATCTCTAAAATTTACCTAAAATTATTTGGGACTTTTTAAAATTTGTTGGTTTTCTTGTCTCATGAGATGATTAACATCCAGCAAAACCACTAAGCAGGTTCACAGATTATGACGTATTCTTACCCTGACAATACTGAAACGCTTCACGCTCTAAACGAAATATTTGATCGAGCGATAGATCAAGAAAAGTACGGCTATGCCCTTAAGGCGGTTGAGCTGAAAATGAAATTGTATACTCTTATGCATAAAGGTGCTGACCCAATAGAACAGCTGAAACAATTGGACATTGACGATGTGCCACCGGAATGCTTGCAAAAATGGTTGACGCAGTTTAGGGAAAAACAAGGAAAGGTGCTTACTCATTAGAGACTGGGTGCCCTGAAAGTTTACGGAAAATTAACACTCAGTTGGTACACTGAGCCTAATTGATGTAGATCAACTGTAAAATGTTAAAAATTATTGTTTGCTTTTTTTTGATGACGGCGCTTCAAATAAGTACATGTTTTTGTGCTGGGCTTGTAGATCGGCGTCCTACTTCAGTTCAGGCTAAAGAATCTTTAAAAAATGACAATATAGCCTACATAGATTTAATGGTTGGTACTACTAAGGGTATTAATGACGCAAAAGGAACCGATCAACAGCTTATTCAAATGGTTGATGGCTGTATTACAGCGGGTATTACAGACAGATTGTTTGGCTTGGGTGATCAGTCATCTAAAATAATTCAACAAATTAAAACTTTAACGACACATAGAAAACTTCATGCTCAACTAACGCTTGCATTTTATGTTTTGGGGTATTTAAATCCGCCCAATGATGCTGGGTTACAGCAGATTTTAGTTGGGTTGCCTGAAGGTCCGTCAGGTGATTTTGGTGCTGAATTTAGTGCATTATGCCAGTTGGTGTTTTCACATGGCACAATTTTTGAGTATAGAAATAATCTTGAAGATGTTGTTAAGCGAGCTTCGCAACCCTTAAAATTTTCAGACTTTGGTGAAGTGGCTGCTGTTGTTGCTCCACCCATAGCGGCACCAGCTGCTCTACCCATAGCGGTACCAGCGCCTGCAGAAGTGGTGGGGCCGGTAGAGCGGTATTACACAGATGCTGAGCTTGCAAACCAACCAGCAGAAACTATTGCTCAGTATAAGCAAGCAAGAGATGTTGCTAAGAGAACTGCAAAAGCAGCGAGAATGGGATCTGGCTTGCCTGCAAAATTTGAAGGCGCTGCAGCGCCTATTGTGGCTCAAGTAGAAGCTGTTGTCCCGCAAGCTCAAGGTGAAGAACGATATTACACAGATGATGAGCTTGCAAACCAACCAGCAGAAACTATTGCTCAGTATAAGCAAGCAAGAGATGTTGCTAAGAGAACTGCAAAAGCAGCGAGAATGGGATCTGGCTTGCCTGCAAAATACGCGCCAGCAGGTGCGCCTCCTTCTGTGCCCGTTGTGGCGCAAGCTTCAGCTGGTGGGCTGTTTGCTAGTATTGCTGCCGGAAAAGCACTTAAAGCTACTACAGAAGAGCATCCTGATCAAAAACCAAAAGAACCTGTAGCGGCAGCTGCACCAGTAGAACCAAAACAGGCAAATCCAATGATGGATGAGATGGCAAAAAGAATAGCAGCTATAAAAGCAGCCAAGGAAGCTGAGGAGGCAAGAAAAATAGCGGCAGGTGAAAATCCGGACGGTGATGATTCAGGCTCAGATTCAGATTGGGATTAGGAAAAAATGATGAAAAAATTTATTTTTGCTCTGTGCTTTAATCACCTGGTTTATGCTGATGGATTTACTGACCTTAAGCAGATTCAGGATAGATTTTATCAGCATATTTATAGGGCAGGGTCTGCACATGTTGCACCCACTTCAGCGCCCGAGGTTGCTTATATTGCAGGTCTTTTAAGATTGCAGCCTGTAACCTTGCGTGGAAGCGACGAAGCAAACGCGATTTACATGTCTTTAATCAATAGAGGGGGATCTGGAAATGTAGGTATTTCACGATGTGATTACCCCTCTAATGCCCAAGCTAGTGCAGCGTTTAACGCGAGTGATTTTTCTGCTCTTACACGATATAACAAATATTGTGAGACTGGTCATAGCGTTTTAGGAGTAGCAGCACAAGAAAAAGTGGTGTTAAGGTTTGCAGCTCCACCACCTGCAGCGGCAGCCCCCGCAGCGGCCGCCCCCGCAGCTGCACCAGGTATAGGAGGGCTATTAAGTGGTTTTGGCGGATTTAAGAGTACTGGTATTAAACCCCCAGAAGGAGGTGCAGTGGCAGCAGCGCCAGCGCCGGCTGCAGTGCCTTTGCTTGTAAAAGTACAACAAAAAATTGCGGAACTTACTATAAAAGACCCAAAAACAAAAGATGAAAATACTGATTTAACATTGCTGCAAGAACTTGAGCAAAAACTAGGTGCACCAGCTGCTGCAGGCACTAGTGCTGAAGATGCTGCACGATTAGAAAAACTGAAAGCTCTTTTTGATAGCATGTCGATTGCTGATTCTACGGCAAGAGGAATGGCCATGGGGCAATTAAGGATGGGCTTAAAAGTAGGTGGTAGTGCAGCACCAGCTGCAGCGGCTAAAAAAGATCCAGTTGAAGCTGCAATAGAATTGTGTGTTAGAGGAGAGAGTGAACTTACTCTTGTTCCCACTAAAATAACTGACAATAAAGCTGCTGTTAAAGAAGCTATAAGACAGCTGAATGAAAAAGTTGCTAGTGGTATCGCAACAAATAATCAAATAAAGAATCTAAGAGTATTAGAACGCAGATTACCCCAGATCCCCGAAGAAGATGATGATGACGATAGTGATGGCGAAGATGGTATCTCACACCACGGTTCAGTAGCAGCTTATGTTCCTGCATCTAATCCAGCATCGCCTGTGGCTGTGGTTAATATTCCTTCGATGCCTCTTTCACCGGTGCCTGCTCAAGCTGTAGCAACGGCTGCTCCTGCATTTAATCCAACAGTTGCTGCTGCTGCTCCTCCAGTGATTGTAAAAAGTAGTTCGAGCAGTTCACCAAAACCAACGGGTGGTTATGTTGCAGGTGCTTTTAAAGGATTTTCGCCAAAACCTTCCGTAGTAAGCGGAGTAGGTGGTAGTGCCAAAAAAGCAGTGGCAGTGGCACCGCCGCCATCACCTATGCCTGTAATTTCTTCATCATCTGCATCTGCCACTGCTGCACCTGCTGCTGTAGCTGATGGTGCAGCTCCGACCTCTTCTTTAGCATCTGTAGCTGTAGGTGGTGGAGCAGCTTCTGAAATTCCAGTAGACGCTAACGGAGTTAAAACATATTTATCAGCTCTGCACAGTCAGTTGGGAGGAAGAGATTACGGTGGTGGATCGAGAGAAGATCAAATAGCGTATTTAGAAAAATTACTTGTGAAGCTAAGTGCAATAGAAACCTCTATCATTAGAGGTGGGTCTATAGAAATGGCTATGAATGCGCGGGGAGAGGCATCTGCTGAAATAAAAAAGGCACGTGACCAAATAAATCCTGCGCTTAGGAAATTAAGAGATGGCAGATAGTTAAGTTACTGCACACTAGTGGATCAAGCTTGAGATGATAAGGATTATATTCACTGGATCCCGACGCTCTCTGACGAGGGCTCAGGATGATGGTATGGACGCCGAT
>JBAXJB010000007.1:0-55810 GCA_037138055.1 Alphaproteobacteria bacterium | reverse complement strand
CAATTCAGTTAATCTTCAAGATGCAATGAGTCAAATAATGGACACTGACTTTGCTACTGAAATGTCAAATTTTTCTAAGCACCAAATTATGCAACAAGCGAGCACTACGATGCTAGCTCAAGCTAATGCTGAACCACAAAGCGTTCTCAAGCTTCTTCAGTAAAACCTGAATCTCTCTAAGTCTTCAAAAGACCATAGGATAAACTCCTATGGTCTTTTGTATTTATTATCATTGTAGTTAGCTCATCAATGTGTATAATTTGCTCTGTTCTTTCCAATCGGCAAAAATTACCCACTCATCCCTCAAATAACGGCAATTTTTGCCCATAAACAAACTATAATCGCATTTATATTAATAAGAATAACTTTCTTTAAAAACCCAATACTCGCTCTATGGCTGGCTTAGAAAGCAGTTAAGGACAAGAACCCACTTTCTGGCACAGAAATTGCACCAGACAGCTTGTCATATTAAAAAAAATAATAAAGGAAAGAGAGTACAATATGCCAATGGTAATTAATACAAATTCATCGTCTTTAAATGCGATACAAAACCTAGAAAGAAATAAATCTGCGTTAACTTTATCTATGGAGAAGTTATCATCTGGATTAAAAATAAATAGAGCTGCTGATGATTCAGCTGGTTTGTCTATTGCTTCTAGAATGGCTGCTCAAATTGGAAGCCTTACTCAAGCTTCTGCAAATGCTCAGTCTGGTGTTTCACTTATTAATATTGCTGACGGAGCCCTAGGTTCAATTGCAAGCTCATTATCAACACTGCGTGCCCTTGCTATACAATCTGCAAACGGCACCCTAACAAGCAGCGACCGCGCATCGATCAATGCAAATGCTGAATCACTGCTAACACAAATTAATAGTGTGGTTACACAGACGAATTTTAATGGTCTGAACTTATTAGACGGCACGCTTAACACTACTTTACAAGTGGGCACAGAAGAAGGAGATTCCATCGTTCTTACTGCTAAATCTGCAAATACTGCAGATATCGGTGCTGTTATTGTAAATAGCGATGCAGTTACTACGGCCCTTGCTGCTGGAGATTTAGTCATTAACGCAGCAGCTATTAGAGCATCTGTGTCTGACGGTGTAAGTTACAGCGATCCTAGCGCAAGTGCTATAGCCATAGCTGCTGCGATTAATGGAAATGGAACAGATCTTGATGCCCGTGCCGTTGCAAACCCCACTGTTACTGATGTTTCTGAATTTGAAGAATCAGTAAATACAGGAGGAAGAATCACAGTAAACGGCGTGGCCACTTCGGTTATTTCCATAAATGAACATCAGGATGAAAATGTGACAAATGCTATAAACGCAGTCAACGCATTATCAAATGAAACTGGTGTAGTTGCTTCCGCAAATGCTGATGGTCAGCTGATTTTCACAGCTCAAGATGGACGAAACATCACAATTGAGTATGGTGAAGGCATTGAAAATACTGATCTTGGTTCAGTGGATGCTGGTACAACACGTGCTTCTGTAACATTAACATCAAGCAAACCCATAACTATTGGCGGCGCACATCCAGAACACGCTGGATTGACTGGTGGAACTACATCTACTCTAACTGCACTAGATACAGCAGATTTAAGCACTCAAACTAATGCGATTCGTTCTTTAGCAGTAATTGATGGGGCGATTGATGCAATTAGTGATATTCGCTCTAACTTTGGAGCTGTTGAAAACCGTTTGTACAATGCAATTGAGAACTTAAGCAACAATTCAGTTAATCTTCAAGATGCAAGAAGTCAAATAATGGATACTGACTTTGCAGTTGAAATGGCGAATTTTGCAAAACTTCAGATTATGCAACAAGCAGCGACTTCAATTTTAGCGTATGCAAATGCTGCACCACAGAATGTTTTAAAACTTCTTCAGTAATAAAACGTTTAAGAAAATTAAAAACCATAGGGCCGAAAACCCTATGGTTTTTTTTATTTCACAAAAACTTTGTTAATTGTCAGTAGCCTATAAGCCGGGTTCTGTCCAAGCACAATGTGCCTTGGGCGACCATTCCTCTGGGATGACAGTTACCTGCCACCTCGTGCAACCTACCCGAGCAAAAAACGGTGTACAAACACACCGGGCCCGAAAGCCTTTTGCCCCTATTTGGTCTTGCTCCGGATGGGGTTTACCTTGCAAAGCATGTCACCATGCTCACGGTGCGCCCTTACCGCACCTTTTCACCCTTACCAACTTAGATTTTGCAACTTAAATTGGCGGTACATTTTCTGTGGCACTTTCCCTAAAATGGGCTTTGAGCCCACCCCGCTGGACGTTATCCAGCATCCTGTTTGTAAGGAGCCCGGACTTTCCTCTGCATGACACAGCGATCGCCCAGCTACTGACCTCTGGAAGGCTAGCTCATTTTTATAAGTTAAGCAAAAGTTTTGTATATTCATTTTCATGGACGTCTGCTTACTTTTCTGATACTTTTTCTTTGTATATGTAATCCCTGTATGGAGACTAGTTATTAGCCGATTTCCCAACGATGGCACGAATCAACGCGAATCACGCGGACATGATGGGCCTAGAATAAACAATGAAATTCACGCTTCAAGTGTTCGGCTGATTGATGAAGCAGGAGAAATGCTTGGTGTTGTAACAAAATCAGAAGCAATGAATTTGGCACAAAAAGCTGGTATGGATTTGGTTGAGGTTTCTCCAAATGCTGAGCCGCCTGTTTGTAAAATTCTTGATTTTGGAAAATACAAGTACGAATTACAAAAGAAAAAAGCTGAAGCAAAGAAAAAGCAAAAAGTCGTTGAAGTCAAAGAAATTCAGCTGCGCCCAATGATTGACCCTCATGATTTCGGTATAAAATGCAAAGCCATTCAGCGGTTTATTGAAGAAGGTAACAAAGTTAAAATTATCATGCGTTTTCGTGGTCGTGAGCTATCACACCAAAATATTGGCTACGAAATTTTAATGAAAGTGAAGACTCAGTTTGAGGAAGTGTCAAAAGTTGATCACAGCCCAAAACTGGAAGGTAAACAAATGATTATGATTATTAGCCCCAAATAACAGTCGAGGATTTATATGAACACCCTATTAATTATACAAATTTTTATAACGTTGGCACTTATTGGCGCTATTCTTTTGCAACGCAGTGAAGGTGGCGCACTTGGTATGGGAAGCGGTGGCAACAGCTCAAGCATGTTTACAGCCCGTGGATCAGCGAACCTTTTAACTAGGGTAACAGCTGTATTAGCTGCTTTGTTTATGGGGAATTGCTTGATTATGACTGTAATTACAAGTCATTCGATTAAAAACGAAACGAAAGTCGTTAGCCAAACTCCAAGCCAATCGTAAATCATGGCTAAATTTATTTTCACAACCGGTGGTGTTAGCTCATCTCTTGGTAAAGGTCTTGCATGTGCTGCATTGGGGGCACTATTGCAAGCACGTGGTTTAACAGTTCGATTGCGTAAACTTGATCCATACTTGAACGTTGACCCAGGCACAATGAACCCATATCAACATGGAGAAGTTTTTGTAACTTCTGATGGAGCCGAAGCAGACCTTGATTTAGGGCATTACGAACGGTTTACCAACCAAGATGCAACAAAATTTGATAGCGTCACTAGCGGTAGAATTTATTCATCTGTAATAGCTAAAGAACGCCGTGGGGATTATTTGGGCGCCACTGTTCAAGTTATTCCACACATTACCGACGAAATTAAAGCTTTTATCTGCAATGGCAGTGATGATGTCGATATAATTATTTGTGAAGTAGGCGGCACCGTTGGTGACATTGAAGCTTTGCCATTTTTTGAAGCAATGCGCCAGTTACGCAATGAACTTGGCAATGAAAATAGCCTGCTTATTCACGTTACCCTTTTGCCATTTTTGGCAGCTGCAGGCGAACTTAAAACAAAACCAACACAGCATTCGGTTCAAGCATTACAAACACTGGGACTTCGTCCTGATATATTATTGTGCCGAAGTGAACATGAAATTCCAGATGATGCGAAACAAAAGCTAGCCTTGTTTTGCAACGTAGCTTATGAAAATGTTATTCGCGCACAAGATGCTGGAAACATTTATGAAATTCCTACTGTGTATCATAAGGAAGGGCTTGATGCAGCTGTTGCAAAAGCGTTCAAAATTAACGCAGCACCTGACTTAAAGCCATGGAATGACCTAATTGTTAAGCTGAAAAATCCTAAAGCCAAAATTAGAATTGGCATTGTTGGAAAATATGTCCAACTTAAAGATGCTTACAAATCTCTTGATCAAGCCATTACTCATGCTGGCATTGCTGAGCAAGCTGAAATTGAAAAAATTTGGATTGATGCGGAAGACGAAAAACTTCTTTCTAAAATTCAAGGCGTTGATGGACTAATTATTCCTGGTGGATTTGGCGAACGTGGAATTGATGGAAAAATTAAAGCAATCAATTACGCTAGAAAAAATAATGTGCCGCTCCTTGGTATATGCTTAGGTATGCAGTTAAGCGTTGTTGAGGCGGCTCGTACTGAACTTGGCATGGTTGATGCTTCAAGTACAGAATTTGGCATTACAAACACTCCAATTGTTGCCCGCATGACCGAATGGATGAGCGGTGAGCAAAAAGAACTTCGTGGCATTTCTGATGATATGGGCGGAACCATGCGTCTTGGATCATTTGCGTGCACTATTACTGAAGGAACTCTTGCACATAATTTATATAACAAAACACAAATTGATGAACGGCACCGTCACCGTTATGAAGTGAATTTCAAATACCGTGATGTTTTAGAAAGCAAAGGGTACGTGTTTTCAGGCATGTCACCAGATGGATTATTGCCTGAAATTGTTGAGTACCACCCTCACCCATTTTTTATTGCTTGTCAGTTTCACCCTGAGCTAAAATCACGGCCATTTAGTCCGCATCCGTTATTTACAGGTTTGGTTCGGGCATGTTTGCCAAAGTAGCATAATGTTTTACCACCTGCGCTTGATAATACGCTCGCTTGTCATAGGAAGTTTTCTTTGGTCTTCTTTCTATAGCAATCAGTTAAACTCTGAGCAAGTTAGTAATTTGCTCCGAACACCTGAAATTTCTAAACCTAGTGATTCAAATATTTTAACTAGGGTTCAATCACGTAATCGTCCAATATTTTCACCTATAGACATACAGACGGATAAATCTTATAAAATCGATGGTATTCATCAAATCACTTTTTCTGAATTTAAAACTTTAAAAAACTTCACCAAAGCGCTTGCTACCAAAGAAAATTATGCTTTTTTGTTAATGCGCATGGTTGCTAAAGAAATATCAGCTTCATCTTTCAAGCATTTCAGAATTAATTTTATGCCATCTGCTGAAGGCGTCAAATTGGTGTTTAGCAATACATCTTCAACTACAGATGGCGTAAATATTTATTCGCCTTACGAGAGGCCTGCTGATTTTGCTTTTGAAGAATACTTAAATCAGAAAAATGAAGAAGCTGTTTTTAAAAGCTCTCCATATACGGTTTCGTTTCCTTCTAATGGAGGGAATATGCTTGTTATTCCGAGAGGAAATTATGTAAATTTTTATGACTTTGCTTTAAATGCAAATGCCGAAGAAATTTTAGATTTTTGGAAGCATGTGGATCTGCTGATGAATGAATTTGACTCAGAGCAGTTTGACCTTGCATCTCATGCTGGAAGTGAGGCTGCTCAAACGGTATTTCATTTTCATTTACGATTTGAATTTCATGATAAAGCTACAAGAATCCGTATTAAGGAGAAAAAATAAATGACTAATCACACAAAAGTTTTAATCATTGGTGCTGGCCCTGCCGGATACACTGCAGCTATTTACGCCGCGCGCGCAAACTTGCAACCTATTCAATTATTGGGCCCCCAACCTGGTGGACAATTAACAATTACTACTGATGTAGAAAACTACCCTGGTTTCAAAGATGTTATTCAAGGCCCATGGCTAATGGAGCAAATGCATGCCCAAGCTGCCCATGTAGGCACTGATATGCGCTATGAATCTGTAGAGAGTGTTGATTTTTCAAAGCGTCCTTTCGTCGTGACCACCGACACACCAGCAACCTACACAGCTGATGCAGTGATTATTGCAACTGGTGCTAAGGCAAATTGGTTAGGACTAGACAGCGAAAACCACTACCGCGGATATGGCATATCTGGCTGCGCAACTTGCGATGGTTTCTTTTTCAAAAACAAGAACGTTGCGGTTATTGGCGGCGGAAATTCAGCCGTTGAAGAAGCAATATATTTAACTAATCACTGCGCTCATGTGACGCTTATCCACCGCCGTGATCATTTACGTGCAGAAAAAATTGCCCAAGATAGAATGTTTAAAAATCCTAAAATTTCTGTAATCTGGGATTCAGCTGTTGAAGAATTCTTAGGCAGCGATCAACCATTCAGAAGCCTAACTGGTTTGAAGCTTAAAAATTTAAAGACTCAAGAAATTTCAGAGCACGTATTTGACGGTGCATTTGTAGCAATTGGCCACTCGCCAATGAATGGTCCATTTAAAGACCAACTGGCATGTGATGCGGAAGGCTACATTATTACAACGCCTGGCAGCACAGCAACTTCAATACCAGGTGTATATGCTGCCGGTGATGTGCAAGACAAAATTTTCCGCCAAGCTGTAACCGCCGCTGGGCAAGGGTGCATGGCTGCCCTTGAAGCAGAAAAATTTGTGAATCATTAGATCAGGTAAGACATGAGACTCCGTAGCTTGTTCTGTGGAGTCTCATTTTAAAAATTATTCTTCGCTATCATCTTCGTCATCGTCATCTTCTTCGTCGTCATCACTTTCTTCTTTATCATCATCTTTTTTTTCTTTATCGTCGTCTTCGTCACTTTCTTCTTCGTCATCTTCATCAGCATCGTCTTGATCATTTTCATCTTCTTTTTTACTTGAAGATTGTGGTGATGAAGATTTTTTAGAACCTGCCGCAGTTGCGGGAATTTCAACAAGCAAAGCCATTAATTTACTAGAAGCAGCCACAGCACAATCGTGCGCTTTAGTTAGGCCAGAACTAGAAAAAGGATCATTACTTTGCAAAATCAGCTGATTGTCGACAACAAATTTCAGAGCATTTTGAACATCTGAAAATGCAGGGTCCTTATGGTCAATAGTATTATTACACTTAGCAACCATGCCTTTAATAACATCCAACACCGTTTCTGCCTTTGTTACATCTGGCCTTGAAGCAGCTTCTGTTGCAGCTGGCAACACACTTACAAATGTTTTTATATTTTGTTCATATGCAACTGCTGCATCATACAAATCAGGCGTGACGCTTTTGCAAATGTTAGCAGACAACACACCACAAAAAAGAATCATAAAAATTATGCGCATAAGAATTAGACCATACATATTTTAAATAAATATACATCAATATACTTAATAATAAATTAAACTTCCCAAATAAATAAATTAATACCTGCGTTAACTAATTTTTAATTTTTAAAGCTATTTATACATTTTGGTACTTCAACGTTAAGTGCAATCATGAACCTTACCCATTCCGTACAAACGCTTGTTTTATACACCTTGTTCCTTGGGCTTATAAATAGCTTAGAGAGCGCAACGACAACGCAATCAACGTTTCTTCCCAACCCTGAATACGAGTCTATAGTCAAAAAATCTTGCGCATCTCAATCTGACTTTCCCCCTCTGGTTATACACCAATCTTTATCTGATCCCCAAAAACAATACTGGCTATTATCCCTCGACGGAGGTGGCGTTCGCGGCATTCTCCACTTAGCAACCCTTGCAAAGCTTGAAGAACAAACAGGCAAACGAATTGTCGATTTATTTGATGGAATAGCAGGCACATCTATTGGTGGAATTATCGCGGCTATTCTGACAATGCCTGACCCTAATGACCCATCAAAACCCAAATACAGCCCCAGACAATTATTGAATATATTTTTTGCACGGGGTCACACGATGTTTCAGCCGAAATGGTTATCGTTCAATGGAATTTTACGAACGAAATATAAAACCAACGGCATTAAAGATTTCTTGGCAAACATGTTAGGAAAAAATACCTTTAAAAACAGATGGTTACCAACGGTTTTAGTTACTCATGATTTGCACACCTACAACGTTAAAGTATTTTCCACCAATGATGATGAAGATTTTTTCGCCAAAGATTTAGCCATGGCCACTGCTGCTGCACCAACTTACTACAAACCACAGCACGTTTACCCCATTAATAATCCTTCATCTAATGGATATTTCGTTAGTGATGGAGGCACCAGTATGAGCAACCCTGCCCTTGCAGGCATTGAATTAATTCATAAACACTATAACGCTGCCATTGACCAAATTCATGTTTTTTCCCTTGGAACGGGCATGTCTAACATAAAATTAACAAACAGCGCATTACGAAGGGGAGCCGGGCTAAGCTGGATGTGGGAATTAACAAACTTATTCATGTACGGTCAACAAAGCGCTGACATTAACACAGCAAGGTTTTTTTGTGGACACAGGTACCACAGACTTAACCCACCATTGCCACTAGCAAATTTAGTATTCGATGACTTATCTGACGCAAACAAAACTGCCTTGATGAGTGCAAATGAAAAAATGTTAAGCGAAAATGCCGCTGAGTTTAATAAAGTTGCAACGTCACTGACAACTGCGGCAGATGTTAAACAACCGCGTACCATTCAGGATATGTCACGTGATATGTCAGTGGTTGTTATACCGGAGGAAAATTTTGCTCAAAGCGCATATGTCTGGGCAAATAGCTGGTGTAAAACATTGTTTTATTGCTTTGGACGGCTAATGGAATGAGACAGAAACCTGGGCCTGCAATATTTTCAACAGAATGGATTGAATAGCTTCTGGGCTTGTTGAGTGAGCAAAACTGCTAAGGTATGTGCCATCAGTTCCCATAACATACACAACGCTGGTGTGGTTAATTAGGTAGTCGCTAAATTCTGGCTTGTTTTCTTTTTTGGCATAAACGCGGTATTTGTTCATGGCATTTTGTACGGCTGTTTCTGGGCCGGTTAGCATAATAATATTGGGGTCAAAATTGGTACTATAAAGTTTTAACGTTTCGACTGTGTCACGGGATGGGTCAACACTTACGAACAACACCGTTATTTTGTCACGGTCACTACCCAACATTTGCAATGCCTTGGTAATGTGTTCTAGGGCCATTGGGCATACATCTGGGCAATAAGTATACCCAAAATACACCAGCAATATTTTGCCACGAAATTCCGTGGTGGAACGCGGCTTTCCAAACTGATCAGTTAAAGTGAAATCACCCCTGATTGAGGTTGTTATATCAGTACTATCTTTATAGATAACAGCTGCAGGCTGTTGAAATTTATACAGCCCTAAAACAATTCCCAGGCCAATCGCTAGGCCCGCAACACCCAATATAACGAATCTATGCATTTGTACTTTTTATTTTTTGTAATGGGTCATGGTACACGCAACCGTACTGAAACTGAAGTGGATAGAAATTTGGCATTAGTTATCAATATATTAACTTTTATTGCTATATATTATTACTAAAGACCAAATATCGACTTCAGGAGTGTTTTTATGCACTGGAATGCATTCCCTAGATTGCTTGTCTTTGTAGTCACAATACTTTATGCAGCACCTGCGCCTTTTGAATTTCATTATCTTACGGCATCAGATGGTGTGAAAATTCGCGTTGGGCGTTTTTGTGGAGAAGGCTCAGCACCTGAAAGTGCAAATAAAATACTGCTGGTATTACCGGGGCTAGTTTCGCGTATTGAACGACACGAACTTTTGGCAAAACATTATGCTTCGTTTGGGTTTGGCGTTTGGGTACTTGATTTTCGCGGGCAAGGCGGGTCACAGCGATTGGTTGAGAACAAGCAAATGATTCACGTTGATGATTTTAGTGAGTACATACGCGATGTTGAAGCGCTAGCACTGTGGGATAAGTTTAATGGCAAGCACATATCGATATTTGGGCATTCAATGGGAGGACAAGTAGCGTTACAGGTTTTACGAAAGCATCCGAAAATGTTTGAATTAGCCGTGTTGGAAGCGCCCATGGTGCGCATAAAAACAGCACCACTTCCATTTTTCTTTGCCGAACCCTTGGCATATATTTTTAAGAATTGGTTTGGACAAGGTAAACAGTACTGCTTGGGCTATGGAAATTATAACCCCATACAAGAAAGCTTTAAATACAACCGTAACTGTCGTGATAAAGCGCTATTTGATCAGCATTATTATATTCATGAATCTCATAAAGAATTGATACCACGAGACCCAAGTTGTGGGTGGATGCATGCTGCACTTTCAGCATCGAGGATGTTTTTAAACAATTTAAAGCCACTTGGAAATGTGACAACCAAGGTGTTTTTAGCAACAGCCGGAAATGACAAAGTTCTAGACACAAGCCATGACGCCACAATTGTTTCTGCATTTCAAAAAGCAACGCACCGTGTTTATGCAGACGCTTGGCATTGCTTAATACATGACACCTTAGCCATTAGGCAAACCTATTTGGCAGATGTATCTGCGTTTTTAAGAAACCCTGATTTTTTTATTAATGATCAAAAAGCAGCAATATTACCCACAAAGACAGGATGGATAGAATGGATTAAAGGTATGATAAATTTTTGATTGACTAATTTAATTAGTTTAATATATGATTAAAATATGATTAAAAGACTGTTTATTAATTTTAAAATTTCAAAAGGACAAAACCATGACTAAAAACTTGCTCGTTGCTTTTCTAAGCATTTTCATGCTTAAGGCAACAATTACTGCCGCTCACAATACTGATTTGAAGGCTGCTGATGAACAAATGACTGGTTTACGTCGTTACTCTATCAGCACAGTAACCGCACCATATCAGGCAGCAATTGAAAAAGAGTGTCAACGAAGAAATGTCCATGTTTCTCAGCAAACATTTACACAAATTATCGATTATTCATTTTTAAAAGAGCTGTTAGGCCATGGTAATGTTCCCGATGCAATTGCATATGGTGATTACGATGGTAAGAATAAGTATTACAGTTCTATTGGTAGAGTGTGCCCTGATACACCAATAAAAGCGCCCAGGACATAGCGTTTAAATGCGCACTTTAAGTTTCATTGTCCTGATATGACACAATTTATGCAGCCACGGCTATAGTCTTGGCTGCATTTTTTGCACAACGACCTTTTCCAGTTTTTATTGCTTCTTATCTTTAAGCCGGCTAAATCTATTACTGGTTTAGGAGAAGATCAATGCCCTTAGTTTTTACTTTACAAGAATTCATAGAAAAATCTTTAAAAGAAATAGCACCAGAAATACATACCGACAAGGTTGTGCTAGAGCCTACTAAAGATATTTCACATGGCGATTTAGCAAGCAACGCCGCTATGGTGTGTGCAAAAGCCGTAGGAATTTCTCCACGCGAATTAGCTGTAAAATTAATTGAAAAAATTACAACTCATGATGCTGTTGTAAGTGCTGAAATTGCAGGACCAGGATTCATTAATATAAAGCTTAAACCAAGCGCATTACAAAACGAACTAAATCAAATTTTAGCCAGCAAATCAACCTATGGGTCAAACACATTAGGTGCGGGAAAATCTGCACAAGTTGAATATGTTTCAACAAACCCTACTGGCCCTATGCATATTGGCCATGGGCGTAATGCCATTTTGGGTGACACTGTTTCAAGCTTATTGGAAAAGGTTGGCTATTGCGTTACACGTGAATATTACGTGAACGATGCTGGCGGACAAACAATAGCGTTAGCACGGTCAGCTTATGTTAGATACAAAGAAGCACTAGATGAACCTATTTCTGATGATGATTTTGATCAAGATATGTACAAAGGCGATTATTTAAAACCAGTTGGAGTTGCCTTAGCTCAAAAATATGGAAATTCATTTTTAAATAGACCCGAAGCTGAATGGTTTGAAACTGTTCGTTTGTTCGCCATTGAAGAAATGATGAACTACATTCGACATGATTTGAAGTCACTTGGCATTACAATGGAGTACGCATCAGAAAGCGCACTAACCAAAGAAGGCTGGGTAACCAAGGCTTTGAAAGTTTTAGAAGCTAAAGGTGATGTTTACACAGGTGTTCTGGAAAAACCAAAGGGACATCAGGTTGATGACTGGGAAGAACGTCCTCAGACTTTATTTAAGGCAACTGCCTTTGGTGATGACATTGACCGCGCCTTGCAAAAGTCAGACGGAGCATGGACCTATTTTGCTGGCGATGTTGGCTACCACTATTACAAAATCAGCAGAAATTATGATGTTCTAGTAAATATTTTGGGCTTTGATCACGTAGGGTACGTAAAGCGCTTAGTTTCAGCGGTTAAAGCATTAAAGGCGGATCAGTCATATGCTGTAAAAACCTGTCAGATGGTTAATTTTTCAGACAATGGTCAACCTGTTCGCATGTCAAAAAGAGCGGGTACGTTTGTTACCATTCAACAACTAGTTGAACGGGTTGGAAAAGATGCTGTGCGTTTTATGATGATTTCACGCCACCAAGATATGGTTATTGATTTCGACTTTAAAAAAGCGGTTGAGCAATCAAAGGACAACCCATTATTTTATATTCAATATGCTCATGCTCGTATTCATTCGGTATTACGTCATGCTGCGCAAATTTTTGGTGGATTACCCAAAACAGAATCCCTTGAATGCCTAAATGATGAAGCCGAATTGACCCTTATAAAAGGATTGATTCAATGGCCGCGTGTTGTAACATCTGCAGCGCATCACCTAGAACCACACCGCGTTACAAATTATCTGTATGATTTGGCAAGCCTGTTTCATAGTTTGTGGAACAAGGGCAAAGACAATACGCAGCTTCGGTTTATTGATGAAAAATCTCCAGCGCAAACTGCGGCGCGCCTGGTACTTTTGCAAGCAACGGTTTGCATTATTGCTGAAGGATTAAATCTTTTAGGGATAACCCCTGTGGAAGAAATGCGCTAATGAAATTCCCAAGCCCATTGGTTTATGGAACGCTTATCAAACGCTACAAAAGGTTTTTAGCTGATATTAAGCTTGATAGCGGCGAAGAGTTGACCGTACATTGCCCAAACCCGGGCGCTATGATGGGCATTACTTCTCCAGGATTAAAGGTTGCTTTATCGAAAGCAGCAAACCCTGCACGCAAATTAGCTTATAGCTGGGAAATGGTTGAAGTGGATGACACTTGGATAGGCGTGAATACAAGCAATCCCAACCAAATTGTAGCGGAAGCACTAGCGAACAATACCATTCCGGAACTTGCTAGCTATAAAAATATCAAAGCAGAAGTGAAGTATGGCCAAAATTCTCGAATCGATTTTTATCTGACTGATGGCCCTACCCAAATGTGTTTGGTCGAAGTAAAAAATGTTCACTTAATTCGCGGGAACCATATGGCAGAATTCCCCGATTGCGTAACGGCCCGTGGGGCAAAGCATCAATTAGAATTAGCTGAACAGGTCAAAAATGGGATTAGAAGCGTTGTATTATATGTTGTGCAACGAAACGATGCCCTGAGCTTTAAAGTGGCGGAGGATCTTGATAAAGCATACGGTAAAGCGGCACAATCAGCAGCCGATGCTGGCGTTGAAATGCTGGCCTATAGCTGCAATATGGAAGCTAATGGCATCACCTTAAAACAACCATTGAAAGTTTTGTAATCCTAATGGAATTAAATGAACAAAAAACACTAAAAGAAAAAGTCTTTGCTGCATTTGATCAGCACATAACCGCACCTAGCTGCACCATTGTGGTTGCCGTATCCGGTGGGGCAGATAGTCTGGCATTAACATTACTGGCAAATAAATATGCGAAATTAAATGGACACGCAATTGAAGCGGTCACTGTTGACCATGGATTGCGGTCTGAATCTTCAGCAGAAGCAGCAACAGTTTTTGGTATACTGAGCGCTCAAAATATTTCGCACCACACCCTTGTTTGGAGTCACGAAGAGGGCTTAAACCGCAAACATGAACGGGCGCGCGCGGCACGGTATCAGTTACTTATTGATTTTTGTAAAAAATATAAAAACCCAGTTTTGATGACGGCACACCATGCACAAGACCAAGCTGAAACAATTCTCATGCGATTTTTAAAAGGGTCAGGCCCTGCTGGTTTTCAGGCGATTCAAGTCGTTAGACATGAAGACGATGTTCCAATTATTCGCCCCCTGCTTGGAATTGCACCAAATGATTTACGCGAATATCTTAACCAGCAAAGCATTACGTGGATTGAAGACCCTTCAAATACGGATGCTCACTATGAACGCACTAGGGTTAGGCAGTTGGTGCAACACATTAAAGACTTAGGATGGGATGAAAATGGAATAATAACATCCGCTGCAAAAATTTATGGTTTGCACCAATCATTAGAAAATTTGACATCGGGATACGCTGAAGATTTTGTCATGAATACTTCTCCCCTAACGGTTGATCAGCCAATATTTTTCAACTGTCCATTACAAATTCAGCAAGAATGGTTAAGAAGTGCCATTTGGTCAATTGGCGAAGCTAGCTATCCAAAACCTTATTCCACAATTGATGCGGTGTTAGAAATACTTAAACAACCAAGAGTTGATGGCTACAAAGTAGCAGGATGCTTCATTAACGTTAGCAAAAAGCGGATTTTTATAACAAAACATTGAAATGTGACACCTGCAACACATTATGACAAAAAAACATCACACATATATAATTTCATGAAAATTTTTCATAACCTTATGTGAAAATTTATAAACTGCACTATAACTGCATTATTATAATTTTAGAGTTTTTTAATGAAATTAAAAGCATTACTATTAGGCTTAGCAATTGCAACAAGCCATACAGGATATTCGATGTACGAAGAACAAAAACCAGAAAATACTGTATGCAAACTGGTCAAAAACTTTGTAGAGATTACACAACCAGAAGATAATATTGAGTCAATTAATAACCTTCTCGCTGAAATTTTAGGTCAAAAAAAGAAAGGTTCTTCTAGGATAACGTGGGTATCTGACAAAAAACCATCAAGATCAATTAGAACCCTTATTAGAAATACAAATATTAAATTTAAGGATGGATTCACAGAATTTTTTAAAGCAATAAAAGCAATGGATGTGAGTACTATTAGTGCTTCTGGAGATTCACGGGAAGCAGATATAGAAAGCTTCATGCAAGATATTCTAGATTACTGTGATAACTATTATTTTCTTATAGAAAAAACCTCTAAAGATTTTTTTGAAGCAGCTGTAGCTTTAGATGCTTAAAAACATTCATAGCCACCTTGCAAAAGGTGGCTACCTCAGCCATTGCAAAAAACCATACCGCCGGATATAAATAGTAGACCGCCGTTGTGGCTCAGTGGTAGAGCACACCCTTGGTAAGGGTGGGGTCGAGAGTTCGATTCTCTCCAGCGGCACCATTTAACATTCAACTTTTAGGTGATGCTTTCATACATTTTAACGACACAGAAATTTTCGACGCAATCGCTGGTGAATTAGTTCGCCAACAGAATCAAATTGAGCTAATTGCCTCAGAAAACATTGTAAGTCCTGCTGTGCTAAAAGCGCAGGGGTCTGTTCTTACCAATAAATACGCCGAAGGATACCCTGAAAAGCGTTATTATCATGGTTGTGAATACGTTGATAAAGTAGAAGCTATTGCCATTGAACGAGTCAAAAATCTTTTTGGTGCTGGATTTGCTAATGTGCAGCCGCATTCTGGTGCTCAGGCAAATCAGGCTGTTTTTCTAGCTCTTTTAAATCCTGGTGATACAGTTTTAGGCATGGACCTAAGTGCTGGTGGGCATTTGACCCATGGTTGCAAAGTCAATATGTCGGGCAAATGGTTCAATATAGTTTCATATGGTGTAGATGATAACACGCACCTTATTGATTATGATGCCGTTGAAGCGTTAGCGTTGGAGCATAAACCTAAGCTTATTATCGCGGGTGCTTCGGCTTACCCTAGATTTATTGATTTTCATCGATTCAAAAAAATAGCCGATAAAGTTGGTGCCTTTTTGATGGTTGATATGGCACATTACGCCGGTTTAATTGCCGGTGGCGTGTACCCAACCCCAATGCCTTTTGCTGATGTTGTAACATCGACTACTCATAAAACCTTACGCGGTGGTAGAGGCGGCATTATTTTGACCAACCGTGAAGATATCGCAAAAAAAATTAATAGCGCTGTTTTCCCTGGCCTGCAAGGCGGACCACTAATGCACGCGATTGCCGGTAAGGCTGTTGCTTTTGGTGAAGCACTGCAACCTGAATTTAAAGATTACGCATTTCAAATTGTGAAAAATGCAAAAGCTTTAGGTGAAGTTTTAAAAGAAGGTGGCATTGATCTTTTGACGGGCGGAACTGATTGTCACATGTTGCTGCTTGATTTACGTTCAATTGGCATTAGCGGCAAAGATGCCGCTGATGTTCTAGAGCAAGCAAACATGACCTGTAATAAAAATGGAATTCCTAAAGATCCGCAGCCACCAACAATTACCAGCGGTATTCGTGTGGGCACGCCTGCAGCTACGACAAGAGGATTCAAGGAAGAAGAATTCAAAGAAGTAGGCAGAATGATGCTTAGTGTTTTGAAAGCTGCTGCTAATGGAAATGCGCAAAGCGAAATTGCTACGGCAAAAGCGCAGGCAATTCAGTTGTGTAAGCGGTTCCCTATATACGAATAAATCTATGCATGGTTGGATTGGTAATGATCCAACCATTTCTAAAACAAGTTCATCAGGTCAAATTTTGTAAATAAATATTATTTATGATAATTTTTAAGCATGTAATCTCTAATTTGGATTATATATGCTTTTTATAAAAAATATCGTTTTGCCTTTAGGAATATTAATAGCAACAAATTCTGTGAATGCAATATCTGATGAATCATTAGAGCCTGACTCAAAGGTATTAATTGTCCATAACTGCTCTGGATTAATAAGAGAGCGCATTGAAAAAGATGGATTAGATTCAGCTGCTGGCAAACTTTATTTTGAATTTATACCAGGAATAACTAAAGGAAATATACCAGAAAATCACGTCGCTATAGAAGTCAAACCCCACAATACTTGGGTATATAACGGCAATTTTCTTGATGGAAAATTACTAATATGGTTTAAAAATTTTTACAACTTGTCATGCATGTTATTATCTACTTACATTGAAATGCAGGGCATAGCCTCAGAACTAAAAGTACTTACCGATGAAACCCTTATTTTTGACCCTATAACAGCTTATCCAAAAGTTGTATCTAAAAATGACGAAAGAGTTCTTAAAGATTCAAGTTACAAGTTTAGGGGACCTGCAAACATAGATGACATTACGCAGCATTTTATATACAAACCCACCGTCACATTGTATGGAGGCATTCCTGCAAACAAGCTATTTTTTCCAACTGGTAAAAGCAGAGGTGGCAGCAGAAAATACAGCACTTATGTGCGAGCTTTAAGGCGTCTCTTTTAAGAGATCTAAATTTGCCTTTATTCTTACTAAAAATACTATTTAACGATTTTTTAATTTATTTTGCAGCATACTGAGCCCACCCAAATAAGGGTGGGATGTGTGTAAAGACAAATCTAAGCAAGATTAATTTGTCCGTGACAATCTGGAGGACTCCTTAAGTATTTTCGACTACTTACATCAAGTGGAATTTTTTACAATATTTACAATTTTTATTGCAACTTGCTTGTTGTTATCAGATGACAAAAATGTTGCTCTGAGATGAAGCGCCTCTTTTTTATAATCATCCCAATTTACTGTTATTTTTTTCATTGCAGACTCAATATCTGCTTCGGATATTTGATTGGCTTCTAATAACAAGCCTGCATTTAATTCTTTGATTCTATGCGCATTAAAACGTTGCTCTTGCATTTGTGGAATAACAACCATTGGCACCCCAAAATATAATCCTTCGTAAAGACTATTCATTCCCCCATGCGTAATGAATAAAGATGCTTTACTCAAGACCTCAAGTTGATTAACAAATTTATATATCTGTATATTCGAACCATTCTGAAAAGGTACAAGATGCTTGTAAATATCATCGTTCTTTCCAACGCTAACGATCACTTTATATTTTGTTTTGCTTAATACTTTGATTAACGTTTTGAGCAAATTAAGATTTTCGTTAAAAACTGTCCCTAACGAAATATAAATTGTGGAACCAGCCTCTAACCGCGTTGCACTTGGTTGAGGTTCATTATCAAATCTATTACCAAGGTAGATATATTTTTTACCTTGAAATTTCTCTGAATTTGGCTGCAATTCAGGTGATACATAAACAATAAACCGAGATGCTCTTGAGAAATTATTTATATCAAAAACACTATCAGATTGCAGAGACAGGTTATATTTTTCTTTCATTATGGCTCTGTTATGCAGATATTCCTCGTTAATATTTGGCATGAATTCGTGCATATACTTAGCAGTATCCTCAGGCGTGAATAAAAAGGGTGTATTAGAAAAGAAGGTAGGGCATTTCCATACATCTCCTAGAACCTGCCCCCATAAAGCAGCTGCGCTATCATAAATGACAGCGTCAAACTTGTTCTGATCATTCAATGGTAAAAGATTGGGTAAAATTTCTAGGGCGCTCTTCAGAAGGACTTTATGTACATCAGGAGAAGGTACTTTGCTTGAAACTAAAGAATCAAGGCTTTTACTACTATAGCAAAAAAAATGAGCTCCGGTTTTTTCAATGGTTTCTTTAAATTCTTCTTTGCTGCAATACGTTACCTGATGCCCTAAATCGATTAAATTTCTAACAATACCAAGCGTTGGATTAGTATGACCATGGGCTGGAAAACCACACACAAAAATGTGTAGTTTTCTCTTCGTATCATTCACATGTAAGGTCGTAAAAATCATAATGATAATTAAGAAAAGTGCACCAAAGATGCGCGGTAATAATTTTCTCATTTAACTAACCATTTCTTTTTCGACACCATCCAACCACAATAACCAGTATTCCCCCTATTGCTGCCGCTGCAGGAATAATAAGCAATGCATGTTGATATGACTGCATGGTGTAAGTGCGAATGCCATTAGCCATTAGACCCGTCCAGAAATGATCCATCGACCAGCCAATAGTGCTATGGAAAAATGACCCTCCAAGCATGTTAATGCAGTTTAAAAACGCAATGGTAATACCCAGCATAGCGGGGGTTACCAGTTCACTTCCTGTTGCAAAAACTAAGACCTGATAACAGCACAAAATACCCACTACAAAAAATAGCGCTGAAAGTGAATAAGCGTTGAAAAACGTAGTGGCATATAATAGCCACAAGAAGGCCAATACCATGCCCAAACTACACATTGTAATAACAGAATAATTACCAATACGTTTTGCCCAAGCTGCTAGTAGCGGACCGCCAAATAACATGCCAACGAAAATGTAGGAAACAAAACCAGCTGCATCTGCTTTGTTAACGGCAATGGCCTGCATAAGGTAATTCACACCCCAAACATCTGCGAATCCTTCTAAGGGGCCTACCATCAGCAAGTTAGAAATTGCCAATAGCCAAATGGTTGATGAACTTAGTAATTTGCGCAGGTCTTTTACGCAAAGGGTTGATTGTTCTTTTTCACGGGGCGTTGAGCTGGTTTTTAAAAACAATAACGTCAACACGCCAATGCCAATACTAACACAAGCCAACACGAAGGCTACCTGTTGCCATCCACAATTTTCAACAAGCAGACTAACGGGTTTGCCCCCATAAATAGCGCCTAGCAACCCAACCGTGAAGGAAAAGCCAACCATGCGCGCGTAGTATTGCCTGCCAAACCACTGGGAAATCACTTTTGATGTTGCTAAAAACCCAGCTGCAGAACCGGCACCCACTAGAAACCGGCTTATAAGTGCCAATGTCCAATTATCGGTATAGGTAAATAGCAGTGTTGAAAGCCCGCATAAAACGGCACAAATACATACCACATAACGTGCCCCAAAACGGTCAAGTAACACGGCAATGGGTAACTGCATTCCGGCGTATCCGTAATAATAAACAGAAGCTAATAATCCGAAACCAGTGGCATCAATCTGAAATTGTTGCATGATTTGCTGCATCATTAAGCTTGGCCAAAGTCGCAATATAAACTGATAGGTAAAGAACGATAGGGGGAACACCCACATCGCGTACGGTAGAATTCTTTTAGACATAATAAACCTCAAGAAATTTGAAGGAACAATTTTAATTTTTTAAATATGTGAATATGAAAAGATGTATCGACGGGGCTAGCCGCCAATATTGTAAGATATGATAATGATGGTTCTGTGTTGATAGACCAGCATTTTTCCTTTTACGCCTAAGATGTTCTTCATGGTTAATGATACACCGTGTCAGAATTTAATCAATATTTTTTGCTAAGATAAACCTTGCTCTTTTTGTTTTGCTTTCTCCCAAAAGAGTAGTTTTTGGGCCTGAGAGAAGTTTTTAAAATCAGAGGCGCCCTCCTCCTGGATTATTTCATGCAACGCATCAAAACGCTTTTCAAATTTTTTTCGCGCGCAAGCGATGGTTTCTTTAACATCAAATCCACAAAAATCAACCAGAGTAATCCAAGCGTGCAATACATCGCTTAATTCTTCTTGAAGGGTTTCTGAATTGGGTTTTTGCAATTCTTGCCTTACTTCATTAAGCTCTGATTCTATTTGTTTGATAATTTGTAGGGGATCATCCCAATAAAAGCCAATATCTACTGCGTGTTTGTAGTCACTTAGAATTTTATCAAGATCGTCCATACCTAGTCTTTCCTATTCATCAAGCCAATAACCAAATTCGTTAGGGCATTATAAGATTTTTTGGCATGATTGACAGCCATAATATATCTGCTATATTCAAGTCATGTATAGGAAATATTCATCACTTTTAGACCTAAATCTGCGCAGCTAGTGCTGCGATAGATATTTATTTTCCAATTCCACAATTTAAAATTAGTTCAAACTCCACATACAGGAGACGCATATGTTATCATCTTTATCACCCTATCAAGCTTGGTCCATGTGGGCTGTAGCCACGTTATTTTACGCATATCAATATGTTTTACGTGTTCTACCAAATGTTATTAGGGAAGAGCTTCTGGTCCATTTTAACACTAATGCGCTAGAGTTTGGGCAGTTCGCAGGCTTATATTATTTAAGCTACTCGTTGATGCACATCCCCTTAGCAATATGGCTAGATCGAAAAAATCCTAAATATATAATTCCTCTTTGTATTCTAGCAACCGTAGGTGGCATTGTTCCCTTGCTAATTAGCGATACAATTGCTGCTGCCAATATTGGACGATTCATTATGGGGATTGGTTCATCTGGTGCCATTTTAGGTGTATTTAAAGTCATCCGTTTAGGGTTTCCAGAATCACATTTCAATAGAATGCTGGGACTTTCTGTGACAGTTGGTCTTGTTGGCGCTTTGTATGGCGGCCTTCCGGTTAGGACCTTACTTGAAACCACTCACTGGCAAGACATTGTTTTATATTTTTGCTGGATCGGTGGCTTTCTTGCGGTATTGGCGTTCGTAGTCATCCCATCTAAATATAAGCCAATTATTTCAACGCACAACATTATGGATGACATCATTCAAGTGCTTAAAAATAAGAACGTGCTTATGGTCTGCATTTGTGCAGGCTTGATGCTTGGACCTTTGGAAGGTTTTGCCGATGTTTGGGGAGCTGGATTTTTGCAAAGCGTTTATCAAATAGCTCCTGCAAAAGCTGCCGGCATATCATCTTTGATGTTTTTAGGCATGTTATTTGGCGCCCCTGGCCTTACTTATATGGCAGATTACCTAAAAGCCCATATAAAAATTATTATTGGAGCGGCGCTATTCATGGGTACTGTATTTGTAACCATGCTCTATGGATTTGGCTCACCTGAAATGCTATCGGTGCTATTCACAGCCGTTGGCGTAGCGTGTGCATATCAAATTATTGCAATTTATGTAGCTAGCACATATGTGCGAGAACGCCATGTAAGCATTACAACCGCTTTAGCTAACATGATTATTATGACGTTTGGATATTTCTTCCATACTGTAATTGGCGTTATGATGGGTGATCACCAATCTGGTGGTAATTTCAGTCATGAACAATATCAATATGGTTTAAGCATTATCCCCATTTGTTTATTCATAGCTGCAATTGGATTTATGATTCAGCTAAAAAGAAACAAAGCCTAACTACCCTTTTGTCTTCTGGTGCTTTGGCACTGGAAGACAATTTTCATAAAATCAGTTAACGTAAGCTGCAATATACGTTATGTTCTAGAAGAACAGTTTACGCAATGAATTCATGTCTTTTGGTACTTTTTTAGCTTTATCGTTTAGTTTGTGTTTGCGATTCGTTTCGCGCATCGCTTTTTCTGCATTATTGGGGTATTATATAGATAAATTCATGGGTGCTTCTCCTTGGTTTATGATTGCATTTATCATGGTTGGGGTATACTTGGGTTGGTTGTCATTAGCAAAAGTAAATATTCGAAAAGAGCCTGATGCTTGATCCGCTACATCAATTTCAAATAACAAAAATCATCCCATTATCAGTGGGAAGTTGGGATATTTCATATACAAATTCGGCCCTTTGGATGACAATTGGCCTGAGTTTTGTTTGCTTGTTTTTCTATGTTTCTTTACGCAAAGAAGCACTTGTTCCGGGGCGTTTACAAGCTAGCGCTGAACTTACTTTTACGTTTTTGTCGGACATGGTGAAAACCTACATTGGGCGCGAAGGCATACCTTTTTTCCCATTTATATTCACGCTTTTTTGGTTCGTGTTAATGGGCAACCTGTTAGGACTTATTCCTTATAGCTTCACGTATACAAGTCATATTGCTGTTACATTTTCATTAGCAATTGTGGCATTTATTGCCGCAAATGTGGCTGGGTTTAGGAAGCATGGGTTTGGGCTGTTTCACCTTTTTTTGCCAAAAGGCATCCCTGTATTTTTGGCACCATTAATGATTGTTATTGAATTAATTTCATACCTGGCACGCCCTTTTAGCTTAAGCATTCGTTTGTTTGCCAATATGATGGCAGGACATTTAATTTTGAAACTTTTTGCTAGTTTTTCTGCAATGCTTGCTGGATCTTCGCTTGCTGTCTTGGGTATAGTGCCATTATTATTGAACATTGGCGTAACAGGATTAGAGTTTTTGGTAGCAGTACTGCAAACATATGTGTTTACGTTACTAACATGCTTATATATTAATGATGCAATTAACTTACATTAGAAATTAAGGAGAACGTTATGGAAATCGCTGCAGCAAAAATGATTGGTGCTGGTTTGGCAATGACAGCAGGTCTTGGAGCTGGTATTGGTTTGGGAAATATTTTCAATGGAATAGTAACGGGTATTGCGCGCAACCCTGAAGCGAAAGATGATATTTTTCGTGCAGGATTAATTGGTGCGGCCCTTACCGAAGCGATTATGCTTTTCGCACTTGGCACAGCCATGACCATGTTGTTTGCATTCTAAGCTATGCCTCAGCTTGATATAAGCACCTATACGCCACAAATATTTTGGCTAATCATTATTTTTTCGATAATGTTTGGCGTTTTTATTGGCGTATTTTTGCCTAAATTATCAAGCATTTTTCAAAAGCGTTTTGATTCAGCAAAGCATGCAGATCAGCAGATTCAAAACCTGTCAGAAGCAACAGCGCAATTGCAAAAAACTTATGATGAAAAAAAAGAAATCGCATTAAAAGATGCGCAAAACTATATTGATGAAGCATTAGCAAGCATACGCGAAAATCATGAAAATCAGCTTCAGAGCTTAGAACAGGATATTCAGCAAGAACTGAAATTACTGCAGAAAAGCTATAAGCAACAACATGCTGATTTTGACGAAACTTACAAAGATATTATTAATGAATCTGTTATACAAATTCTGAATAAATTAGGAGTAAAAAATGGACGCTAGTTTTTTTATTCTCATCAGCTTTTGTGTGTTTGTTTTTATATTTGTAAAAAAACTTTGGCCAAATGTGTTAGAACTTTTAGATCAGCACATTGCAGGCATTAAAAATGAGATTGCTAAAAAAAAATCTAGCATTTCAGAACATGAAAAATTAAAAATACTTTATCAAGACCGGCTACAGCACTTGCATAAAGAGATAGAAGAACTAAAAACGTCAGCTATTCAAAAATTTGATTTTTTAAAAATAAAGCTTGATACAGAGCTAGAAGTGCAGCATGCATACCGTCAAAAAAGTTTTCAGCAAACTATTCACAGAATGCAACGACAACAACGAAAAACTCTGCAGGCAAGATGTGCAGGTAAAATTTTAGAGCAGATTAAAGCTGAACTTAAAAGAAATCCATCATTTAATGACGATTATATGGTATCACTACTAAAATCATACAAAGAAGCTGATAGTGTGCAATCATGACTCGTTGGAATAATGAAACCCTAAAAAACGCTTTAAAACTTAATATTTCTTTTCCTGTTGCAGCCCATACTTTGTGTGTTGATAGTCGTCAATTACAACATGGTGATATCTTTATTGCCCTTCCAGGAACACAAGACGGTCATAGTTTTGTGCGTCAAGCACTTGATAAAGGCGCTTCTTGCGCCATTGTCGAGCGTGCTCCTGAAAACACTAATGATCAAGATAAACTCATTTATGTGAACAATACCCAGCAAGCACTTGAAGATCTTGGAATTTATGGCAGATCAACAGCGACAAAACTAAAGGCTATTGCTGTCACTGGAAGCGTAGGAAAAACCACGACCAAAGAAATGTTGCGTTCAACCCTACATCACTTTGGTCCAACCATTTATTCTAAGGCTAGCTATAATAACCATCTTGGTGTGCCGTTAAGTTTAGCCCTATTACGACACGACAGTAAATTTGGAGTATTTGAAGTCGGCATGAATCATAAAGGGGAAATTGCACCTCTTTCAAGAATGGTTGAGCCTGACATTGCTATTATAACAACAATTGCTCCATCACATATTGGCAACATGGGATCTCTTGAAGATATTGCCGATGAAAAATGTGATATTTTCGCAGGCCTAAACCAGAATGGAAAAGCACTATTACATGGCGACCACCCTTTGTTTGAGCGCATGAAAGATAACGCAATAAATTATGGGGTAAAAAATATATTTACAGTAGGGCGCAAGGCTGGGTTAGATGCACGGTTATTGCATTACCAACCGATGCAGCAGGGAAAGCGTTCATTAATTACGGCGGAAATTTTTGGAAAAATTGTAGCTTATCCTTTGCAATTCCCAGGCGAACACTATGCATTCAACAGCTTATACGTGCTACTTACCGCTGAGATACTTGGACTAGACCTTGGTCAAGTTATGCAACAATTAGCAAAAGTGCAGCCGATCACAGGGCGCGGACAAATGTTAAATTTACAACTAACAAATGGCCAAACTATTTTTGTTTATGACGATGCTTATAACGCCAATCCAGCATCTATGACGGCTGGTTTAAAATCTTTTTGTTCCATGCATCATGACGGACGAAAAATCGCTGTGATTGGTCAAATGGGTGAATTAGGCGAAGACAGTGATATGTATCATATTGAAATAGGGAATTTCCTTAATACTCTGCCTATTGATTGCGTTCATGTGGTTGGCACAAATGCAAAATGCCTTTTTGATACTATTAACAAAGAAAAACGTGGTCTTTGGTTTGAAACTGTTGATGAGCTCAAAGAACGATTCATTCATACATTAGAAGGTAAAGAGAGCATTTTCTTAAAAGGTTCTTTGTCTCAACGCCTTCCAGAGCTTGTGATGCACCTAAAAAATCAACTAAAAGCTGTTGCCTGACGCACCAATAAAACTTTAAAAAATCGTAGTGCCATTAGTCGCATTAAAATTTCATTGATGATCTAAAATTAAGACCTTCATTTTTTAAGGCTTGAACAATTTTAGCCAGTCTGCTTTTTTAGTATGATGTGTGACCTTTAGAAGTAGCGTTATTTAAGTGAATTTATCTAATATAGACTTGGGCATTTTAGTCCTATATGTTGTTGCTGTTATTTCTATTGGTTGGATGGCAGCCAGAAAAGTTAAAACCCTAGATGATTTCGCAACAGGTGGACGTCAGTACACCAGTTTCTTTATCACAGCGACTTTGGCCTCGTCTTTTATTGGCGGAGGTTTCACCACAGGACTTGCAGAAAAAGTTTATACTTTGGGCCTAATTTACGTAATTGCCTTATGGGGATTTAGCTTAAAAGAAATTCTAGTTGCTAAGTTTATTGCGCCTCAAATGGTTAACTTTCCAACAGCCTACTCTGTTGGTGACATCATGGGACAGCTATACGGAAAAAGAGCAAAAGTCTTCACTGGTGTATCAGCATTCTTAGTCTGCGCTGGAATTTTAGGTGCGCAATTAATGGCGTTTGGACATATTTGTAATGTGCTTTTAGGAATTTCTTCACAGCTTGGAGCATTCATTTGTGCACTAATAGTAATGGCATATTCAGGATCTGGCGGCATGCGCGCTGTTGTTGCAAATGATACTTTGCATTTTTGCGTATTAATGGTTTCATTGCCCTTGGTGTTTTTCTTTGGCGTTGAAGCTATAGGTGGATTTGAGAAATTGTATTTTTATAGCACCGTGAACTTTTCCAATGATGTTCCTTATTCTTCTATTGCCCTTGTGTTTTTAAGCTTTTTCTTTGGTGAAACACTAGTGCCACCATATGTTCAACGTTTATTGATTGGTAAAACCATTAAACATACAATTCGTGGCAATATGGCTAGCGGTATTCTTTCTATTCCATTTTTCTTAATGATTGGTTTGATTGGTGTTATTGCCTTAGTGATGAGCCCTGATTTAAACCCTAACCTTGCATTGCCCTATGTGGTTCTAGAAGTAATGCCCATAGGCCTAAAGGGATTTGCGATTGCTGGAATGATGGCAATTATTCTATCGTCTGCAGACTCATTCTTAAATGCAGCATCTGTTTCAATCACACATGATGTGCTAACCCCTGTGATGCCACGCTTAACAGAAGTGCAAAAATTATTAATTTCTAAATACTCAACCTATTTTGTTGCGATGTCTGGTTTACTTTTCACATTATCATTAGAGAGCGCGATTGATATTTTACTTGAAGCGTATATGTTCTGGACACCTGTTGTTTTGGTTCCTTTCGTAGCTGGCGTTATGGGCGTTAAACGTCCTAAAGAAGCCTTTCTATACAGTGCTGCTACTGGTATTGCCGTTATAACCATTATCCGTCTTCTTTCTTTGAAGCACTCTGCATACTTCGAAGTAAGCATTTGGGGAATTCTTGCAAACTTTATTGTCTTTTTTGTATATCGCCCAATGCCTAACTTCTTGAGAAAGCCAGTAAAAGGTTTATGATAGCGTAATGACTTAAGCTGACGTTCAGGAAGTACACGGTATAATTATGATTACTCATAATTCACAAACAATTTACGGGACCACCATTGTTTCGATAAGACGTGAAAACCATGTTGTTATGGCGGGGGATGGCCAAGTGACATTGGGCTCCCAGATTATGAAAGGGAAAGCCAGAAAAATTCGTCGTATTGGCGGCGGAAAAGTTCTTGCTGGTTTTGCAGGCGCCACAGCTGATGCTTTTGCTTTACTCGAAAGACTGGAAACAAAACTAGAGCAATATCCAACTCAACTAGCACGTGCCTGCGTCGAAATGGCAAAAGACTGGCGTACAGACAGATATTTACGCAAATTAGAAGCAATGATGATTGTTGCAGATAATCAAAAAACATTTCTAATGAGTGGCACTGGTGATGTTATTGAACCAGATGATGACGTGATTTCAATTGGTTCTGGCGGTGGATTTGCACTAGCTGCTGCTAAAGGAATGCTAAGTGTTCCTAATGTAACTTTAGATATTGAAGTTATTGCCAAACGTTCCTTAGAAATTGCCGCCCAAATGTGCATTTATACAAATGATCAAATTATTATAGAAACACTCAGCTAATGACCCAGCTTACTCCTAAAGAAATTGTCACTGAATTAGATCGCTTTATTGTTGGCCAACAAGATGCAAAACGCGCAGTAGCTGTTGCATTGCGTAACCGCTGGCGCCGTATGCAATTGCCATCTGATTTAATTGATGAAGTGCTGCCCAAAAATATATTAATGATCGGACCTACTGGCGTAGGAAAAACAGAAATTGCCAGACGATTAGCAAGACTTGCGAATGCACCTTTCATTAAAGTTGAAGCAACGAAGTTCACTGAAATTGGATACGTTGGCCGTGATGTTGAGCAAATCATCCGTGATTTAATTGAAATGAGCATTCACATGCAACGTGAAAGTTTACGTGACGAAGTTAATGAACGCGCGGTAATTTTAGCTGAAGAAAAAATTCTAGATGCATTAGTAGGATCTACAGCAACACCTGACACGCGTCAAAAATTCAGACGCATGCTTCACACGGGCGAACTTAATGAAAAACTGATCGACGTTGAAGTTCAAGATAATTCTAGTTCACTACCAACCTTTGACGTTCCAGGCATGCCAGGTGCACAAATGGGGATGATCAACCTTGGTGACGTGTTTGGTAAAGCTTTTGGCAATAAAACAAAATCCCGTAATGTTTCAGTAAAAGAAGCACAAAAACTATTGCTAACTGAAGAAGCTGACAAACTACTTGATCAAGAAAAAATTGTCGCAAGTGCAATTACCCAAGTAGAACAAAACGGTATTGTCTTTCTTGATGAAATTGACAAAATTTGTGCACGTACAGAAAATCGTGGTGGAGATGTAAGCCGCGAAGGCGTGCAACGTGATTTGTTACCGCTTATCGAAGGTACAACAGTTTCTACAAAACATGGCCCTATAAAGACCGATCATATTTTGTTTATCACCAGTGGCGCTTTTCATGTTTCAAAACCATCTGATTTGCTGCCTGAATTGCAGGGGCGTTTACCAATACGCGTAGAGCTTAAAGCCCTGAGTACTGATGATTTTGTACGCATTCTCACCGAACCTGAAGCCAATCTTATTCTGCAATCTGTTGCTATGTTGAAAACAGAAAATGTTACTTTAGAATTTAAAAAAGATGCTATTCAAACCATTGCTGAATTAGCTGCTAAAATTAACGAAGAAATAGAAAATATCGGTGCGCGGCGTTTGCACACTATTTTGGAAAAGTTGCTTGAAGACATTAGCTTTACAAGTCCTGATCGCGCTGGTGAAACATTCACTATTACCAAAAAATATGTTGAAGAAAAAGTATCAGCTTTGGCACAAAACCAAGACCTTTCACGGTTTATTCTTTAATCTACTAGCCCCTCTTATTGAGAGCTAAGCCCACCCCACATTGGGTGGGTTCAGTCTGGACAAAAATATATTAAAAAAGCGTTAAATAGTATTTTTTGTAATGAAAAATCTTGTCGTATTCAAACCAGGCATAGGTTCTTCACATTTTAATGATCAATTGAATAAGATGTGCTACACGGCAACGAGAAAAACTAAAAATTTTTAACGCTATCTTTTAAAGAGATTTTATCTTGTGATTATCTGTCGTAGAAAATTCAAAACAAAGAAAAAAAATTATGATGAGTTCCTTATTTTTTTTATGGAATATTCTATCGCTATTGAACGCTTCTACTGATATAAACTTATCTTTTGCTGAACAACCAACAACGAAACACTCTATTACAGATATTGACTCTCCATTTACCGATATAGAATCTGAAACAGAAGCGGACTCTACTAACCATAGCAAAATGATTAGATGTCAATCTCTCTCTATAAAATTACCTTCATTCTCAACAAACGTAACTGACAATGATGAAGATCCAGATGAATCTGAATTTGACGATAATCCTCCCCAACCACTTGCGCTGAAAAGACATAAATCGCACTCTCCAAAAGTAAAAGGATTAAGGATGAGTGGTTACGCAGAAGAAGCCAGCCGCAAAAGTCGACGATTACAAGTAAGTCTATCTAGCGATGATCTTACTCATACATATTACGGAAATGTTATTGAATCTTCTCACTATAAAAGCATAACGTCAGGAATTTTCCTTACAAAAGCCTTCTGTAGTCTTAATGCAATTGACATAGAATACCTACTTGAAAAATTAGATATTATGCAATCATCCTCTTCTTTTGATGTAATAAAAGCAGAGAGTTTTTTTGGCTATTACACCGCAGCCATTTATGATATTTACGAAAATACTGATGCCATAGAACCTACTACAGGCTATGCAGTATTGAAGAAAAAATTAAAATATGTGGTTAAATTTTATAACCCAAATAGAACAACTTTCGATAAAATTCGAAATTTAATAGAAGTAAAAAAAACTCATGCACTCCGTAAAACAAATAAAATGATTGGTTTGCTGCCAAGACTTTGTTTTCATGAAAAATTAGGAGATTTATCTTTAGCAGCTGGTAAAAATTACTACTTTTCCGTTCACCATGCTGCGCGTGGAGAATTAGCAAGAGATATTTTTAAAAGTTATGCCAGTGCCGATGCTATTCATAAACCAGCTCTTAGACTCAAGGCTTTAGAAACAATAACAGCTATAGGACAGTCAATAGGAAGCTTTCATTGTCATCATGGTTTAAGCAATGAATTTTCTCAAAAAAGCTGCATTGACTATATAAGTGGAGTTGCTCCTAGTTTCAGTACAATCATTCACAAAGATTTGCACCCTGGTAATATTTTTGTTGATTTAAGACCCTTTGCTGAAAATAAGGTTACCTTAATCGACTTAGAATCAATGTACGTTTCATGCATAAAACGTTTATCAAACATTGATGAATTAAATTATTTAAAGACAAAAATAGCTGAGATTCTTGATGTTGAATCAGAACCTGGCTTTCTAAGCACTTTAGAAGAAACATATCAACACGGAATACACGAAACGTACAATTTTTATTGTTCAAGCAGGCCTACCATTATCCTTTCAGTTTAATTTTTTTTTCATAAGAATAATAAGGTTAATATTTTTTAAATTTCACCTTATCTAAACCATAACAATGTGGTACAAAGTACTTGGTTCCTTACACTCAAGAGAAAAAATTGAGTCTTTTCAAAACCTTAAGGCGCGACCAAAAAGAAGCCATTGGCCTTTTACAAATAGGAACATTTCTAGAGTATTTCGATCTAATGCTCTACGTTCATATGGCAGTCTTACTAAACGAATTATTTTTTCCGAAAACTGATCAACGAACTGCAGCGTTGCTTTCAGCATTTGCATTTTGTTCCACGTATTTATTTAGACCAGTTGGCGCCATGTTATTTGGGTATATTGGAGACCAAATTGGAAGAAAAGCATCGATTATTATTTCCACATCCATGATGGCGGTCAGCTGCTTCTTCATGAGCATTTTACCTACCTATGAAGAGATTGGGATTTTTGCAAGCGTTGCTATGATTACGTGCCGCATTTTGCAAAGCTTTTCTGCTACCGGCGAAGTGATAGGTGCTGAAATTTATCTTTCTGAAATTTTAGAGCCTCCAGCATCGTATAGAGTTGTGTCTTGGGTATCTGAGTTGTGCACACTAGGTAGCTTAGTAGCACTTTTAGCCGCAAGCCTTATATTCAAGTGTGGCGCAAGCTGGAGAGCCATGTTTATTTTGGGCGGCATGATTGCTCTTTCAGGAGCAGTTGCACGGCGCAAACTTAGGGAAACTCCAGATTTTTTAAAATCACGAGCAAACAAACAGTTCACTGAATCAAAAAACATACACGTTTCTAAAAAAACTTCTTTGGCTTATTTCTTTATCTATTCAGGATTTCCGCTTTGTTTTTATGTGATATTCATCTATTGCGCGGACATTCTAAAATATTCCATGCAGTACACCGCTGAACATATTATTAACCATAATCTTTTTTTAACCATTTTAAGTTTCGCAATTGGAATATCCATCATATTTCTAAGCAAAAAAATTCACCCATTAAAAATACTAAGAATCAGGGCAATTTTATCATCGGTAGTTTTGTTTCTTATTCCTTTCTTATCTCTTACCAACATTTATACGTTAACCACCGTTCAAGTTCTTTTAACAGTATTTACGTTGGGTACGCTTCCTGCCATTCCAATATTTTTCAAACACTTTCCTGTGCACCGTAGGTTCACTTATAGCAGCATGCTTTATGCTGTATCACGGGCATTTATGTATGTAGTGACATCATTTGGGCTAGTCTATTTAACTAGTTCTCTTGGGCCTTACGGCATGTGGGTGATTGTATTGCCAGTTAGCATTGGCTTCTTGTGGGGAGTTGATCACTTTGCCAAGCTTGAAGAAGCGAAGGACAAAAATGTTGTAGTAGATTCAGTAATACTAAAGGCGGCTTAATTTAGTAAATTTTCTTTGCAGCCCTGCGGTGCATGATAAGTCCACTGATCAAAATACCAACGCTAACAATTCCAACTATAATTGTAGCTAGTGCATTTAGCTCTGGCGTGACACCTGTACGCACACTTGAAAATACTAAAATTGGTAATGTCGTAGCACCTGGACCTGCTAAGAAGCTGGCAATGACAACATCGTCTAAAGATAATGCAAATGCTAATAACCACCCTGCCAGTAATGAGGGGAAGATTAGAGGGAGTGTTATTTTAAAAAATACAGCTGATGGTTTTGCCCCAAGCACCATTGCAGCTTCTTCCAATGATTTATCAAAATCAATTAAACGTGCCTGAATGACCAGGTAAACATATGACATAGTAAGCGTAATATGCGCGATGATAATAGTTAGCATGCCGCGTTCAGATGGCCACCCAATTGCACGTTCCAAGGTAACAAACATTAACAAAAGTGCAAGGCCAGTAATAACTTCTGGCATAACCAAAGGTGCTGAAATTAAACCGCTGAATAAAGTTTTTCCGCGGAAGCGTTTAAAGCGCACCATGACAATGGCAGCCATTGTGCCAAAAGCAACAGCTAAGGTTGCGACAATTGCGGCGATTTCAAAGCTGTTTAGTACGGCACGAATAAGAGCATCGTCTTCAAATAATTTTGTGTACCAGCGCGTGGAAAATCCTGCCCATACACCAATGATTCTAGAATCATTAAACGAATATACTATTAGGTACAGAATAGGAACGTATAAAAATCCGTACCCAAAAATAAGCGCGCCAAGGTTAAATTTGGAAAAGCGAATCATGTTTGTGCGGCCTTTTCTGTTGCATCAAGCTGGCGATTTCTTAAAATCATAATTGGTACAACGAACAGAAGCACCATAAGAACGGCCACAGCACTTGCTAACGGCCAGTTTCGATTGTTGAAAAATTCCCACCAAAGCACACGTCCGATAGTCACTGTTTCTGGTCCACCAAGAATTTCTGGAATCACAAATTCCCCAATTGAAGGAAGGAACACTAAAATGATTCCCGCAATAATTCCCTGCTTAGACAGCGGTACGGTGATGCTCCAAAAAGCACGCCAAGGAGGGCAACCCAAGTCGTGGGCAGCTTCAATAAAGTCATCATTAATTTTTATGAGCGATGCATAAATGGGGAAAACCATGAACGGTAGATAACAATATATAATGCCCAAACAAACGGCCGCGTCATTATCAAGAAGCTGTAGCGGGCTGCTGATTATATGAAGCTTCAAAAGAATGCTATTCACCAAACCTTTGCTACTTAACATTGCCATCCATGCGTACACTCGGATAAGAAAAGATGTCCAGAAAGGTAACGCAATCATAAGCAATAACGGCATACGCCACGATGTTTTCACCCTTGAAATGCTGTAGGCAATCATATATCCAATAATTAAACAGCCCACGGTAGAAAACAATGCAATTCTTAAAGAGCTGAACACTGCATGTATATAAAAATTATCGGTAAAAACAGTCCAATAGCTTTCAAAATGCAGGCGAATTTTCAGTAGCAAGTCTGGCGTCCATTCAACAATATTTTGAAAAGGGGGAATGCCTACCTGGAGTTCTGAAAAACTAATTTTAAAAATAATGAGAAATGGAAAAAGGAAAAACATGGCAAGCCATAAGTAAGGAATAGAAATTACTAACCACTTATCGCGCAAGTTTCTTCCTATGTAGCGGAGCTCTCCCAAAAAAAATTCAAAAAATTGTTCCAGTATTTGTAGAATCATACGCTTAAGACAACTCCGTTTTCTGGTCTCCAGAACAAATAAACTTCGTCATCCCACTTTACGTCACGTTCAGACAAACGTAACAAGTTTGGCAATGATGCCTGTACAATTTTCCCTGATTCAAGCTGAACGTGGTAAATGCTAATGTCACCCAAATAGGCTATTTCACGTACAATTCCTTTTGTGCAATTACGACCCAAATTAGGATTTGGGTTTGTTGAGATCATTACTTTTTCAGGACGCATCGCAACTGTTACGTTTGAACCTACTGGCATAGATGCTGCGTGGGTAACGTACAGTTCGCACCCTGATTCAGATGATTCAATGACCACATGATCGGGTTCGTCTTCAACAACAACCCCTTCAAACATATTCATTGACCCTATGAATTCAGCAACAAAGCGAGAATGTGGAAATTCATAAATTTCATGCGGTTTTCCAATTTGTCTAATTTGTCCTTCGTCCATAATGCCAATGCGGCTAGACATAGTCATGGCTTCTTCTTGATCATGGGTAACAACAACGAAAGTAATACCCACACGTTCTTGAATGTTGACCAATTCAAACTGGGTTTTTTCACGAAGCTTTTTATCTAAAGCACCTAGTGGCTCATCAAGTAATAATAATTTTGGACGCTTAGCAAGGCTACGCGCCAGCGCAACTCGCTGCTGTTGCCCACCTGAAAGTTGCCCAGGCTTGCGGTCACGGTATTTACGTAACTGTACTAAATCAAGAACTTCATCTACACGTTCTGTAATTTGATTTTTAGAAAGGTGTTCCTGCTTCAAACCAAAATTAATGTTGTCTTCAACCGTCATGTGTGGAAACAACGCATAAGATTGAAACATCATGCTCACCGGACGCTTGTATGGAGGCAAATCAGTAATATCAACATCATCAATAACAATTCGTCCACTAGAAGGTTTTTCAAGCCCCGCAAGAATACGTAACAATGTTGATTTTCCACAGCCTGATGCACCAAGCAATGCAAAAAGTTCACCGCGATATATAGAAATGGAAAGATTTTTAACAGCAACTGTTGTGCCGAAATTCTTATTAATATTTTCAATTAAAACGTATGGCTTAACACTTGGATCTTGCCAAGGTTCCAGGTTTCTTAATTGATCTCTATTTCCAATAATCGACATAATTTTTCCTAATATTCATTAAGGCGTATTTTTGCCCACACCCGAGTGCGTTCACGTTCAAATTGTAACTCCTTCTGAGTCTTAGGCGGAGTATTTAAAAAGAGTTTTTTCAGTATATTTTTGCCTGGATAAATGCCTTCATTGTTTAAAATATCATCTGACATATATTTTTTAGCACGGCTTACTGCAACACCATGCGCTGTATTTTGACAAATACGCGCTGCAATATGCGGCTTCAGTAAAAAATTAATAAATGCATGAGCATTTTTAGGATGCGGTGCACCTTGCGGAATAGCCATAGCATCAATCCACGTGACTCCCCCCTCAGGAGGAATAAAGTATTCAATATTTTTACCTTGTTCCTTAGCCTCTGTAATTGCTTGTTGAGCTTCTCCAGACCAAACAAGTGCTATTGCAGTGTCGCCTAAAACAATATCGTTCACTACTCTTGAAGAAGTAAACCGCCTTATATACGGACGCATTTTCATAAGATGTTTTGCAGCTAGATCAAGATCTTCTGGCAATGTTGAATTGGGATTTTTGTTTATATACATTAGTGAAAATGGAATAACATCAACGCTTTCTTCCAGTAGCGACACCCCATATTTAGATAGCTTTTTAAGATTGTTAGGATTAAATAATAAATCTAGATTTTGCTCAAATCCCTTTGGGAAAACTTTCTCCAAAACATCTCTATTGTAAACAATCCCAACTGTTCCCCAAAAATATGGAAGAGAATACGTAAGATTTTTGTCTACGTTACGCATCCAATGCACCACTACTGGGTCAAGCTCTACAATGTTAGGTAATAGATTTTTATCAAGTTTCTGGTAAACACCCGCTTGAATTTGCCAAGCTATGTAAGGTGTTGCTGAAGGAAAAACAACGTCAAAACCACTATTGCTAGCAAGCAATTTTGCTTCTAACACTTCGTTATTATCGTATGCATCTAAACGAACAGTTATACCTGTTTCATTTTCAAATTCTTTAATGGTTTCTTGATCAAGCAATCCATACCAGCAATAAACATTTACGTATTTATCTTCAGCTTGTGCTGGAGATGGTTGAAAAAAATACCAAACTCCAATGCTAACAATAGAGACCACAAGTAACAGACGAAATAAAAAACGAGAAAACATCTAGCTACGCCACGCTATACGATTAAGCACATATTGCACTGATCCGGCAAAAGCAGTAACGAGCACAAGAGTAATGATAGTGTATTCCATTGGAGAGTCATGAGCATATTGCGCTATGGGAAGCATCCAGCTTTGGTCTGGCATTGCCTGAATTTTTTTCAAAACTTTTGGAAATTTATTAAAGAAGTTTTGCCCTTTAGACATTGTTTGCCAATTCACAAGCTTTAATTCCAAATACATTTTTGTAGCAAGCGCCATTAGCACAACTGAACCAATCATTTTTAAAGCTTTAGAGCTAAATTTATAGGCCAATCTGGCCCCAATAATTGAACCAACCACACTACTAATAGAAAGAATAGGAAGAAGAACAAAATCAACAGGAGCTTTTCCAACGCTTGATATAAAAGTAACAACGATATTAATGCCAAATCCTGCTAGTAATGAAGTTCCTGAAACCACAGGCGAACTGCGTCCCAGCAAGTACATTAAAATTGGCGCAATAAGAAGGCTGTTACCGCCACCCAAACTGGTAGTAACAGTACCTGTGAAAAATCCAACGCCTAAGGGCACAAGAATGCTCATTTCCACACGAGAGCGAAGAAAGATTTTATGCCAAGGAAAATAAATCATCCAACGGCGCATCATGGCGCCCTTTTCAGTTCTTGTTTGAGTTGGTCGTTGTGACTGTATCAGCGTTACAATGCTACTGATAACAACAACAAGAAAAACGACAATTTTTAAAACAGCGTAACTCGCAGCTTTACTTTCAACTTGGGTAAGTGCAAATTTTTCAATTAATGCACCGGCAAGCCCCCCCATAAATAGATACCATGCCAAGCTAATATCGACATCGCGTTCTTGCTGATACGCTAAAAATCCACTGAAGTTAGTGCCTACGGAATTATTTAATTGCGTTGAAATGGCAACGGCTGATGGAATACCAATGCTCATTAGGCTCGGAGTGATAATAATACCCCCACCAATTCCTAACATTGACGAAATAATACCTCCACCTAACCCAATTGCTAAAAGCAAAGGTAAGGACAAGTAGATATCAGCCATTGGTAAGTATATAAGTTCCATACTACCATGATAGCTTAATTTTTTGTAATTGTCAGGGCAGTTTTATTTTTAAATCTTACCCAAAAATACCTTTCAAAAGACCTTTCACAACTTTGTCAGCCTTAACGGGGGCATTGTCTTCAGGCGCATTTGAATTGCTAGCTTGTGGAGCAGCATCTCCTTTTGATTTTTTGCCTAATCCTGGAATTAGTTTATCAAGTCCTGGAATTGCTTTTCCAAGTGTTTTTGATACTAAATCACCAGCTCCTTTTTGCAAAAACAATTGCTGAAGCTGTTTTAGATCAAGATTATAATTTGGTTGATCTATTGGACCTTTAATAGTGAACTTTATTGGCGGAACATTTTTTAAGGTTGGCGCTAAAACTTCACCTGTGAAACGCATTTGCCAATTCAAAAGATCTGCCTGACCTTCGGCTTTTAGCTGAGCATCGGTTGCTTCTACAATCAAATTATTTGTAGTAGCCACTCCATCAACTATAGTAAATTTTCCACCTGCATTGGAAAATGCTGTTTGCCCACTACCACTAAAGCAGTTCTGAAGATTTTTCAGATCAAGCAAGTTACTGGGTTTTTTCAGCAAATTCGTAATAGCACTTAGGTCGAAACCCTTAACAATTCCATCTTTAACACTGAAGTTTGCCTGACCTTTAAGCTTGCTTACCCAATCATACTGTGAATTACCATGAGTCTTTAGATCTATTTCACCAGAAGCTTTTCCGCTAGAAAAATGTGCAGCTGCTGCTTGAATTTTTTCTATAGCAATATTATCAAACTTAACTGCTAAACCAATGCTTTGATCACTTGCAGATTCAACTTGCAACGCACCACTTAGTTTTCCTCCATACATATGGGCAGAAAATGGAATGCCTAAATTCCCTGCTTTCAAACTAATGTCCGACTGCAACGCTTCAAAAACAAGCCCGCCTAACGTGATTTTAGGTACATTAACTTGCAAGCTCATAGTAAATGCGTGCAAAGGTAGTTTTATAGGTGCGGATGACCAACGTGAATTAGCATTTGCTGCAATTTGCAAAAATTGATATCTAATTGTTTCTGGCGTATACAGTGCTCTTCTCAAATAAACAGCATCACCTTGATATGATGTTAATTGGATTGGCTGTGCAGTGATTGACCCAGCGATATGTGGCTTTTCCTTACTCAAATCAATTAGGAGCTTTCCACCTGCAAACAAATCAAGTCCTGCTTTATCTTTCAATTCAATTTTTTTCAAGGTTAAGTCAATTTCAGTTTTTTTGACCAACACTGTACTTTCTAAATTCACCACGTAATCATTCAAATTGATATGCTCTAGGGTTAAGCTTCCTTTTGCAAGCAAGTCACCCTGGCCTAGTGAGCCATCAAACAATATGTTTCCTTTGCCTAGCGACACTTTCGCTAAAACTTCTAGATTTTCTTTGTTCGGCACAAGACTTAACGCAATTACTGATGATCCTGAAAATGGCAAGGAGTGACCAAATAGCTGACCCCATTGCTGAATACTTTGCAGTTGCACAGTTGCTTTGGCTTGCTTAGTTGTGGTGTTGTACTGAATACTTGCATCAGCATTTGCATCACCAAGCTGAATTGCTGTTTTTTTAAATACTAGCAAATCATCTTCTGCTTTAAAGGACCCTTTAATGTCAATTTTATTTTTTAAGGTTTGGCCTTGGGTAAACCATTTCAATATGTCTTGATAATGCTCACTGTAAATATGATATTCAAATTCACTAAAATCTTTTGTTGAACATTGCAGATTAATAGAATCTACTTCGTGTTTAAACTTAAGATCTGCATCAAAAAGCTGAGAAGAAATGTTATAGCTCAGCATGCCTGTTAACTGACCAATGGCGTGACTAATACGTAAATTCTTTACGGTAACCTGCTCTGCTGTTGCTTGAATATCACCTTGCATATCAACAGGTTTTCTCAAATCAATTTTTTGATGAGGTAACTCTACAGTCAACGGACAGTCGGCCGAAGACGCTTTAAGCTTTCCTAAGAATTGTTCTCTTGAAATGTCTACCGCACCATCTAAGTTGATATGCACCTTTTGAGTTTTGTGACTTACAGATATGTCTGCTTTTAATGCAGTTTTTCCGCTGAGATTTATAGCCCCTGTAAGCATTGCAATATCAATGTTATTTTCATTTGAATCTGTGCGAACGTGCACTTTATATGGTCCCATAAGGGTTTCACTGTCGCATTCAATATTTAAATTTGAGAATGTTTTTGTAGAGCCTTCTTTATGGTCAATATAAGTAACAGTCGCATTAGATATATCAATATGGCTGACAACAATTCCTGCAGCTGCTGCATTTGTAGGCTTTGCGGTTGCTTTATTTGATGCATGTTCTGATTCTGGTGAAGCTATATTTAATTCCCAGTTTGCTGTGCCATTTTTTGCTTTTTCTAAATTTATTTCTGGCGTTTTCAGGTCAACGCTTTTAACAACGATTTTGCCTTTTAGTAAATCGAACAGGCTAAGGATAACTTCAACACTTTTAACTTTTACCATTTCTGGCTTACTTGCGTTTGGTGCATTGCTTAAAATCACATCATGAATTTTAAGACGTGGCGTTGGAAGGATTTGCAAACGTATTGACCCTGTACTAATAGTTCTGCCGATTGTTTTTTCAGCGTCTTTAATATACGGACGCGCATAATTTGAAAAATCAATAAAAAGAGGGACAATCCCAACAAGCGTCACTAAAAAAGCAGATATATAGATAAATTTACGAGACATGATTCTGATTAATAAATAATTCCATTATCGCACCATAGGAAATTAACGAATTCTATTCAAGTTTTTTGTTGGCATGCTTCTTGCACTGACACATACAAACCTAATAAAAAAAAATTGTTAAAACATGCATGTACACAAGCCTAGTCACTCAGTACAGAAACCAAATGCGGTTGCCTTATCTTCTCAAGAAGCTCAATGGGTGCGCTTAGCTACAGCAACAAACAATCTTGCAAATGCGAACACACCTGGTTTTAAAAGCCACATGGTGAAGCTTGTAAACACAACACAAAAAGGTAAAGAAGGACGCGTTGTTCATTTTGTAAGCGCTAACAAATCTTTACGAAATGTTGCAGACGGTTCCTACCGACAAACAGGAAATCCGTTAGATGTCTCCATCAGTGGAAATGGATATTTCATGGTCCAAACATCTAAAGGAAATAAGTTAACAAGAAATGGACAGTTTGCACTTAATAGCAGTGGCGAGCTAGTAACAGCAACTGGAGCCTATAAAGTTTTGGATCAAGGGAATTCCCCTATTCTTATTCCAAAGGGGGTTAAAAGTATTGTTATTCACCCTCACGGTGGTGTGTATGCTGACGCTGTGCTCGTTGGAAAAGTTGGCGTTTTTTCTGTTCATGATCAGCAAGAACAATTAAGAAGCTTAGGAGACAATTTATTGGACCCTGGAAAACAACAGCTTGCTATCTCAGCCAAGTATTATATAAAACAGTTCGGCTTAGAAGACTCAAACGTTTCATCTGTCAAGGAAAGTATCTTGATGATTGAAATTCTACGTCAATTCGAACATGCGCAAAAAATTATAGATGAACAAGAGCAAAGCAGTAAAAAAGTACTGAATGTCTCGTCAAAGAATGTGTGATAGGTAGTTATGGCTTCAATTCAAAATGCTCTAAACATTGCTAGAACTGGACTACAGAGCCAGGAAGCTCTTTTAGCAATTAAGACACAAAACATTGCTTCTCAGGGCGTTGATGCGTTTAAGCGTCAATATTTAATAATGTATGACCTGCCATACGTTGATTATGGAAGCTTAGGCGTTAACACATCAAAATCTGGCTCTATTGATACAACAGGCATTCAAATTGGTACCGGTGTGCAAGCTGCAGCTGTATATAGGGTTTTTTCACAAGGTGAAGCAATTCAAACTGGTAGAAGCTTAGATGTAATGATTGATGGTGATGGATTTTTCTTAGTGAATTTGCCAGATGGAACCACTGCTTACACAAGAGTTGGCAGCTTCAGCCGTGATCAAAATAACACGTTAGTCATGCCAAAAACTGGTTACACAATACAGCCCGGCATTACGCTTCCATCAAACACATTAAAGGTCTCAATTAATCAAGCAGGAGAGGTGTACGCTGAAACAAGCCCTGGGCAGGAAACATTAGTGGGACAACTTCAGCTTGCTACCTTTTTTAACCCTTCTGGTTTAAAGGCAATGGGAGATAGCTTGTTTGTGCAAACAAATGCTTCAGGACAACCAGACACAGGCACACCAGGGACAAGTCAACGTGGATTTCTTAAGCAAGCATACCGAGAAGGATCCAACGTAAATGCAGTAGAAGAAATGACCGATTTAATAAAAATTGAAAAGGTTTACGAAATGCTTACAAAAGCCGTAAAAACCGGTGATGCCATGATGAATGCAGTAAATGGGATGGGCAAATAATGAAAATAATAACCTTAATCGCGCTTCTTTTTAGCTTTGTTTGCTTAAATGCAGAGGAAGCACCTTCAAGGAAAAGTTTTTCAAAACAAGAATTTGTGCAATTTCTACGACCACTTTTAGGACAAAAAATAAATACAAAAGATTTTGATGTGCTCATTGAAAAAATGCCAACAGAAGATTTTGCTGAAAGCACGAGTTTGGAAAATGCAAATATAGATGAATTAGTTATATCTCCACAGCAACGAAATTTTCAGGTTTCTTTGAAACTAAAATCTGGTGAAAGAATCGCCGTTTCAGGACAAATTGAATGGCTAACCAATATTCCTATACTGCTTCGACCAATAGGATCGGGCGATATTATTAATTTATCTGATATAGGATATCAGTCTTTCCCCGTAGACCAGCTATCAGCAATGGTAGTGATGGACGCAACTGACCTTGTTGGAAAATCATCTGCGCATGCAATTATAAAGCCAGGCATGCCTGTTGAAAGATCTGTACTTAAAAATCCAACAATCATTAAAAGAGGCGACATGGTTGACGTAGTTTATCGCAGCCAATGTCTAGTTGTTAGTGCAAAAGGTCAAGCAACCCAAGATCTTGCTTGCGGCGACACTGGCACGTTTGAAACACAACACGACAATTCAAAGCAAAATGTTAAAAAAATATCTGCAAAAGTTGTAGGTCCTAGCACAGCGGAAATTATTCATGGCATTATGTAATTTTTATTCTTTTCTTTTGATATTCACCCTGTTGCTTCCTGGTTGTAATTTAGCAACGAGCCTTTCAACAGTTGGTGAACCACCTCAGATGACGCAAATAAAAGATCCACGTGATGTTCCAGGTTATGAACCAGTACATATGCCAATGCCTGACCCGGTAACAGCTTCATCAGGCACGAATTCTTTGTGGCAAACAGGGTCTCGTGCATTCTTTAAGGATCAACGCGCTGGCAAGGTAGGAGATGTATTATCTGTTTCTGTAATCATAGATCGCAAACAGTCTATGAAAATGAATCCCAATATTGAACGAAAGAGCTCTCTCAATACAACTGTAACTGAAGTGTTGGGTCACGCATTACCTATACAAAAAAGATTAGCAAAAACTCTCCCTGGGAAAAGAACTAGTGACACTGGACGCCTAACAGACTGGGTAGATATGGAAAGTAATCCATCTCAGAAATCAACCGCAACTTATGATGTGCAAGACCAAATGCAATTCACCATGGCCGCTGTAATTGTTCAAATTCTCCCCAATGGAAATATGGTTATTCAAGGTCGTGAAGAAGTGCGTCTTGTAAATGAATTACGTGAAATAGAAATCAAGGGTATCATCCGCAGGGAGGATATTGGTTCAAACAATACAATTTCCAGTCATAAAATCGCTAATCTTCGTATCAGCTATGGCGGGAGAGGTGATCTTAGTGATGCTCAATCGGCACCATGGGGTCAACAATATCTTAATAAGCTTTTACCATTTTAAAGTTTTGTTCATACTAATAGTAGGAATTTTACTTTTGTGTATTTATGGTCGAAGCTATTAAATCTGGATTACTGTCATCAGTTGGCCCAATACCTTCTCAGAAATTATCAACAGCAGCTACAGATGGAAGCAGCTTTGGAGATTTTTTCAAAGCCGATATGAAAGGGTTTTTGAACAAAGCTCAAGAAGTTGAAACAAAAATGACAAATTATGCAGGTGGCGTTGGTGACATTGAACAAATTGCCCCCATGCTTAAAGAGCTAATGTTAGAGTTTGAAGTCAAAACAAAAATTATTTCTTCGTTAGCCAACATTCTAAAGACACTAACGTCAATGAATATATAGTTCTTGATTTACAACATACCATCAAGCTAGCCTGATACATGATCGATAAAAAATTAGCTTCATGTCTCTAAACTCTGCAAAAAAAACGTTATACGTTGGTAATAAGAATTATTCTTATTATGCACTTGATACCATAAATAATACTTGCTCCCTGCCCTTTTCTTTGAAAATTTTACTAGAAAATCTACTAAGACATTTCGATGGAAAAAGAGTAAAACAAGCTGATTTGGATGCTGTTATTAATTCAGTAAACCCCGAGGCAACTTTATCTGAAATCTCGTTTTTTCCTTCTCGTGTATTGATGCAAGATTTTACCGGCGTTCCCGCTGTTGTTGATCTGGCAGCTATGCGCGATGCCATGGCAAAAAAAGGCGGAGATATTGAAAAAATCAACCCTTTAATTCCTGTAGATTTAGTTATCGATCATTCAATAATGGTTGACCAATTCGGCTCAAAATTGGCTTTGGATGAAAATGTTAAATTAGAATATCAACGCAATATAGAACGATATAGTTTTTTGAGTTGGGGACAAAAAGCATTTAAAAATTTCAGAGTCGTTCCTCCAGGCACAGGGATTTGCCATCAAGTAAATTTAGAATACCTTGCGAAAGTTATTTGGACCTCTGAAGAAAAAGGAGAAATTGTAGCTTACCCTGATACCGTTGTTGGCACTGATAGTCACACAACCATGATTAATGGCTTAGGTGTGCTAGGATGGGGGGTTGGAGGTATTGAAGCGGAAGCAGCAATGCTTGGGCAACCACAAACCATGCTTATTCCTGAAGTGGTTGGAATGCGACTGGATGGTGCTTTAAGTGAGGGAATAACAGCCACAGACTTAGTGCTAACAATCACAAATCTGCTTAGAACAAAAGGCGTCGTTGGAAAATTTGTTGAATTTTATGGCCCCGGATTAAAATGGCTCTCTTTAGCTGACCGCGCAACTATTGCGAATATGGCTCCTGAATATGGCGCAACTTGCGGTTTCTTCCCAATTGATGAGGAAACTATTAAGTATCTGAAGCTTACCAATCGTGACGCTGATCGAGTTGCCTTGGTCGAAGCATACGCAAAAGCACAAGGGCTATGGAATGATGGAGCAGAGCCTACATTCAAAGACTCAATTGAGCTTGATTTAACAACTATTTTGCCAAGTCTAGCTGGCCCAAAACGCCCGCAAGATAAAATATTATTGAGAGATTTAAAAGCGACAGCTCTAGCTTTGACTAGTATAGCCAGTAGTGTGGTCGTTGAAGGCAAAGATTTTAATTTAAGTCATCACGATGTAGTAATTGCGGCGATTACCAGCTGCACTAATACATCAAACCCATCCGTTATGATTGGAGCTGGCTTAGTTGCAAGAAAGGCCAGACAATTAGGTCTTAGAGCTAAGCCTTGGGTAAAAACTAGTTTAGCGCCTGGTTCGCAAGTGGTAACAGAATATTTAGAACGCAGCGGTTTACTTGAAGATCTTGAAAGTCTTGGGTTCCACATTGTTGGTTATGGCTGCACAACGTGTATTGGCAACTCTGGACCGTTAGATACAGCAATTACACGAGCTATTGATACAAATGATTTGACTGTTTCGGGAGTACTTTCTGGAAATAGAAATTTTGAAGGTCGCATTAACGCTCATGTTAAAGCCAATTATCTAGCTTCCCCCCCTTTGGTTGTAGCTTTTGCTTTAGCAGGAACAACCGCTATAAATCTTGCACAAGAACCTATTGGCAAAGGCACCAACGGACAAGATATTTTCTTAAAAGACATTTGGCCAAGCACTCAAGAAATTAAAGATATTATCCAAAAAGTAATCACCCCGGAAATTTTTGCGGAACGCTATAGCACAGTGTTTGATGGTGATATTTTGTGGAAAGCCGTGGAATCAACGCTATCAAAAACTTACACTTGGAATGATAGCACCTACATAAAGCACCCACCATATTTTGAAATGAAGATTGATGAACCAGCAGATATAGAAAATGCAAAAATCCTTGCATTACTTGGCGATAGCATTACCACAGACCATATTTCACCAGCAGGTAGCATTAAAGAAAATAGCCCTGCAGGCAAATATTTACTGTCAAAATCTGTTCCTGTGGAAGACTTTAATTCATATGGATCCAGACGCGGTAACCATGAAGTCATGATGCGTGGAACATTTTCTAATATACGCATACAAAATGAAATGCTGCCGGGTGTTAGCGGTGGATACACTAAGTTACTTAATGGACAAGATCAGCAAATGAGCATTTATGATGCATCAATAGCGTATATGAAAACGAATGTACCGTTAGTAATCATTGCCGGTAAAGAATATGGCACAGGCTCATCGCGAGATTGGGCAGCTAAAGGGACACGTTTACTTGGTATTAAAGCTGTAATCGCTGAAAGTTTCGAACGTATTCATAGATCTAATTTAGTGGGTATGGGGGTCTTACCATTAGAATTTATGCCTGGAACCACTAGAAAAACTCTTAATTTAACTGGCACTGAACAAGTGAGTATTCAAGGGCTTTCAGCTGATATTTACCCAAAAATGAATTTAAAAATAATTTTTAAGGGCACAACTGAACAAATAGTCCCAGTTTTAGTGAGGATTGATACTGAAGATGAAATACAGTACTTTTTAAGTAGCGGTATTTTACCTTTCGTACTTAACATGTTGGCTAAACAATGACACACGATCTTATCTCTTTAAGTATTTTTCAAGGAATTGCTGAGTTCTTACCAATAAGCTCAAATGCACATCTTGTCGTACTGGAAAAACTTTTAGGAATCCGCACCAACGGACTTGAAACGCATGTTGCACTACATTTTGGGTCATTACTTGCGTTGTTTATTTATTTCTTCAAAGACTTTTGCCTAATGATTTTCGGCATTTGGGTTTACGATGTAAAGGGGCTTAAAAAGCACCCCTGTAAACAGTATCGTGACTTAGCTTGGATACTCGTATTATCTTCTATCCCCGCATTAGCTGTGGGTTTTTTTATTAAAAAGTTCTATGGCGGGACTTCTGAGAGTTTTGTGGTTATGGGAATTGCGAGCATAGTATTTGGTATACTTCTCATTGTAGCTGACTCTAACCCTGTAAAAGATCGATTTGTGACTTACAAACGGGGAGCAGCAATTGGAATTTCTCAGTGCCTTGCTTTTATTCCAGGAGCAAGTCGTTCAGGTATATGCTTAACTGTTGCTAGATTTTTAGGATTGAGCAGAATTGAAGCGACTAGATTTTCATTTCTGATGGCTATTCCAACTATTTTAGGTGCTTCTGCTTTGGTAATACTTGATACGCCCAATGCCAGCACACTATTTACAACACAACAACTTATTCTCATAGGAATCACAACCGGCTTAGGTATTTTGACTATTCAGAGTCTTTTGTGGTTTTTAAGCAGACATAGTTTGTGCTTTTTTGGTTTTTATAGAATTATTTTCGGCATATTGCTGTTATTGTTCTTCTGATTTACTTTATCCAAAGAGGCAGCCTGATATTGAGAATCGGTATGCAAAATAGTAATGCTTACTCGTCTATTTTCAGGCGCACTTGAGTTAGATTTATTCAGCGGGTCTCTATCAGCTCGCCCATGAACTTCCGCGAATTGCTCGCTTCTCACTCCACTCTCTTCCAAAATTCTACGGGTTGAATGAGCTCTATCTGAAGAAAGCTCCCAATTTCCGTATCCTTTTCTATAATATGGTTTTGAGTCAGTATGCCCAGTAATATCAATTTTATTAGGTAGTTTTGTAAGAATTCCTCCTAAAGCTCTAATCATTCTTTCTGTAACTTTCATAGGTATAAAACTACCACTTTTAAACATTTCTTGATCATGACTATCAATAATTTGAATTTTAACCCCTTCGTCTGTTAATTCGATAATAAGATTATGTTTAAATTCACACACTTCTTTCAAAGAATTAAAAGCAACCCTTACTATATTTTCTACTTTCTGAAGCTCTTTTTTTTGTTTTAGTTTTTTTGCCGTAATCTTTTTTACTTCATAATGTTCCGTTGTCACTTCATCAACATTTTTGCTGTCTTTTACTGATGCTTTTTTTTCTGGAAGATGCTGATTATTATCAGTTAAAACTTCTTGATCGCTGTCTCCACTTTGTGTTGCCAAAACTTCTGCTTCAATCGCACGTGTACCAGCACTTGATGAGTCCATACTAATTACACTTGTTGTAAAATATTCTGAAATTCCTCTTTTGGTTTCTTCTGTTGCCACGTTCACTAGCCACATAAGTAAAAATAGCGCCATCATCGCGGTAACAAAGTCAGCGTAGGCAATTTTCCATGCTCCGCCATTTGATCGGTGATGAGATTTTTTATATTTTCTAATGATTATTAGCTTATCATGCATTGCTTAGACTAAATTTTGTGTGGTTTTTTCGAGTTCATCGAATGACGGCCTCAATAAAGAATCAATATTTTTTCTGGCAAATTCAACAGCAATAATAGGTGCCTGACCATTTAAATAAGCTAATAAGCCTGTTCGAATTACAATTAAAAACCCTCGCTTTGCTGCGTATGCCTCTTTTAATGAATGTGCAATCGGTCCTAAGAATCCGTATGAAACTAACACACCTAAAAAGGTCCCAACTAGTGCACCACCAATTAATCTTCCAAGAGTAGCTGGTGGTTGATCTATAGAACCCATTGTATGAATAACACCTAAAACAGCAGCAACTATACCAAGTGCAGGAGTGGCATCTGCTAAATTTTGTATAGCTGAAGTCATGTGGTTATTTTCTTCTTCAAGCATATCAATCTCCTGATCTATAAGACTTTCAAATAGAAAAGAATTCTCGCATCCCATAGACATGATTCGTAAGTAATCACACAAAAAGGTAAGTGCCTGAACATTATTAAGGAACAAAGGAAATTTTTGAAATATAGCACTTTTTTGAGGGTTATCTATGTGAAGCTCCAAATTCATCACACCTTTACTGCGAGCAAATTTAAAGATTGTAAACATGAGTAATAAAGACTCAAGATAATCATCTTTTGTGTAGGAATCACCTTCTCGTGCTATTTTAAAAGCGGCTCTTACATGACGAAGAGTTTTGCTAGAGTTGGAAATAATAAATGAACCAATGGCAACGCCTATTATGATAATGTATTCAGAAGGCTGAAATAGAACCTTAAGATTTCCATCACCTATTAAGTATCCTAATATGATGCAGGATATTACTACACCAATACCAATCCAGAATCGCACGTCTACACAACCACTGTTTTTTTTCAGTATGAAATAAGGACGTTAACAATTACCTAATAGAATTTTTGCTTTTAATTATCTTTACTCAGGTATTTTTCCAGCCAATGAATATCGTATTCACCTTTACGCATGTCAGGATTATCAACAAGAATACGATGCAAAGGAATGGTTGTTTTTATGCCATCAATTACGTATTCATCTAAGCTACGCTTAACACGCTGCATAGCTTCTTCACGATTTTTCCCATGGACGATTAATTTTGCAATCATGCTGTCATAGTATGGTGGCACAACGTAACCATCATACATATGGCTATCTACCCGAACACCAAACCCACCTGGCGTATGATAAGAAGTGATTTTTCCAGGAGATGGCACAAAGGTTTGTGGATCTTCCGCGTTAATACGGCACTCAATTGCATGACCCGTAATTTTGATATCGTTTTGCGTAAAGGATAAAGGATGCCCTGCAGCAACCATGATTTGCTCTTTAACCAAATCAATGCCTGTTACCATTTCAGTTACTGGGTGCTCAACCTGAATACGTGTATTCATTTCCATAAAAAAGAATTCGCCATCCTCAAAAAGGAATTCAAGAGTGCCAACGCCACGATAGCCCATTTTTTTAATAGCTTGGTTTACAATGTTTCCAAGCTCAGTCCGTTGTGCTGACGTTAAAGCAGGAGATGGAGCTTCTTCCCATATTTTTTGGTGACGACGTTGAATAGAACAGTCACGTTCACCAAGGTTTGCCACGTTACCGTGAGTATCACCCACAACTTGTATTTCAATGTGACGAGGATGACGCAAATAGCGTTCCATATAAACTTCGTCATTGCCAAAGTTAGCTTTAGCTTCAACACCGGCAAGACGAACTGCATTAACTACTTCATCATCTGAAGTAGCGACTTTCATGCCTTTTCCGCCACCACCGGACGTTGCTTTAATAATAACGGGGTAACCAATTTTATTAGCCCATTCAAGCGCATTGTCAACAGTAACAGCACCTTCAGTTCCTGGAACTACAGGCACCCCTAGTTCGATCATTGTTTTTTTAGCTGTAATCTTATCGCCCATCATGGTGATGTGCTTTGGAGTTGGACCAATAAAGGTTATGCCATGTTCTTCAATCATTTGAGCAAAGGTTGCATTTTCTGATAAAAACCCAAACCCTGGGTGTATTGCATCAGCGCCTGTAACTTCGGCAGCACTTATAATTGCAGACATTTTTAAATAACTGTCTTTTGATGACGGTGGACCAATACACACGCTTTCATCAGCTAATCGTACATGCTTGGAGCTTTCATCGGCAGTAGAATGCACAGCGACAGTTTTAATGCCTAATTCTTTGCAAGCACGCAAGATGCGCAGAGCAATTTCTCCACGATTTGCAATAAGGACCTTTTCAAACAATTTCATTACTACTCAATAACCAACAAAGGAGTATCAAATTCAACAGGTTCAGAATCGCGCACAAGAATTTGCTTAACGACACCAGCTTTTGAAGCCTTAATAGGATTCATTACTTTCATGGCTTCAATAATTAGTAAATTTTGCCCAACATTCACGCTATCACCAACTTTAACGTATGGCATAGCACCAGGCTCTGGTGATAGATAAACAGTTCCAACCATTGGTGACTTAACCGCACCAGCATGACTAGCAGCGACACCTGAAGATGGAGCAACATCAGCACTAATAGCTGTAACTGGCATACTTGCTGCGACAGACGTATGGACGATCTGCCTTGCTACACGAATTTTAACACCACTTGCTTCGTACTCAATTTCCGAAAGATCAGTTTCTTTTAAAATCTCTGCTAATTCTCTAATTGCTTCTTTATCAAGTTTTCCCGCAGGCATACCATAACTTTTTTAAAATAACATAGAATTAGGTATAAAGTGGTTTTAGCATTCGAGCAAGATTATTTTTAGGTAAAGCGCTCAAAAGCAGGTGCTACATGGTAAAATTTTTCTCCATCAAGAATTCTTTACGCCACCCAGAAATTGAGCTTTTTTTTCCAGAGACAATCAATTGCAACTGCTGCTTGTTTAAAACACAATGCGGCGGTATATCTAGCTGTTTTGCAATAATTTTGGATCTTGACTGCCATTTTTTCAAAAGCTTACGTTGCGTAAGTGTAAAGTCTTGATGATGCACTTTAACCATTTGGTTTAAAATAGGTCTGTCCTTTTTATATTGATTATGTTCACGACCAAGTTTTTCCCATACTATTTTTAAATCTTCAAGGGCATCTAGCTTGCAGTTATTTTCATTAATATGGCTTAAACTTTTTGTACGCAATGCTTGTTCTAGCAAATTATCTCCAATGACATGACGTTTCGGAATATCAAGCTTTTTCGCCCATCCTTCACGCCATTTTGAAAGTTCTAACGCATAATATGGTGTAGGCCATTTGCACCCTGTAGCGCATAGCTTTAACCAGTCTTTTGCTGGTGTATCACTTTGATATTTTTTTAAAAGTGTTTTCATTTCTTGGGTTACCCAAGTATCCCGCCCTAATTCAATAAGTTTTTGATTCAAAAGAGGGTAAATTTTAGCAACGTACGCTGCGTCTTGCGCTGCATATTCTAGCTGATCTGAAGTTAATGGACGTTTTACCCAGTTTGTATTTTGCTGTGACTTATCAATTGATATTTCCAACAACTTCGAAACAAGGGATTCAAGACTATTACTATGCCCTAATGTTGCAAAAGCTGCCATTAACTGAGTATCAGTGAAGGGACATGTAATAGCGCCGGTCGATTGTTTTAATATTTCCCAATCTTGATCACCTGCATGAAAAATTTTTTTTATTTTTTTATTTTCTAAAAGTATTTTTAGAGGGGTTAAGTCAGTACAACTTAGTGCATCGATAAGCCAAATTTTTGATTCAGTTGCAATTTGAATAAGACTAAGAATGGGGAAAAACGTAGTCTCACGCTGGAATTCAGTGTCAATTGCAACCCAGGTTATTGGTGTTTTTTTTATCTCTTTAATAAAACAAAGTAATTCATCCGTTGTTTGTATTTTTAAATACATTTAAATATCATTTTTGTTTTTGTTAAGCGAATAGTAACACTTCATGAGATATGATGATAGTATTCCAGAAGCATGTAGCTTCTATAAAATGTTATGAGGACAAAAGTGCGTCGTGTATTAGATTCAGGTTCAAAAAAAGAATTCAAACGAAATAATTATCTTACCGGCAAACTATTGGTTGCAATGCCATTTATGGAAGATAGCAGATTTGACCATGCAGTAATTTATGTTTGTGGTCATGATGAATATGGAGCAATTGGGCTTATGATTAATAAGTCCTTAAATTCTCTTACATTCGCTGACTTGCTTATGCAGCTTGATATAGCTCCTTTGCCTGTTACACGTCCTGTACAAATGCAGGCAGGAGGGGCAGTTGAAGTAAGTCGTGGTTTTGTGCTGCATTCAACCGATTATCATAGTGATTCAACAGTGCGCGTAGGCGAACAATTTTGCATTACAGCAACGCTTGATATTTTGCGCACCTTAGCCCAAGGGCAAGGACCAAGAAAATTTCTTTTGGCTTTAGGCTATACGGGCTGGGGATCAAGCCAACTAGAACAAGAAATTCAAGACAATTATTGGATTGTGGTTGAGCCAAGCGAAGAGATTGTGTTTAATGCGGCTCTTGATTTTCGCTGGAGGGCATCAATGGCTTCTCTGGGAGTTGATCCGCTGACACTGAGTTTAGAATCGGGTCGCGCTTAACTGAACGCTTATTTGGCTTTAGTGCTGGATTGTTAATTAGTCTGCGATACACTGCTTGCAGTTGCTCAGACATCAATAACTTGCCTGCCTCATCACGATAAATTGCAGCGTCTTGAGCCATTTCATCAAGCCCCTCATTCATTGTGGCTAAGCATAAATAATAATACGCTAAAGCATTATCTTGATTTTCAGCATAACCACGAAGCAAGATAACGCCAGCGTTGAATTGAGCAGCACCGTCGCCTAGATCAGCAGCGCGAATATAGAATAACAAAGCTTGATTTTTATCTTCATCAACGCCATCTCCCGAATAATAGCTATCCGCAAGTGCTTTTATTGCTGGCGCATAGTCCATATCAGCAGCACGCTTAAAATGTTCATTGGCAAGATAAGGATTGGTACGCACCCCAATAAGTTCTTCAATACCTTTCATATAGTGCCAAAGAGCTGTTCCTGGTAAGGGTTCATCACAAGGCGCACATACAAGAGGCTTTAATGAAGCTTGGGTTGTTTCAGCACTGAAAATACCCGAAAAACAAATCGCTACAAGTACAATAAAATTCTTTAACATTTCTTACCCCTATTGCGCATTAGCCTGGTCTAACAATCTATCCATTTCAATGTCTTGCTTTTTTGTATTCATTTTTTTATTTACTTTATTTTCGCTTTGCTCTTTTGGCTTCAAGTTTGCTAAGTCTTCTGCTGATACTTGCTTCTCATTTGCTCTGTTAATTGCTGCTTGCACAACTGGTGCAACCTGCGAGCCGACTTCCGCAACAATTTGTCCTGCTTGCTTAATATCATCAATTGAAGGGGGCTTACGTTCGCTCAAACGCTTTTCTTGCAATGACTTAATCCAATCCTGAGCTTCTTTTGGCAATATTATGTAAAATGTATCGCTACCTTTGTACATGAAGTTTACAAATCTGCTTTCTTTTATAATCTCTGGGTGATCAGGACGTAACCACAAACAACTAATAACGAGCTCAAAAATGAACAAGAGAGCACAACCACGTAATAATCCATAACCAACACCTAAAGACCGATCAACGCCACTTAGTGCACTTGCTCGTACACGCGATGTTAGGAAATGGCTAACTAAAGTTAGAACAACCAAAAAAATAATAAAAATAGCAAAAATAGTAACGCCGTCAGCCAACATAGGATTAGTAATTTGCGTACGCGCAAAATGCTGAGTCACCGGGAATAATATGTACGCCATAGTGACTGCACCAACCCATGACAGCAAACTAAGTATTTCCTTTGTAATACCACGCACAACGCCCATGCACGCTGAAAGGATTAGCACACCTACAAAAATGAGATCAAACTTATTCATAATAATTTACATTTCTTATGCTTTGACTGGACTATAGCATAGCACACGTATGATACCAGATAGATCTGTGAATACACTTTCATTTGCCAGACCAGCAGCTATTGCGATTTTTTCAACACACAATTCTTGCCCTCGACCAATTTCAAGCAATATTTTGCCATTGGGTTTTAATAGGCATTTTAATTTTGGAAGTACTTGTTCATAGGCTTCAAGACCTGTTTGGCCCGAAAACAATGCCATTGACGGATCATGCAAAGTTGATGCATCAAGCTGTTCACTGGTTGCAATATAGGGAGGATTACTGACGATAATATCAAAACTTCCTTGTAACGCTGAGGTCCAGCTACTTTGAATGAGGTTTGATCGCTTTGCCAGATTTAAATTTTCTTGATTCCGTTTTGCAACTTGGAGTGCTTCCAAGCTGTAATCTACACCTATGCCATATGCATTGGGGAATTCACACAAAAGAGTAAACAATAAGCACCCTGTACCTAGGCCCAAATCAAGAATTTGATATGGCTCTGCAGATGAAAAATATTTACATACAGCATCAATTAATGTTTCGGAATCTGGCCTTGGATCTAACGTATGGGCATTCGTGAAAAAATGTCGACCGTAAAATTCCTTATAGCCCAATATTTTGGCAATAGGCTCTCCATTTACACGGCGTTGCACAAGATTATTTAATTTTAGTTTTTGTTCGGCAGACAAAACCAACGTAGGTAAATGCATAAACACCCACTCGGGTGATTGCCCTAAAACAGCTCCTATTAGAAGACGATATTCAGAAACTTCAATAATTTTTTGCAGAGGAACCAAAGCCATATTCTATTAAAATTTCCTTGCGGAATTTAACCACATTAGCAATACTACCACCATCACTTTTTAACATAAAATTAATATGACAGAAACGCACGCTCAATTAGAACCAACTTTTAGCATTGTTGCTCAAGGAATTCGTGATTTATCTTTTGAGAATCAAATTGGTTTTGGCACTAACATTAGTGAACAGCCAGAAATAAACATTAATATCAATGCTAATGGAAAAAAAATTGACGACGAAACCTATGAAGTCATGTTGATGATTAATGTAGAAGCAAAGCAAGAAGACAAACCATTGTTCTTAATTGAGCTTCAATACGTAGGACTATGTCAAATTGAAAATGTGCCTGATGAAGTTCTACCAGGCTTGTTGATGATTCAAACACCAACATTGCTATTTCCTTATGCGCGCCAGATTCTTTCTGATGTTACAAGTAATGCAGGGTTCCCTCCACTTTTCTTACAACCAGTAGATTTTGCGGCCCTTTACCACAACCAGCAAGCTAATGTTGGCGTTGTGGGAAATGCGTAAATAATGATTAAGCGCTCGGTAGTTGTGCAAGGGCACGCTACCAGCGTACGTTTAGAGCCCCAGTTCTGGGAAGTTATTGATGCTTTTTGCGCATCACAAAATATGTCTTTAACTCAGCTAATTATATCTTTAGAAAAACAGCAGCAGACTCGCAAAAATCTTGCTAGTCAGCTGCGGGTGTTTTGCTTGGAAAGTGTAATGGGAAAGCTGACTAACAAAGCTTTCTAAAAAAATGCTTTGCCAGCCAGCTATACTTATTTTTGAATCTATCCAGCCCTTTCAATGACAGAATCCTAAGAATTATTCTTTTTCGGCATTCCATTTTTCAGTTTTTCTATTAGCTTTAGCTACCGCAAGCCCGGCTTTTCGTCCCCTTACCATTCCATGAAACCAATCATGAGCTTCGTCCATGCTGAAAAAAGCCTTTGTCTGTTCACCAACTGTCATTACAATTGGGCCATGATTTAAGCAGTTGATCAGCGACAATTAGAAATACCTGAAACGACAATTAAAAGTTCCACTA
>JBAXJB010000006.1:0-56134 GCA_037138055.1 Alphaproteobacteria bacterium | reverse complement strand
TGAAGTTATTTGAAGTTATTTGAAGTTATTTGAAGTTATTTGAAGTTATTTGAAGTTATTTGAAGCTAAATTTACCACATTCAAGTCCACTTTGTCAAGATAAATATCAATTTCCTGAATCTATGTTACAAAAATTCAACAAAGCACATCGAACTATTTGGCTTTAATAATGAATTCAGATTTTATTTGTGCGTTTCTATCAAATCTGCAATTTCTTACTCCCCAACTATTTTTTTCCACTCCGTCCACAGTTTATCAGCAAAAAACCCTGATTCTTTATCATTCACGTACTGGTGGAATTCTTCCAAGAAAGCAAAACGTTTTCTTTGTAAGTCTACATCTTTTTCTTTTAATTTTTCCTTGGGTGGGAAAGCTAGATCAACTTCCCCACACTTATATTGTTCCTCCAAAATATCGCCTAATTTTGTTTCGCCTTTGGTGTTTAGAATATGCACCAATGTCATAAATGTGGTTGTCCGCCCATGACCATGCTCACAATGCACATGAAACCATGCTTGCGGATCTTTCTGTATCTGATCTTTATAAAATTCAATAAATGCATCTACAGCTTTTTCATGGGGGACAGTGTCATCGGTAACGGGCACACGCAAATATTTAAGGTCAAGTCCATGGGCGATAGTTTCTTCGCGTTCTAACAACCCTGAATGAACCAATGCTTCTTCATCTTTAATAATAAATTCAAGTTTATGGTTGATTTCAGACCAGTCTTTTTCGGCAATTGTATGAGCTAAATCGCTATCACCAAGCAAATGCATTTCTTGGCGCACATCTATAATAGCTATGGGGGATGTATTATGTTCTCTGATTTTTCTTACAATTTCTGCCAGGCTGTTTTTAGAAAACTGAGAACTGCCTGAAAGCCGTACACCTTTCAAAATTCTAAGCCTAGAAGGGTCCCTTTGTTCCCTAACCTTAAATTCTTTATTTTTTAATGATTCTAAAACGGCAATTTGTCCGCTAGCTGAAAGCTGTTCTGTTGCTAACGTCAATACAGCAAACGCTGTAGCATGCCTTAAACTAATCAATTTCATTGGGAACACTAAAAATGTTATAAATCTTCTATGGTCAGTCTAGCCATTTGTTCTTAAAAAATGATTAAGCTTGATTATCCTTTCCGTTTTTGCAATCCTTTTCATAAAAATCCTTACGTGTTTTTATTATGCAGGCACTAGCATCGACAAGTGATATAACTTTCAAAGCATATCGTGGCGACGAGATTGCTGAGATTATGAATCCTTTAGCTCAACTCCGCATCGAGGTGTTTCGAGAATATCCCTACCTTTACGACGGCACTATGACTTATGAGCAAGAGTACCTTGGGAGATATCTAAATATTAAAGATAGCTTTCTTTTAATAGCACTTGATAACAAGAATATAATCGGTGCAACAACAGCAACGCCGTTAATTAAAGAATTAGAAGATATTCGCTTACCTTATGAAAAGGCTGGTATTAACGTTAGTGATACATTTTATTTTGGCGAATCCATGCTACTACCTGCCTATCGAGGCATGGGAATTTACAAAACTTTTATAGAAGAGCGTACACAAGCAGCTATTAACTTTGGCGCTACAATGTGCACATTTGTAGCAGTAAATCGACCGAATAATCATCCCTTAAAGCCTCATAATTACCAAGATTTAAAACCCATATGGCAGCACTATGGCTTTGTTGAGCATCCTGAAATTCAACCTCAGTTTTTATGGAAAGATATTGATCAGCAAGAAGAAACAAAAAAACCTTTTACAGCTTGGCTAAAGATCCTTTGATCATGCGCGTTGCAACAACCAGATATCCTCTGGAAATCCATGATTCAATAGATCAAGCTTTTGAAAGGCTTAAGGAACTTTGTAAGAAAGCATGTAACGTGGATTTTCTAGTATTGCCTGAATATGCAGGACTTGAATGGGTTTGGCCCTATAAAAAGAGCTTCCAAGAAAATGTTGAATTTTTTCAAACCTCAGGAATAGAAGCCTACAAAAATGCTTTAGTTGAACTGGCAAAAGGTCACAACATGACCATCATCGGTGGATCAGTTCCAGTATATGATACGCAATATTACAATCGTTGTTATGTAGCCTGCCCTTCAGGTAAATTACTGTGGCAAGATAAAATACACTTAACCCCTTCTGAAAAAGCTCTTGGCTGGTTAAACGGTTCCAATACATTAAAAATTTTTGATAGTGATTTTGGTAAATTTGGAGTGTGCATTTGCTATGATAGCGAATTCCCAGAGCTGGTTAGCCAACTAACCTTTGCAGGTACAGATGTATTGTTTATCCCAAGCTACACAGACAGCGCTCATGGAGCGCAGCGAATACATGTTGCAGCCCATGCACGAGCTATGGAAAATCAATGTTTTGCGATTACAGCAACCTGTACAGGCAAGGCTATTCGTGGTGATTTTTCTTGTGATGAATTTGATGGAATAGCCACCGGTGAAGCTGGAATTTTTACCCCCATTGATGCTGGTTTTCCAGAATCAGGCATACTCGCTAAAACTGAATCAAACACTCTTATAATGGGCGATCTTGACCTTGAACTTATGCTTAAAGTACGGTTCAGTGGCCAGGTGCTGAACTTCAGCGACCGTACAAATGCTCAATCCATACTTCTTGAAAAGGAACAACTATGACTAACCAAGCAACACACGATTTAGTCCAAAAATATTACCAAGCTTTTAACGAAGAAAATCTTGAGAAGTTTGTTTCAACTCTCCACCCAGAAGTGATACACGATATCTGCCAAGGTTCCACAGAAATTGGCGTAGAGCCATTTCGCACATTTATGGAGTTTTGTTTTGATGCCTGCAAGGAAACAGCAAAAGACATTGTGATTATCACAAGTGAAGAAGGAAAATATGCAGCATCAAAGCTTACTATTGATGGAGTATACCTTAAAGATGTAGCAAACTATCCTCCTGCACGTAGCCAACAATACACCTTGCCGGTTCACGCATTTTTTGAAATCAAAAATGGTTTAATTTACCGTATATCTTGTTTTTACAATCAAAAGGATTGGATTAAACAAGTAGCTTAAGGATGGGGGATATTTTCCCCTATTTTACTATTCCCAATTTTTGTGTCCTGTATTATTTAACCACGCTTCATAGCATATAACCGAAGCGGCACTCCCACCAAAAACACGGTTAGGGAATATAGCGTCATTTCAATGCTGATGGAGCTTAAAACCCAAAAACAAAAAGCCGTAGAGGCAATGCCCAACAACCAATGCTTTGGCTTTGTATGTTCGTAGTTTTTTAAAAATTTAATATAAGCCAATGCACATGCCAAATACACAATCATAATAAGCGATGAACTAATTGAAACTACAAAATTAAACTGTTCTATCAAGCTTTCACTCAACGAAAGTATCATGAATGGAATGGTGCACATTGAAGAAATAATAATAGCAGCACTGGGGGAACCGCATTTATCTGTTTTTAAAAATATTTTTGGAAATATTCCATCTTTCGCAGCGCCATATGCAATGCGTCCACCAATAAGCATCCACCCATTTAGGGCACCTAATGCACATAAAATCCCAGCACCTGCCACAAAATTTTGCCAATTACCGCCAAACACGCAAGCGGCCAAATCTGCATAGGGCGCTTTTGACTGAACAAGTTTATCAAAAGGAATGTGCCCCAAAATACTGACTGTGCCTATAATATAAATACTCGCCGCGATTAAAGTGCCTACAATCGTTGCTTTAGGAATAGTTTTTCGTGGATTTTCAACTTCTTCACTTGGAACTGTTCCTGTCTCAAACCCCATAAAGGAAAAAATCATTAGCATTACAGAACCCGCAAGGGCAGACCCGTATGGCATGTTAATAGGCGGGGCAGCAAACAGGTATTCAGATTTCACTGAAAACAACGCAACAACGGGCAGCACAATTAAAGGCAATACCTTAACAATGGTAAGAACAAGCTCAACGCGCCCTGCAAAAGCAATTTTACATAAGTTAACCGCTGTAAATAATACAATAATCAGCACCTCCAAAATCATCAGCGTGCTATTGGAAAGGGGGCCACAAATAGTGGTTAAGCAGCCCATGGCCGCAGAAACCAACGCAGCATAGCCAACCCAAGCTAAAATCCAATATACCCAAGCAATGTAAAAGCCTGCTTCTTTTCCAAAGGCTTCTTCTACATATACATGCGGCCCGCCGGTTCTTGGGTGCTTGCTACAAAGCTGACAAAAAACTAAAGAAAGAAGAATGGCCCCAATGGAAGCCATAACCCAACCCGCAAATGATATAGACCCATAGGGCGCCAAGATTGCCGGCAGCATAAGTACGCCGCTACCAACTAAATTTCCAACTACCAAGGCAACAAGTTGCCAAAAACCAAGCATGATATTATTTATATTCTTTTATAACAGAGGGCAGTGTACAAAAATCTCAACTATTTTGAAATCGAATAATTAGTGTTCACTCAAAAAAATACGAAAAAGTCGTAAATTTTGAAAAACTCAGTGCCCTCCCTTTTTCTGAGATTTAAGGTGCTCTTTCAGTATTCTGCACATTTTGAATCTTCTCGGTTGAATCCATTTTCTTCTAATCGCTTTCCTTCTGATGTTTGCAAATATGGCCGAGGAGGACAAAAGAAAGCCAAGCAGACTAATAATCGCAATCAATTTAATAAGATCAGAATCCATGGCCAAGCTCCCCTACAATATTTTTAATTTCTTAGTTTACAAATGCGATATGTCTTTCAACCATTTTTTCACTTCACGAATCTTCTCTTTATCAGAATAACTATCGGCTTTATCAGCAGATACAAAGCTATACAACCCAATCAAAGAAATTGAAGCAGCTCCGCATAATAAAACACCTAATCCGTAAAAAGTTGTTACTTTTTCACACACAAAGGCTGTAAACAAATACATTAACGAATGTGAAATAGCCCACACAAATAAGAGGCTTGTATATCTACCAAACACAGGAAAACTCTTATTAATAATGGGAGTATAAGGGGTTAATCCCTGCCCCAACACATTAACAATCACCTGAACAATAAAAATACTTAATACTGTGTGTTCCTTGTAAACAAGCATTATAAAAGGAACAATACACAACAAAGCGATCAACTTAAACTTTACAATGCGAAATGGATGAACTTTCAACCCCAAAGCCCCATACCCAACTTCAGCGCACATCGTAATAAACAAAACAAGCGTTGTTTGCGCCATAACCCAGTTAGTGTCTATTTTTAATTGATCCACTAATACAGAAGGAAGGTATGCTAGGCAAAAATAGAAAGACACCGCCGGAAAAAGGTACATGGCAAACAATGCTGGTATATTGCGGTTTTTATAATTAAGTGAGCCATAAAATTCCGCAGGATGCTTTTTTTTCTCTCGAGATTGCAGTGTTTTTAAAAATTCAGGGGTTTCTTTTAGTGTTTTTCTTGCGATTGTTCCTAAGACAGCTACTCCAGATCCTATGTAAAAAGGTATTTTCCATCCATTTTCCGGGGAAAGAAAAATGCATAAAGCACCAACCCCACAAGCTACCAAACCTCCTAGCGAACATGTAGCTTCGACGAGTGCACTATAAAAATATACTTTAGGCTTGGGTACTATTTCCGTAATAAACACATCTGCAGCAATACATTCTCCTCCTGATGCAAACCCTTGTACCAGTCGCATTGATAAAAACAACACCGCTGAGAGAGCTCCCCATTCAGCATATGGAGGAATATTAGGAATAATCAGGCACGAAATTGACATTAGGAATGTGGTGGAAATTAATACAGGCACTCGACCAATGGTATCTCCTACATATCCCCAAAATAATGCTGCCAAAGGCCGAATGCAAAACGACGAGCAAAACATGAAAGCTGTCATTAAAACTTTATGAGGGGAATCAGGTGGAATAAAAATCGCAGAAAGGACAACGGTTAAATGAACAGCTAAAAGCAAATCAAAGAAATCAAGAAAATTACCAATCAGAACAATAGCTACAGATTTTTTTATTTCTTTAGGAAGAGGCGTCTCAGTAGAGTTAACGATCATGATAGTGTCTCCTCGTTTGCAAAATTACTTGAGGTAGCATTAAAAGTTACGCCTTCTACAAAGTGCTTATTAAAAATGCAACCTGCTCAGCCGTTAACTTTTATCATTAAGCACCTCACATATAGTCCTGCATTCAAGAATTGTCAAATAGGAACAAGAAATTGAACCATTGATATCGTCACGCTATTTTGTTCTAATGAAGGTGTAGGCACTTAAAAAATCTTGAATAAATTGTTTGAAAACTGTCCGATATTACATCCCAAAGGAGCAGCTAGAAAGCTTGTGTTGTTTTTGCATGGGTACGGATCAAACGGAGCAGACCTACTTGAGATAGGGCGAATGTGGCAACCTAACCTTAAGGATACTGCATTTCTTTCCCCTAATGCTATTGAACCAAGTGAAGTTAATCCCTTTGGTGATAGTTATCAATGGTTTGGATTATCTGATTTTAATCCCTTTAATATTCGTGCTGGACTTGACAAGGCTCGCCCCCATTTGAACAGATTCATTAAACAGTCACTGGCTGAATATAGACTGCTGCCATCAGACCTTGTAATAGTCGGGTTTTCCCAAGGAACGATGATGGCCCTAGAAATGCTTTTCAGTATTTCAAAGCTAGGTGGAATTGTTGGGTATTCTGGAGCTTTTTACCCACCCGCTAAAGCAAAACCTTTGTCACCTCCTCCAGTGCTTTTAGTTCATGGCACGGCAGATGTTGTTGTACCATATTCCGCAATGCAAGTAGCACAAACACAACTGCGCCAGCTAGACGTAAATGTCATGACAAAAACCTGCACGGGCTTAGGACATAGTATTGATGAATCTGGCTTAATGGCTGGGCTTGATTTTATTACACACCAACAACAAAACCAGCCTATAGCTTTGTAAGGATAAGCAATGAATCGCCCCAAAATAGCCTTAATTGGTAGTGGAAACATTGGCGGAACATTAGCACATTTAGCAGTACAACGAAGATTAGGCGATGTAGTTTTAATTGATATCGCAGACGGCATTCCCCAGGGTAAGGCCCTTGATCTAAATCAAGCCTTTAGTGCCGATAACACAGACGGCGTTATATCAGGTGGGCAAGACTACAGCCTTATCAAAAATGCAGATGTTGTTATTGTCACAGCAGGAATCGCTAGAAAACCAGGCATGTCTCGCGGTGATTTGCTAAGCATCAATGGTAAAATCATTAGGTCAGTGGGAGAAAATATTAAACAATACGCCCCTAATGCCTTTGTAATTGTTATTACAAATCCGCTAGATGCTATGGTCTGGCTAATGCAAAAAGTCACAGAGTTTAGCCCACAAAAAGTTATAGGCATGGCAGGCATTCTAGATACTGGGCGCTTCAAATGCTTTTTAAGCGAAGCATTGAATGTATCTGTCGAAGATATTCAAAGTTTTGTGCTAGGCGGTCATGGTGATACCATGGTGCCAATGCCACGTTACACAACAATTTCTGGCATCCCTCTTTCCTATTTTGTAGAAAACGGGTGGATTTCCAAAGAAAAGCTAGATGCAATAATTGACCGAACCAAAAATGGTGGTGCTGAAATCGTTAACTATCTAAAATCGGGATCAGCATTTTATGCACCTGCCACCAGCGCCTTGCAAATTGCAGAAAGTTATTTATTTAATCAAAGACGCATTTTACCATGTGCAGCGCACCTTCAAGGGGAATACGGTATCAATAATGTTTATGCAGGTGTTCCAGTGATTATAGGAAAAAATGGTGTTGAAAAAGTGATCGAAGTACCTTTAGACGCATCTGAAAAATCGCAATTGCAATCTTCTGTTGAGTCGGTTAAATCTCTAATACAAGCTTGCCTTGATTTGGGGTTATAAATGAACATTCATGAATATCAAGCCAAGAAACTACTAAGCGCATTTGACGTGCCCGTGGGCCAAGGAGAGGTCGCGGAAACTGTAGATGAAGCCATTTCTGCAGCCCAAGAACTTGGTGGCACGCTCTGGGTAGTAAAAGCCCAAATCCATGCTGGTGGTCGCGGACTTGCAGGCGGTGTAAAAGTTTGCAAAAACTTAGATGAAGTAAAAACCTATGCAACATCACTGCTTGGCTCAACTTTAGTCACCCATCAAACGGGACCTTTGGGTCAAAAAGTTCGCAAGATCTATGTAGAAGCAGCAGCCAACATAGACAAAGAATTGTACTTAAGCTTGGTACTTAACCGCAATACTAGCCAAGTTTGCATTATCGCCTCTGCCGAAGGTGGTATGGATATTGAAGAAGTAGCCCAAAACCACCCAGACAAAATTGTCAATTTAAGCATTCCTCCTGCAACGGGTATTCAAGGCTACCACGCAAGACGCGTAGCCACAGTATTTGGCATGATTGATAAATCAAAAGATGTATTGCACCTGTTGCAAGGTCTATATGAATTTTATGAAAGCTGTGACTGCAGCCTTATTGAAATCAATCCGTTAGTTTTAACCAAAGAAGGTACTCTTTTAGCGTTAGATGCCAAAGTTAGCTTTGATGATAATGCTCTGTATCGCCATGCATCAATTGTTGAACTGAACGATCCTTTTGAAGAAGATACATCTGAAACAGAAGCCAACGCCCATGATCTTAGCTACGTAAAACTAGATGGCACAATTGGCTGCCTGGTAAATGGTGCCGGCCTTGCAATGGCCACCATGGATATTATTAAACATTACGGCGGAGAACCAGCAAATTTCCTTGATGTCGGTGGTGGAGCAGACAAAGAACGCGTCAGCAAAGCCTTTCAAATTATTTTAAAAGACCAAGGCGTTAAAGCCATATTAGTGAATATTTTTGGCGGTATTATGCGCTGCGATATTATAGCCCAAGGCATTATTGCCGCCGCGTCTGAAATGAAATCAAACGTGCCACTTATTGTGCGGTTACAAGGTACAAACAAAGACTTGGGCAAACAAATGCTGAACGATTCTGGCTTGAATATAATTGCCGCAGATGGCTTAGACGAAGCTGCACAAAAAGCAGTTGCAGCTGTGAAAGGTTAAGCAATGGCTATTTTAGTTAATAAGCACACAAAAGTTATCTGCCAAGGATTCACAGGTAAACAAGGAACGTTTCATAGCGAACAAGCAATTGCTTATGGAACACAGTTTGTAGGCGGAGTAACACCAGGTAAGGGTGGAACTGTTCACCTTGATAGGCCTGTGTTTGACACAGTAGAACAAGCGGTTTCAAAAACTGGCGCAAACGCCACCATGATATATGTCCCTGCCCCATTTGCAGCCGATGCTATTCTAGAAGCCGCTGATGCAGGAATTGAAGTGATTGTTTGCATTACAGAAGGCATTCCTGTGCACGACATGGTGCTGGTAAAACAAACATTAGCATCTAAAAAATGCAATTTAATTGGCCCAAACTGCCCCGGTATTATTACCCCTGATGCTTGCAAAATCGGCATTATGCCAGGATTTATTCATAAAAGTGGAACAGTTGGTATTGTTTCAAGGTCAGGTACATTAACCTATGAAGCCGTCTACCAAACCACACAAAATGGACTGGGACAAAGCACATGCGTTGGCATTGGCGGAGACCCAGTTAAAGGTCTGAACTTTATTGACGTTTTGGAAATGTTTTATAAAGACGACACTACCCATGGAATTTTGCTGATTGGTGAAATTGGCGGGCAAGACGAACAAGCAGCTGCAGAATATGTAGCGTCTCAAGCTAAAAAAGGCATCAAAAAACCTGTCGCTGCATTTATTGCAGGCGTTACTGCACCAGTGGGTCGCCGTATGGGTCATGCTGGTGCAATTGCATCAGGTAAGGGTGACAGCGCTCAAGATAAAATTACTTTCCTGCAAGCCCATGGAATTGAAATAGCCCCTACCCCAGCTCATATGGGTGATGCAATGAAGAAAGCCATGGGAGCAGTCTAATGGAAGACCTGCTTCAAGGTGATAATGCTGCATATTTAAGCGAGCTCTACAAGCAATACAACAAAAACCCTGAAGCAATTGATGAAAAATGGCAGCGAGTTTTTCGTGATTTAGGCCCAATTTCGTCTACCGCCTCACCCGATGAACGCGCCATTATTGATTCTGTACGCACCCTAATGCTTATTCGAACCTACCGTGTTCGTGGTCATTTAGCCGCAAAATTAGACCCCCTTGGCATTGAAAAACGCGGCACTCACTGGGAACTTAACCCTGAAAATTATGGGTTTTCAGCCAGTGATTTTGAGCGACCGATTTACTTAGATAAAGTCCTAGGCTTAGAGCGCGCAACATTAAGAACCATTCTAGACAAACTCCACAAAACCTACTGCAGCACTATTGGTGTTGAATTTATGCACATTCAAGATCCTGTTCAAAAAAACTGGATTCAAGAACGTATTGAAAATTCTATTAAACCCAAAATTGATCCTAAAAAAATCCTAACGCAATTAACCCAAGCAGAATTTTTTGAAAGGTTCTTAAACGTAAAATTCCCAGGCGCAAAGCGCTTTGGACTAGAAGGCGGTGAAAGCCTTATACCAGCGGTCGAGCAAGCATTAGAAGTTTATCAAACTTATGGCGTTGAAGAAGTTTGCTTTGGCATGGCACACCGTGGGCGCTTAAGTGTGCTTGCAAACATTATGCATCAGCCAGTTCGCTATATTTTGGCGCAGTTTCAGGGGCAAAGCTTAAACCCAGATAATTATAAAGGTTCTGGTGATGTTAAATATCACCTAGGGTATTCTTCAGACCGAACAATTTCTGGAAAACGTCTTCACTTATCCTTGAGCGCAAACCCATCTCATCTAGAAGCTGTGAATCCAGTTGTGCTGGGTAAGGTGCGCTCAAAACAAGATCAAAAAAATGATACAGAGCGCAAAACTGTTGCGAGCATTTTATTGCACGGAGACGCCGCATTTGCAGGACAAGGGTTAGTTGCAGAATCACTTGGCCTATGTGGTCTTGAAGGCTATGAAATAGGTGGAACTCTTCACTTTATTATTAACAATCAGATTGGGTTTACAACCTCCCTGCCACATTCGCGCTCCAGCCCCTACTCGTCAGACATTGCAAAAGCCATTCAAGCACCAATTTTCCATGTAAATGCAGATTCACCTGAAGATGTCGTCTGGGTTAGTAGCTTAGCTGCAGAATTTGTGCGCACATTTGGCGTAGATGCAGTAATCGATATGATTTGCTACCGGCGCTACGGTCACAATGAAATGGATGAACCATCATTCACTCAGCCCATTATGTACCAAACAATTGCAGAGCATCCAACAACACGCGCTTTATATGCCAAGCATTTGCTAGATCAAAATATTTTAAGCACGACTGAAGTCACAACTATTGAAAGCAAAACCCAAAGTTTTTTAAATAGCGAATTTGAAGCGGCTTCCTGCATAGATCAAAACGATAAAAAGCTAGACTGGCTAGAAGGCGCTTGGAGCATTATTAAAGACAAAAGTAAAAAAGCTGAAACTGGTGTTTCACTCAAGCACCTTAAAAAATTAGGACTCGCGCTTTGTTCTGTTCCAGAAGATTTTTCTATCCATCCCAAACTTAAACGTCAATTAGATCAACGCGCTCAAGCCTTTCAGAATGATGGCCCACTAGATTGGGCATCAGGAGAATCTCTAGCTTTTGCAAGTCTTTTGACTGAGGGAAGCCCTGTGCGTCTTTCAGGACAAGACTCTTGCCGCGGAACATTTTCTCACAGACATGCAGTTATTTTTGATCAAACCAGTGAAAATCGCTACATTCCCCTAAACAACTTAGGCGTTAAGCAGGCTAATTTTGAAGTGCTTGATAGCCCACTGGCAGAAGCATCAGTGCTTGGGTTCGATTACGGATACAGCACAGCAAACCCAGAAGCGCTAGTCGTATGGGAAGCCCAGTTTGGAGACTTCGCAAACGGTGCCCAAGTTATTATTGATCAGTTCATTAGTTCCGCTGAAAAAAAATGGCTGCGCTTATCGGGACTGGTTATGCTGCTTCCTCATGGTATGGAAGGTCAAGGACCAGAACATTCCTCAGCAAGACTTGAACGCTATTTGCAACTATGCGCTGAAGATAATCTTCAGGTTGTGAACTGCACAACCCCTGCGAATTTTTTTCATGTCATACGCCGTCAACTGCACAGTGATTGGCGCAAACCATTAATTATCATGACACCAAAATCATTATTACGTCATAAATTAGCTATATCAGTCCTTGCTGATATAGCCGAAGACACTTATTTCAAACGAGTCATTGCTGATGAAAGCGCAAAGAAACCAACACGCATCGTCTTATGCAGTGGCAAAATTTACTACGACCTAGTTGAAGCACGCCAAGCAAAAAAAGCAAACGACATCGCCATTGTAAGGCTTGAACAGTTCTATCCATTCCCTGAAGCTTCTTTGGTTGATGAATTACAAAAATATGGCAATGTACCACTTATTTGGTGCCAGGAAGAGCCCCGCAACATGGGCGCATGGAGCTTCCTTGATCGCCGCCTAGAAGAAGTTTTGAAAAAAGCAAAAAATGCACACACACGACCACATTACGTTGGCCGAAAAGAAGCAGCATCACCCGCTACAGGTATTGCTGGTATCCATGAAAAAGAGCAAGCTGCAGTAGTAGAATCCGCACTATTTGGAACGTTACAGGAGTTATAAATCATGAGCACTATCGACATTAAAGTTCCTGCGTTAGGCGAATCAGTGAATGAAGCGACGGTAGGAAAATGGCTCGTGAAACCAGGAGAAAGCGTCGCTGCTGATACTGCTCTGGTAGAACTTGAAACTGACAAAGTAACGCTAGAAGTGTACGCGCCAGTTGATGGTAAACTTGCTGAAGTGTTAGCAAAATCAGGAAGCACAGTTAAAATTGGAGCCATTTTAGCGAAGTTCACCGCGGGTAAAATTGAAAAAATCACCCCAGTAGCTCCAGCGCAAAAAGAAGAAAAAAAGCCAACCACTACTGAAATGCCAGCTGCACAACACGGCCAAAGTAACGTGGAAGAATTCATTAGGTCTGCAAAAAAAACAAAAGCCACATCTAGCAGCGCCCGTGAAGAACTCCGCGTGCCCATGAGCCGTCTACGTCAACGCATTGCAGAACGCTTGAAAGACGCTCAAAACACCGCCGCCATGCTAACAACATTCAATGAAGTTGATATGAGCGCCGTTATGCAATTGCGCACCTTATACAAAGATAAATTCGAAAAATCCCACGGTGTAAAACTTGGGTTTATGTCGTTTTTTGTCAAATCATGTGTGCAAGCATTGAAAGAACAACCCATTCTAAACAGCTGCATTGATGGGCAAGACATTATTACAAAAACCTATTTTGACATCGGTGTTGCCGTTTCCACCCCTAATGGATTAGTGGTGCCAGTCATTCGTAATGCAGACCATTTAAACCTCGCTGACATTGAAAAAACCATTGCAGACATGGGCCAAAAAGCTCGCGTTGGCAAACTAACTATTGAAGAAATGACCGGTGGAACGTTCACCATTACGAACGGCGGTGTGTTTGGTTCATTATTAAGCACACCAATTTTGAACCCACCCCAGTCTGCAATTTTGGGAATGCACAAAATTCAAGAGCGCCCGGTAGTTGTAAGTGGTCAAATTGTCATTCGCCCCATGATGTACCTGGCGCTTTCCTATGACCACCGTTTGGTCGACGGTAAGGACGCGGTAATATTCTTAGTTACAATAAAAGAATGCCTGGAAAACCCAGGCAGGTTCTTGTTGGCTTTGTAGCTATTTCTTGAAATTTCTAGCTTATACCTATCTTCGACAGTCTTAACCATTTCTTTAATCGTAAAACCACGGGGCATGCCCCGTGGAGTTTATTTTGTTGCAATAATAATTGCAGGTTCCATGCTTAACATACAAGCAAGCATGCCACCACGATCTTGTGTTAGCAAAGCAAGAGCGGTGTCACTTGTGATTGCATCATGGGAAGAAGTTTCACTAGCTTGAAATCCTATTCTTAGCAGGTTGTCACGTATTGCTTGTGCTGTTTCTGCTGAGGTAATGACGCCTCTATTGGGATCAAAAGCCGTTACAGGCACGATCAGTCTTCCGCCTTCGCCTAACAGATTCAAAAAATCTTTCCAAGTTTCGGAACGCCTAATATTCTGGTATGTAATCCAATCAATAATTATCATTTTATATTGTTTAGTAGCCTGTACTGCAAATTCACTAAATTTTCCAGCTGAAAAATCCTCTGCATCATTAAGATCAAGATGATGAAAATTAGGCGCCTCAGCAGGAGCTCCAGTTGCTTGAAAATCAACAAAATGCGCTTGGGATAAACCATTGACCGTTTGTATATTTTCATCCCACGGACGACATCCTATAACTAACGTATCTGCTGCCGTAATTGTTGTGTAAGTAACTATAAATATAGCTACCGCTTTAAAAATATTTTTCATAAGGTTTCCTCGGTAAATTTACAATAATTGATATAGTAACCACACGCACAAATTGCAATAGCAAATTTTTTTGCTTCTAATACTTCGTAATTTAATTCTCTAGTATTTATAAACTCTGGGGTTTTTATTGAATTTGTATACCAATCTTACTTCGAAGCTCTTTTTGATTGAGCTATCATTACTTCTTCTATATCAAAACGCCTATGAACTGACTTGATCGCCCTAATTTCTTCAAACGCCACCTCAATTGCAAACACTTCGTCTATGCAAGGTACGATCTTCAACAATTCTTCAACATACATTACAGCAAGGTTCCACTGAATCTGTTTTTCTGTCTTTGGACCACTTTTAAAAAAGTCGCCAAATCCAACATACATTCTTAAGTTGTCTGCTCCATACCCAACCATATAAACATTCTCCCCATCATACGGACCAAATCCAATATTTTTATAATTAGGGTGACCGAATAAATACACAAAATCCCCTGTTTCAATCGCTCTACCATCACTCGCTTCAGGACGCTTAAAAAACAGTTCACGCAAAACATCTAAGCGTGCAGCGTCTAATTTACCAGCTGGAAATGCATAGTTTCTGAAACATTGACGACTATTTCTATAGTTTTTTCTATCAGGCGCTAAAAAACAATCGCCCAAAGCTATTCTAGCAATAACTGAAGCAGTATAACATTCAGTTCGAATGGTGCCTTCCGGCGCTGTTCTAATGTCATTCAATGCGTCCACAATTGAACAATCAATTATTGGAATAAGAACAGAGCTTGTGCCAGATTTAACAACTTCCCAATGTTCTCCAGGAATTACAGGAGGTTCATAGCCACCACCAGGCATTGGCTCTCTAAACCTTCCTGCTCTATTGAGGTGATGATAAATCCCCAAAAGGGTATTTGCTGCTCGAGCGCGTAAAAGTTTAACTTCTATAGATTCAACAGAAGAGATACGTAGACCTAATGATTTAATTGTTGGAACAGTCTCTAGCGCTGCACTTTCTACGGCAGCTCCAGACAAGCTTATTAAGCATAAGCACAAAATGATGGTAAATTTATTCATTCTTATGTTCTCCAACTTTCTTCTTTATCCTCTTGCCACACTAACGTGGCACAAAGTCATTAACTAAGCAGTCACCAAAATATAATTTTTCAGATGCTGATAAAACGTTGTTGTCGGCAATCAAATTATTTAAAAAAATTTTTCTATCTATGTCAGCAGAAAATATTGCAGCTCTGCACAATATTTTAACTGTTGCACAGGTAGTAGGTGCTAAGCTAAGCGTTCTGCCATCTAAGTATGCATTGTTAATATCACAAGAAAGTGTTTCCAAAAATTTATAAGCTTTTAGTGCGCGTTCAAATTGTTGTTTGTTATTACGAAGTGCTCCGCATAAATTAGCTGCGCCTAGAAGCAGACTAAGATGATAACAACGCAGTTGTGTAATTTCATTTTGCGACCAATAATTCAAATCAGTGAATTCAATTACATCAATCAGTTGATTATATCTAGCTAGAAGATCACCTTTTCCAGCAAAACTCATTTCTTTGAACCTGATTTTGTTGAGTTGATCATGTATATTATGAATGCTCAGCAAAAATTCATGAGTTGTTATTGAATGTGTTTGAGAAGAAAATGTCTGTCGGACATCTACAAGTAGGCAAGCGTTTGTTGAAGACAAAGATGCAGGTAGAACCACCTGAGGAGACGAACGTTGGTAAAGAGGTAATCTGCTTGCTGTTTGAGAAGAATCGTAATACCTAACGTCTTGCGGGGTATAAGAAGCATTACAACTATTTGTTATAATTAGTAAGGCTACCCTCATCATAGGTTTTAACAAGAAAAATATTTTTTTAAATAAAGCCATGCGCAACAACTATTAAACAACTAAAACTTTTTTATATTATAAAAAAATTGAAGAAAATGAAACATAATTATTACGCTGTTTTAATGACGAGAGAATTACTGAATCTTATCTGGATCAGCACCGAAATAATGCATTGTAGCTACCATGTGTTCTGCTAAGGGTGCCGTAATTACCATTTTCCCGCCATCGGGCAGCACAAACGCAAGTTGATACGCATGCAAATGCAAGGTTTCGCCTTTTATGGTAGCGCCATACTTATAGTCGCCGACAATTGGCCAGCCTGATTCACTAAGGTGAACACGTATTTGGTGGGTGCGTCCGCTTTTAGGCCAGCAATCAACCAATGAAAAATCCCCAAGTTTCTTTTTCAACATATATTGGGTTTCAGCAGGTCTAGCATGAGGGCCGTCAACTACCATTTTTTCCTTGTTTCCAACCATTTCTTTTCCGATTGGAAAATCAATCATACCCTGAGCTGGGCGTACGTTGCCCTCAACGATGGCGCGATAAGTTTTTTGCACGCCTTGGTGTTCAAATAAATGGGTCAAATACTGGGCCATAGGGATAGTTTTAGCCATAACCAAAACACCACTAGTATCTTTATCAATGCGGTGAACAAGTCGAGCCTCTGGGTTATAAACCTTCATAATGGCATCGATATGGCGTTTGGTATTGGTACCACCCTGCACTGCCAACCCCTGCGGTTTGTTCAAGGCAATAAGGTTTTCGTCTTCCCAAATAATAATGGTTTCAATCCATTTTACGTCTTCATCGCTAACGTGCACCTCTTTTTTTATGTGCTCCGTCGAATGGGTTGCATAAAGAGCTAAATCAACCAGAAGGCGTATTTGCTCTTCAGTCTCAACACGTGTACTGCTTTTTGCTGGCTTACCATCGACCAGAATTTTTTTACTGCGCAGTAATTTTTCCAATGCACCCTGGGTAAGGCCTGGGTATAGACGACGCAAAAACCGGTCAAGGCGCGTAAGATTAGAAAGATGAGGAGGAACGAAATCAGAATCAGACATTTACTTTGCTTTCACCTGTACAAGGGTTTTCCAGTTAGTTGTGTATGCGGGAGTTTTGTTGTCACGTTTATTCATCCATTCAATGCTTTCTCCGCATGATAAGGGACGAACGGTTCCAAGGCCAAAACGTTTGTTTAAGGTATCCATAACCTTATCAATATCAGGTTTTTTAGCTGATTTTGGTGCTTTAAATAATGCATGTGCGCCTGGTTGAGTAGCATCACGAAGGTTAACAGCCATAATACCAATTTTATGATAGGCAGTTGTTGGGTCGAAAAAACTTTCAATTGCTTGTTGGGCATGTTGAATAATAACTGCTGTATCATTTGTTGGTTCAGGCAACACAATGGTGCGTTGATGAAAAACAGGGGTTTCACCACGAAATGGGGAATTGCGCCCATATACAAAAAGAGTCGTGGTTTTTTGTGATGACTCACGTAACTTAGCACTTAAGCGAAAGCCATATCGGGCAGCAGCTTGTTTTAATACGTCTTTGTCTTTTACATGTTCAAAAAAGCTGCGGGTTATTTGAATAGATTTTTTGGCTTCTTGAACCAAGGTTAAGGGCATGCAGGAATGGCCATTAAGTTCTCGCACAATGCGCTCCACAACGACGTTATAATTTCTTCTGGCCCAGCTGGGGTCAACTATCATCAGGTCATAAACGCTATAAATGCCTTGTTGTTTAAGGCTTTTGCTTAAATTGGCACCAATACCCCATATTTTAGAAACGGAAGTAGCTTTTAAACTATCATGATGAGCTGACGTATTATCAATATAACAAGCAACCCCCAGAGATTTTGATTGTAAGTTGGCAAGCTTCGCTAAGGTTTTAGTTGGGGCAAATCCAATTGAAGTAGGAATACCAGTGCATTGCAAAACATGCTTACGCAATCGTTCACCTTCTTGGGCCCAGTTTATGGATTTGTCAAAATGCAAAAACGCTTCATCAATTGAATACACCTCAACATTTTCACACTGTTGCTGTAGGACATTCATTACCCTAAGGCTCATGTCGCCATATAGCTCAAAATTACATGAAAGCACTTCTACATTGTAGGCTTTGATTAAATGACGAATTTCAAATAACGGAGCACCCATAGGAATGCCAAGCATCTTTGCTTCGTTTGAACGCGCAATAGCGCACCCGTCATTACTTGATAAAACAATAACGGGCTTATGCTCTAAGTCGGGTCTGAAAACCCGCTCGCACGAAACAAAAAAATTATTACAATCTATTAAAGTAAACATGTGCTGCACCTATGGTCTTAACAAGAATATAAAACCATATGCTGTGGGCGTCTATAGCAATGCTCCTACCAATTCTTTTTAAATAAGAGACTCTTAATGCAAAAAAAAATAAATGTTAACTAAATATTTGTAAATTTAATGTAAATATAAATAAACAAATAGATTGCAATTTTTAAAATATCATAGCAGGTAGCAAGTGGTTGTATATTTTTTAACAGTATTTAGCACTTTAATGGTGCTACTGCGTGCAGAGGCATCTGAAGCAAAAGCATTTGTTTCAGAAGAAATCATGCAAAATTCCAAGTTGCATCGCAGGTTTAATGAGGTGTTATCACGGGCAAGTTTAGGGTCAATAGTTGTTGAAAATAGAACAAGTTCAGCTGTTACTCTGAAGGTCTATGACTTCTATCATGAACCTTTCGAAGAAGAAGACTTTGCTTCAGGAACTCCGACACTTGCAGTGTTTGACCGTCGTTACAGTGTTGTACGTTCGGGTGGCAGAAATCTGGAAAAAACACTATCGCAAGTTTTTATTAAACCCTACCGAGAAAAAACTGAAGCCACAGCAACTCAGTTAGCAAGTTACACAACCATTCTTCCAGGTTCGTGTGAAACAATTCGCGCAGTAGAGCTAGCATATATTGGTAAAGTTGAGTGTGAAGATTCCTCCAAAGATATTTTCTGTGAAGCGGTGTCTACAGGAATAATGAAATTAATAGCACGAGATAGTGTTATTCATTCGCAAGTACCGTTGCAAAACAGTCTATTAGAAATAGCCATTTCTAGCGCAAGAACAGTGCCATTTTTGCAGTATATGGCCTCAACCTTATTCAAAGAACATAGGTTTACCAAAGAAGAATTATATCAAAAATTCAACCAGGTTCAGCAAGCCGGATTTGAAATACTTAAAGATAAAACCGAAGAAACAATAGAAGTATTAGATATTAAAGTCCCCCAAATAACCCACACCATTTTCGCAAAAAAACGCATAGGAACTTCTCCCTTATTTAGTGAAAATCAAAAAAAGTGGCTAAAAACCACAACGCGCTCTCTTTCAAATTTAGCGGGATGGAAGCACTTTGTTTGGGTGTTCGAAGACCCTTCATCCGTGACAGTGGAAGATTTAGGCGATGCATATGGCGCTGTAGAGGTTAGGTCTATCGCTGCAACTAGTTACCCTGGCTTGCATGATGTTATAAATCTTATTCAGTCCGGGGACAATCGATCGGCAAATGTCTTTTTGCAGTATGCATTACTTGCAGTGCACGGAGGAGTGATAAGAAGCGTTAATACTGAAATCATTCAAGACCTAACTCCATTTAACAAAATTTTTAGTTTTTATGCAGGGCTAGATGCGAGCACCGCACGAGTGATTGATGCCGGAGTGATGGCAGCTGTTCCTGAGCACCCAGTTATTATGCGTGCTCTTGATTTAGCACTTTACCATACTATTAGAACGCCTTCATATATATCCGGCATTCCAAAAAGTAGGCTGTTAAATAACGCCGAAGACCGAGCATTGACTTTGTACCATGTGAAATATGGCAGTGGAGCACTTAGTATTGCCTTTCAAAAATACGCAGAAGCTAGGCGCGATATGATTTTTAGTCCATTAACCTTTTCTCCACTAAGAACGTGTTCGGATATTTTTTCTTATGAAGACCCACGTTTAGCTTTAACGCCAGGAATGTACGCAATTAATTACGCAGAAGGATTATAACTATCATGAAAAAATTAGTCTGTGCATTTTTAATGGTTCAGTGTGTGTTTTCAGCACTTGATTTAACAAGCGTTTATGTGAATTTTAACGAAATTTATGCATCTACAAGATTGCAAACAATTGAACTATTCAACCAAGGATCCGCACCTATTAGTGTTGATGTCTTGGCACAACATTCAGAGCTATTAGAGGTTGGTGAAAAAAAAGCAATTAGTGCATCAGAAGGCTTTCTATTTTTTAATGCAGCGACGAACGAAAGCTTCAGCTCAATTAAGGTTAAAAATGTAACAAGCAAACAAAGCCAAGCCCTTGTAACTAAAAAAAAACCAGTGGTCGTGCAACCAGGACAACGGCATGAAGTTACTGTTACTTCGCCATGCTCTATATCAGGAGTACGAGCACAGAATGCAAATTTTTCTTGGGGGCCAATAGCAGTAGGAAAAATCAGCGGAAGACTTGCTAATAATGTTCAGTACGAAAATGTTGAATCATTTGATCGAAATATATACGCAAACATAATAAAGCAAAATATCCCAGTATGTTGGTCCTTTATGGACCTGTATCCTTCAGCACTCAAAGCTCAGCAAGATTTTCAACTTAAACACACACGAAACCTTTTAATTGTTGATATAGATGGTTTTTTAACAAAATATGCACGAAAAGAAGACTTTTTAGTGTTAGGAAGAGAACTGACACATGAGGATTTGATCACACAAAACACTGACTGGCTTTTTAGAATGATAGATGAATCACAAAACTATGTTGTTTTTTCTTCTGCATTTGAAAATGAATCAGCTTTAAACGGACCACATACAACCTTAAACTTTTTGAAAAGAATTTTTTCTCTCTATGGAAGAGACATTTCAACGAGCATTGATTTTGGAGATGATGGAATAGGACATACATATTTTGGAAAATTTGCTGATAATGTATTCATGGCTTCTGGAAGATATCCTTTCCAAATATATTGGGACAGAAAATCATCTGCCATTAATATAATGAAGAGAAAAGGATATCAGTTTAGCGCTACCTTTCTGTTTGATGATTCTCAACATCAAAGAAATAATTTCGTTCGAGACCTCGGCGGGACTGATGAACCGTATTCCATATATGATGAAAAATTGAGTAGAGTTTGCAGTGTTCAAGAATTAAAACTAAAGCACATGTATTATGCATTGCCTGGTTTAGCTGAATCACACCATACTGTACATTCAACCTTGCAAGAACTATTTAGAATTGCACAAGAAAAAGATGTCAAAGCATTTGTTTTCCCTGGTAAATCTGGTTACTTTTTATATTCCATTTTACAGAAATTAAAGGGAACAGACTTGAGCATGTTGGGAATAACAGCAGAAATTCCTGAGCTTATATCGCTTCCTTTTTCTGGCTCTCCAGGAAACCCTAATAGTTCCGCATCATTTACAAAAGAACAGAGAGGATCACTTTTTTCTTTTTGGGAAAGTTTAGATCTTCGAAGATTAGCAGGTCAAAATATATGTCTCTTTGACTGTGTGGCAACTGGAAATGGACTAAAATCTTTTTTGCATAATTTTCTTTTGTTTTACAAAAGCAATGAGCAAGCATTGCCTTCGGTTACGTTTGTTTCGCTAAAGAATTATGGAAATTCTCGCACCACTAGTGATCCCGTAATATTTACAGTTCGTGGAAAAAAATTAAGTTTTAACTCACCTCTTCTTAAAGGCCCCCAACCTAGCAGACTAGAGCCACTTTTGCTTAATGAATTTGATTATGAGCTTCTGCCATTTCCTGTGGTTCATGACGCAAATGATCTAAATGGATATCATCCCGATGAATTTTCTAGTGTTAGGTCTTTGCATTCTAAAGATTGGGGAAAGCTAGGTAGTACAAATTTTTCTGAAGATACTGAAAGATCTCGTTGGTTTAAAGATAATATTGTGCCTGAATATATTTCTTTGATACAGAGTTACCGACCTGAGGGGCAATACTCAAATCTAAAAAACTTCAGGGCCCCTAGATTTGCTAGAGAATCAATTCTAGATGCATTTCTGAAAAAATTCCTAAGGAAGGATCTTGATTCTATTCATGTACCACAAGCATTTCATTATAAAAAAGCGTTAACAATTCTAAATACCTTACAACCCTCTTCATCTATAGAACATACAACACATCGAGTTTGGCTTACTAATCCAGCGAATGCTTCAGAACCACCTGAATGGGCCACTGAATTATACATTCAGTCAGTAGAACTACACCCAGAATTAGAGCATTTTCTATGGTGTGAAGACAAAGCAATTTTACAGAATACAATGAGATTACTAGATAGGTCTTCTGTAAAAATTAACGTAAGAGAAGTGAGAGAAATAAGAGATCGCATGAAAGGTGTCGAATTATATGACCTTCTGTCAAGACAAGGATATTTTGTTATGGCATGCGATATACTGCGCTTAGATCTTGTAAGGCTATTTGGAGGTCTTTATACAGACTACGGATATCATGTAAGGTCCAACATGACAGGCCTTTTAGATAGATTTGATATAATCACAAATCAGTTTGTTGGGCAGCATCCTCTAGATATTCATTGCGATACAAATATACTTGCAGCTAGAAAAGGTAATCCAATCATAGAAAAATTTATGAGTTTTATTACAGACTTGGCAACAGTAAGGCCTGTGAAAAATGAAATTTGCGAAATCTTTAGGCGGACTCAAGGCTTATGTAATCCATGGACGCATGGCCCCTATTTTACAGCTTTTCTGTATAACAGCATTACTCCAGCAGACAGGTTATTGGTTCTTTCTGGTGCTGATATCATCGAGAAAAAGCACATGGGAACTTGGTGGGCTGGAACTAGTGGAAATAAGTCAATAGTAAAAGATGGATATCCAGTAATTTAGTTAAGTGTTTCATAAACGTAAGAGCTAATTTTTAATCAACTTTTAGTGTAAAGCTAGGGATTGTACTATAATTAAGGAATTGGAAATCTCGATTATAAATTTCTACCACCAAGTCTACGCATTTTTGAGTGTAATACTCAGATAATTTTGATTTTGCAGATGTCGCATGAGGAGCCCATTTATAATTTTTCGGCTCTCCTGAAATGCCAAGACGATTCATAACTATTTGAAAATCTTGATCGAAATTTTCAAGCTTAACAATCATATTATAATGAACATAAGGATACATCATCACGTTACACTGAACGTTGAAATGTGAGGGTACACTTAATCCTTTTTCTTTTAATTTCGTTAAAAAATCTAAAAATGAAACAGCTTCATCATTACTAAAACCCAGATCTGCTCTATAAGGCGCTCTTTCTATCTCATCACCCATAATTTTATCAAGATAAGCTGACAGAGCTCGACTAAAGGGATTGCGAGCACAAGTAAATTTAAAAATAGCTGGACTTAACAAATTTTGGTACCTCTCCTTAACTTCCAAAGGAAAAACATGAAGCTCTTTATAAGCTGCAAAATCTATTAATCTTCCTGCTTCAAGGCTCCCTAGTGCTCTTGCTATTGTGGAGCAGCCACTTTTTTCAACAGGTACAAAAATGTAATCTTTGCCAAAGCGTATATTTATATTAAACGCAGCCCTTTCTGCAAAAAAAGCTAATGTTTCTTCATGCACATCTTTGATAGTAGCTGGCACAACAGTCCCGTTCGAAAAATGTGATTGTCCTCGCAAACATGCATGTTGAATGGACGGAATAATTATATGCATAATTGGCAGCTGATCTTTGATCATTGTGGAGGTGTAGGAGATCGCTTTCTCCATTGTTACAAAATCTGCTATATAAGCCGCATTCGATAGCATTGCTACACTAGGACGAGTGCTACTAAATAAACTAATCGTCTTTCTGTAATTAACCTCTGTTCTATAAATCAATTGCTCGTCTGTTTGTGGCCAAAAACTTACTGGTGCATCAGGATCAAACCCATTATAAGTGCACGATGGAAATATCAATGTTGCAGTCGATGCCTCAGTCAAAATTTCTGAGAGTGGCTTATACAAACACAGAAACTGTCTATCCGTAAGCTGAAGATGCCATTTCAAAGCAGGAGATGCTGCTGAAAGTGCAAACATGTCGCTAGCAGTACCAGGCGTTTCAATTAAGTTTAGAGCGCATATATCTTTTACTCGATCAAAGAACATTGCTATTTTTTTTGATTGATTGGCAGTCAAGCCGTGGCTAACAATTTCAAAATGTCGCACGCCCATGCGGCAATGCCACAGAAGACTAGGATAGATAAGATCATCTTTCTCGCCTAAATGAATGCGAAGATTGACAGATTCGACTCCGCCATCTTGCCCTAAATATAGCGGACTAGTTGCACATAAACCTACTGCAGGAACTTCCCCTTCATGAAATGGTTCAATTAAGAGCTCGCTTGCATGTAAGGTTACCGTGCATACAGCTAAAAATGTTAAAAAAAATTGTGTAAAGCTCATGTTTTTATAAAACAATATAATATAATATAATATAATATAATATAATATAATATAATATAATATGTTTTACGTTTGGTTAATCATTTGTTTAATTTTATTTAAATAAATATATAATTTAATAAATAATTAGGTTGAGTAAATATATGCTATAAATTCTTCGGCGCCCTTAACATCAGCAACAAAGCTGGAACATTTGCTAAAATTGTTAGCATCCAAAAATTGGTCCAGCCTAATGGTTCAATAAGCTGACCACCGAATGACCCGAACATAATGGTTGATAACACAACAACAGATGATAACGCCGCAAGCTGCATCATGGTGTAGTTTTGGGTGCAGCTCATTATTTGTAAGGAAAGAATTGGGGTGATTGATAACCCTTTGGTAAACTCATAAAAAATAGCAGTGGTGTACAGGCCGGTGGCAGAGGTTTCAAACGCGCCTAGAGTTAATAAAAATACTGTTGATAATGCATGGGTAACCAGTCCAATCCACAAAGGTAAGTGAAGTCCCTTGCGGCGAATCATTAAGGCTGCCAAAAACCCACCAAGCGTTGCCATGCCCATGCCAAACGTTTTATAAGCGAAAGAGATTAATCCGCGGTCGTAGCCTAAATCTAGAAAATAGATGGTGGTATATTGACCTTGAATTGCGTCTTGGGCGCGATAGAAAAACATCATGCCACAAAGCCACCAAATTGATTGGGTTTCTTTTAAACTAATCCAGGCACGTTTTAAGTAATGGGTGTAGCTAAGAACAAGGGGGCGTTCTTTTGGTGAAAATGCAACTTTGGTAAAGTACAACGGAATTAAGGGGATAAGCATGACAATTGCAAAAACAATATAAACTTCTTTCCATGAGCAAATCATTGAAAGCGATAATGCCCCAGCGCCACCTACTAAAATTCCACAGCGGTAGCCGGTAACACCGGCGGCCTCTCCAAAACCCCAATTACTGCGATTAAGGCCCACAACCTGGGAAACACACAATATGCATTCATATGCAGCGCTTACCATATGAAGGGCTAGCAACAATCCAAACCACGCCCAAGGTAACTTTGGTGAGAACGCAAATCCAACTAAAATTAGGCATTTTAAAACAAGCCCTGCTTGTAATAACCTGCGGCGGTAATCAGCCTGGTTTATTTTTTCCATAAAAGGAACAGCAGCCCATTTGAACACATGGGGCAAGTGGGCAATAAGAAACAAGCCAGTATGTGCAAGGGTCAGTTTTTGATCGTTTAGAAACACCACCAATGTGCTGCCAGACAAAACGAAGCACAGCCCAGAAGCAAAGCTAAGACACCCTACTATACTTAAATACCGACTACGATCACTGAATCCGAACATTGAAACTTTTTAATAGATTTTATTTTGAGTAGCCGATTGATGAAAATTAATCCAGCAAAATTTCTGTGTCGACTTACTGCCTTGAATGGAAAGTTATTTATGTATTACCCTCAAGATGTCTTTCAAGAAAGTCAAAATCATTAAAAAACTTGGCGTCCTATTTGTAATTATTTTTTGTGGATATCAGTACTTCAAAGGTCCAAAAATTGAATATTACCTTTGGACTTGGGAAAGGTCGGATGATCTGTCTTTCGCCAGCTCAGAACAAACAGTCGCTCCACTTATTGCAACACTTATTCAGGTAGGCAATGACGTTTCATTTAAGCCCAGACGTAACCCTTTTAAAACACGTTTAGGTGCAAAAATATTGCCCGTGTTTCGCTTGGAAGCCTACAAGACTCAATCGCTTAATGTTGCAGCATGCACTCAATACCTTTTAGGTGTTATTAAAAGCAATAATTACCATGAAATTCAATTAGATTTTGACGCGAAAAAATCGCAACGAAGCGCTTACAAAGAATTAATTGATTCCTTAAAAAAGCAAATGCCAAACCTTAAAATTAGCATAACAGCCCTAGCTTCCTGGTGTGTAGATGACGGTTGGATTGAAACACTTGATATTGAATATGCTGTACCAATGCTTTATCGCATGGGGGATGATGCGCATAAAATAATGCATTCCTTTTCATCTACATTAGCGTGGCCTGTTAAAAAGTGCCAAAATAACGTAGCGTTTGAAGTTCAAGGAACATTTATAAAACCAATAAGAAACGCAAAAGTCTTTTTGTTCAATAATAAAGCATGGTCGGAAAAAGATTGGTTAAAATTGAAAAAATGTGGGAGCTAGAATGAAAAAAGGACTTAGGAATTTTCTTATTGGGTGCTTTGGCATTCTTGTAGCTGCTTACGCGTGCGGTATTAACCGAGAAAATGTTCCTATTTTTTATGGCCGAGATAAACCTCAAAAAGATGGAGCGACTAGTGATCTATACCCTCCAGTAAATAGATCGCCTTACATTAAGGGGGCGGACTTTATAAATGGTAAACTTGGAATTATTACCCCCAATATGTACACCACCCATTTGCTGTTTGCGTATTATCAACTTCAAGGACACAAATTTTCTGATGCCACCCAGAAAATACTCAATAATTTTATTGATGGCACACCGCAAACAAAAGATGATGATCTTGCTTATTTGAAAAAATGGAAAAAAATAACAGGTGAAAAAGTAGTTCATGGTGGAAAATGGATAACCACTAAAGCTGATGGAAAACAAAAAACAGTTTTTATTGAACCTTTGTCAAATGATGCGTACCGGTATGCCGTAGAACGATTCGAAAAGCTTGAGAAAAAATTTGGAAGCGACCATTCAGTTGTTAAGCAGTGGGTTTCAAACCAACGAAAAGTTTTTGAAAATTGCACACATAACACTTTGATTCTTCCAGAAAAATACCAGGAAAGTGGACTTGAAAAAGAATTAGATTATCAAGTGGCTAGCAGCCATTTTTATGCAGGTAAATTTGAAAAAGCAGCCGAATTATTTGAAGTAATTGCTAAAAATGAACAATCTGAGCACAAGCATATTGCTTATTACCTAAGCTTTAGAAGCATGTGTTGCAACATTTTGGTACATGATAAAGATGCCGCACCTTTTTTTGATAAATTGAAAAAAGAAGCTGGTGCAATTAAAAAATCACCATACCAAAAAGCAATTTCAGATTTACAAACACAAGTTCTATACAAAACAGACCGAAAGCTTTTGCTGACACAGCTAATAGACAAGTTTTTAAATAATGTGGATGAGCTAACTGCTCAAACCATGAACGATTTATATTTTGTATTCTTAGCAGCAAACTTTGATGGAATCGAACATGAATTCACCAAATGGGTAACGATGTTTAGAATGTCGTCAACAGATGCATTTGCAAAATGGACAGAAACAAAAAACGTTTTATGGTTAATTGTCGGTTTAAGCGCTGCCAATCAAAATACCAACAAATCAATATTAGACCAGCTTATTTCGGAAGCACAAAAAATTTCGGTTGATGACTTGGCATTCGAAAGCGTTATGTATTATGCATCAGTACTTCAAATTAAATGTGGTCAAAAAGAAGATGCTTTAAAAAACATTGATCAAGCTTTAAACCAAAAAGACCTTAATTTAGCTACTAAAAATAAGTTTATGGACCTTAAAGCATCAATAGCAGAATCAGTTTCAGACTTTTTTGAAGCAATTGTGCAAACACCCGTTGATTTGTTCGTTTATAGCGAAATGATCAGATATCAGCGTATACCTTTTTATCATACTGAAACATTTGGGCAAGACCTTGAGAAAGATTTTGATTGGGAACACGTGCAGACACTCAAATATTTCGCAACCAACGACCTTATTAAGGGCTCAGAAAATGCAAATCTGCCAAATTGGTTAAAAGAACGAATATTAATTTCTGCTTTTTTAAAAGCCGTTCTGCTAAAGAAAATACCCTTAGCAAAAGAAGCAGCAACTAAATTAACGACACTCAACGAGCAGCATCACTCAATTTTTGATGAATTTATTTCAGAAACTGATGATGCTCGATCGCATGCTCTTGGGGCTTGCTTGATAGCAAGCCACCCCGGTTTCTGCTTATTTATTTATCCAAAATCCTATCGACCTGAATCAATAGATGCATCGAAAAAACTTGATCTTGATGGGTTAAATGATAATTGGTGGGACAATCGATTATTAGAAGATGAAAATATGGATAATTTACAATATCTCGGTAGTGACATCAGAAAAAGTGCACAAGAAGAATGGCTTGCATTAAAAAAAGCCGTTTCAAATCGTACGGAACACCTTTGTCGTGTTGCTTTGGATTGGCAAAAAACTCATCCAAAAGATCCTTTTATCCCAGAGTTTCTCCATTGGTGCGTATTAATGTCAAAATTTGACGTTGCACCTAAAGAATCCAAACAAGTGTTTGTGGTTTTAAAAAATAACTACAAAGGCAGTCTATGGGAACAAAAAACAAAATACCATTATTACCGCAATTAATTTCTGTGATTGTTTGCATCGCTCAAAACCGGCATACTAAACAAAATTTTTAAAAAGCTAAAGACATGAATTGTATTGCAGATATTAAAGCCCGTGAAATTTTAGATTCTAGAGGCAACCCAACCGTAGAAGTTGATATTATGTTGGAAAGCGGAGCTTTTGGCCGTGCTGCAGTTCCAAGTGGAGCATCTACGGGTAGCTTTGAAGCAGTGGAAATTCGTGATAATGACCCGAAGCGTTATTTGGGCAAAGGGGTATTAAAAGCAATAGAGACTGTAAATACAACAATTGCTGATGCAGTAATGGGGCTTGATGCAACTGAACAGGAACTAATTGACACTACTCTTGTGGGATTAGACGGCACAGAAAACAAAAGTATACTTGGAGCTAATGCAATGCTTGGCGTGAGCTTGGCTTGCGCAAAAGCTTCTGCTGACCACTTTGGTCAACCGTTATATCGTTATCTTGGAGGCCTACAAGCATTTCGTATGCCAATGCCTTTAATGAATATTATTAACGGCGGGGCGCACGCAGATAACCCGCTTGATATTCAAGAGTTTATGATTGTGCCTTATGGCGCACCAACTTTTAGCGAAGGCTTACGGATGGGCGCAGAAATTTTTCATCACCTTAAAGCGATTTTGAAAAAAGAAGGTCATATTACGGCCGTGGGTGATGAAGGTGGTTTTGCGCCAAATCTAAAAAATACTAAAGATGCGCTTAATCTTATTATAAGGGCCATTGAAGCAGCAGGTTACAAGCCAGGTGAACAGGTAATGTTAGCGTTAGATGTAGCCGCGAACGAACTTTACCAAAATGGTAAATATGTATTTAAAGGCGAAGGCGAAAGTTTCGATACAGCTGGGCTAATAGAATTCTACAGTGATTTATGTCAAAACTACCCAATTTATTCCATTGAAGACGGCTTTGCTGAAGAAGATTGGGATGCATGGGAAATAGCTACAGCAACCCTTTCTGGCACACAAATAGTTGGGGATGATTTATTTGTCACCAATGCTATACGCTTGGCAGAGGGCATTCAACGTGGTGCGGCTAACGCTATTTTGATTAAGCCAAACCAAGTGGGAACGTTAACTGAAACACTAAGTACAATTGGACTAGCCCAGCTTTCAGGCTTTGGGGTAATACTATCTCATCGTTCTGGTGAAACAGATGACACAACCATTGCAGATATTGCCGTTGCAACAAATGCAGGACAGATTAAAACTGGGTCCTTGTCTAGGACTGACAGATTGGCTAAATATAATCAATTGTTGCGCATTGAAGAAGAATTGGGTTCAAAAGCACAATTCTTTTTGTAGATTATAAGGTTTAATTATGAATGGCAGACTTCGGCATATTGTTTTCCCAGTGGTGATTGTCGCCATGATGGTCTATTTTACATATCACATTTTTCAAGGCCAACGTGGAGTTCTTGCATGGATTCGATTAGACAAAAAACTTAAAGAAGAAGAAACCACTTTAAATGCTTTAACTCAGGAAAAAGAACAGCTTGAACGCGAAGCGTATTTGCTACGACCTGATAGCTTAGATGTAGACTTATTAGAAGAGAAAGCTAGGCAAGCGCTAAACTTTGCTCATCCTAACGAAGTGGTTGTTCAAGGGAGCGATAAGTAGTTTAGGCCTACCCATCAACTTTCAGGCGCTCAACTCAGTAGCCTCAGGCCTGTAGTTTCGCTTCTAGGTTTTCATACCAACTATCTTTAAAACAGCACACCAGGAAATTTATTAATGAATTCTTAATATATTTATGGTATTTCTAAGTTATGAAACAGCAGTTAGGAAGCTTAATCATGTTAAAAAAATCAAAAATCATAAGTCTCGCAGCTCTATTATTTTGCTCAAATCAATATTTTAGTTCAGAAGCAGAACGAGCAGCGTCAGGGGAGCATGCAAAACAAGTTTCTTCTCATCGAGGACGGGGATTAGGTGAAGGTGCCTATGACTCAATGAGATATGCTCATTCAGATTCTCAAGATAAAAATCAAGAACAAGCAGCGTCAGGGGAGCATGCAAAACAAGTTTCTTCTCATCGAGGACGGGAATTAGGCAGCCACGAACGCGATGCTGAATTCCCAACTCTGCATGTTGCACCTAAATATAAAAATTCTCTAAACGAAAAACAATTTACAGAACTATCACAAAATAGTTCCATTTATTCTGTATTTCCACAATATGCTGTTTTCGAAGAAAAAGTATATTCTGTTGTGTTCCCAAAAGGGTTAACAGATCAAGTACCAAATGTGAAACTTCTTGGAAAAATATCATTAGATAGTGTACTGAAATTCGGGGATAATGACACACTAATCTATTACATAGAGGAACAAGATGAAGATGGAAAAGAGGTTGAAGTTTTGAAGGTAGAAAGGAAAATACCGAATAGTACAGAGTCGATGCCATTAAAAGAAATGTATGGAAGAATTATAACACCGCAAGAATTAGGAATGCGTCAAGCTAGCCATTAATTTTTACAGAAGTTACGCATCAACTTTCAAATTTCAAACGCTCAACTGTAGCGCCGCAAGCTTGCAGTTTGACTTCTAAGTTTTCATAACCCCGGTCAAGGTGATACAACCTGCTAATGGTTGTTTCACCTTTAGCCGCAAGAGCCGCCACCACTAGCCCAACACCTCCGCGAATATCAGTTGCCATAACCGGTGCGCCACTTAAATGCTTAACACCACGAACCATGGCTGATGCACCATGCACTTGAATGTTCATACCCATTCGCGCAAGTTCTGGTACATGCATGAAGCGGTTTTCAAAAATGGTTTCCGTAATCATACTTGCCCCTTCGCAAATGCCCATCAAAGCCATGAATGGAGCCTGCAAATCAGTTGCGAAACCAGGGTAAGGCTCTGTCATCACGTCAACACCATTAATTGGGCCATTTTGGTAAACACGAAAACCATCGGCTTGTTCTTCAAAAACCGCACCGGCTTTTTCCAAAGTTTCACGCACCATTGGTAAATATTCTAGTGACGTATTTGTTAAGGTAATATCGCCACCCGTAATTAAGGATGCAATCGCATACGAACCAGTTTCAAGCCGATCTGGCATTACTTTGTGCGTAGCACCATGAAGAGATGGCACACCTTCTATGGCAATAGTGTCCGTCCCTGCCCCTTGCACATTTGCACCCATAGCATTTAAGCAATTAGCCAAATCAATAATTTCAGGTTCGCGGGCCGCATTACGTAAAACCGTTTGGCCTTTTGCAATGGAAGCTGCAAGCATAAGGTTTTCAGTTGCTCCAACAGATACAACACGCATAGTAAAGCTAGCTCCATGCAAACCATTTGGAGCTTTGGCCACAATATAGCCTTCTTCTAATTCACAAACTGCACCCATTGCGCGCAAACCTTCTAGATGCACATCAACAGCACGCGCCCCCAAAGCGCACCCACCAGGTAACGATACTTTTGCCAAACCATAACGTGCCACCAAAGGCCCCAATACCAACACAGATGCACGCATGGTTTTCACCAGATCATAAGGAGCTGTTGTTGAGGTTATATTCGCAGCGTTAAGCGTTCTCGTGCTGCCATTCACTTCTGCAGTCACGCCAAGCACTTCTAAAACCTGGGTGATGGTTCGAATATCTGCCAAATTTGGCACGTTCGTTAATGTCAAAGGTTTGTCGGTTAGTAGGCATGCTACCATTAAAGGCAAAGCAGAGTTTTTTGCTCCGCTAATTTCGATTGTGCCCTTTAGGGGCGCTCCCCCTTGAATTTTTAGAATCGTTGGCATAAGGTACTTTTTTTCGCTGACGGTAATGAGTTTCAATATTTATACCACAAAAAGCACCTAAATAATCAACCTCATGAAAATTATATCTACACGAAAAGGATAAAGGCCCCAAAAAAAGGCTTATGAGCAAAAATCTAATAGAATTAGGATAGCTCATTAACACATTTTTAGTACAAAATGCACCATCCTTTAATTGAAGGAGATACCACATGATTAAAATACATACACTACTAATGATGAGTATCATGGCTTCAATAGCCACATTCGACAGAATCCAGGCAATGCACGTAAATAATCAAGAAGAAGCATTCGATGCATTACTAGACTCGATAAAACCCAGGCAAATAAGTAATCAAGAAAAAGCACGTGTCCATGCAATTCAAGAGTTTGACGATACACGTATACGTGCAATTAAAGCATTTGCTTATGACGATGATACAGCAGCTGTGCAGCAGCAATTGTTGCTACCAGGAACTAATAGTAACATCATTTGTACGACACTACGCAGTGCAGTAAATAATGGTCATATATCTGTTGTGAAATTACTGCTAAATACAGGCATTTCACTTCCTAATTGTATAACTGAAACTATATATAAACAAGCAGCAATGAAAGGGCATCCGGCTATTGTGGACCTTGCATTGACAACGCGTGCAGGTGTTCCATTGCCTAATCGGGAGTTATTGTTAAATACATATAATGATGTTGAAGACGCCAGAGAAAATGAACAAATGACTGAAACTGTAAAAAGGACAATTCTAAACTTAATAATGGAACGTTCATCCACCAATCCAGACCTCGGTGGGCCCTTAACTCCAGAGCTTCTTGCAGCAGCTCGTGCAACAGCTACTGCTCGGCGTATGTTGATCGCTCAAATGTATATATGAAAAGACGAACATTGCTTACAAAGTAAGCAATGTAACGATAACTATATCTTTGGCAATGTAACACCAGTTTGATTCATGTACTTACCTGCACGGTCTCGGTAAGAAACCTCACACGGTTGGTCGCCCTTAAAGAACAAAAACTGACAAACCCCTTCGTTTGCATAAATCTTGGCTGGAAGTGGTGTTGTATTTGAAAACTCTAAGGTCACATGGCCTTCCCATTCAGGTTCAATCGGCGTTACGTTCACAATAATGCCACAACGCGCATAGGTTGATTTTCCAAGGCAAATTACTAACACATCACGCGGAATACGAAAATATTCAACAGTTCTTGCTAGCACAAAACTGTTTGGTGGAATAATGCACACATCTGTTTCCCTATCCACAAAGCTTGAGGGAGAGAAATTTTTAGGGTCAACAATCGCATTGTTCACGTTAGTAAAAATCTTAAACTCTGGTGAGCACCTTGCATCATAGCCATATGACGATAACCCATAAGAAATTATTCCATCACGCTTTTGGCTTTCAACAAAAGGATCAATCATTCCTTTTTTTGCTTGCTCGCGAATCCATTTATCGGAAAGTATCATTACAGCTCCTAGTCTAAATCTTTAACAACGCTAATGTCTGGCGCATCTACGGCTTTCATACCAACCACATGGTAGCCAGAATCCACGTGAATAATTTCACCAGTAACACCAGAGCTCAAATCGCTTAGCAAATATAAACCAGTACCACCAACATCATCTAATGTCGTGTTACGACGCAATGGAGAATTGTATTGATTCCATTTCAAAATATAACGGAAATCACCAATACCACTTGCTGCCAATGTTTTCACAGGGCCAGCAGACAAACCATTTACGCGAATGTTCTTAGGCCCTAAATCCATTGCTAAATACTGAACACTTGATTCTAAAGCGGCTTTAGCAATACCCATAACATTATAGTTTGGCATAACTTTTTCGGCACCATAATAAGTAAGGGTAATCAAGGATCCACCATTTGGCATTAAGCGTTCTGCTTCACGGCAAATTTTTGTGAAAGAAAAACAAGAAATATGCATAGTGTTTAAGAAGTTAGCAAGTGACGTATCGCAGTAGCGACCTTGTAGTTCATTTTTGTCAGAAAATCCAATTGCATGCACAACGAAGTCTAAAGTTCCCCATTCTTGTTCAATTTTTTTGAAAGTATTTTCAATGCTATCGTCTTTACCAACATCACATTCCACTAAAAACGTTGAGCTTAGGCTTTCAGCCAACGGACGCACGCGTTTTTCTAAAGCTTCACCTTGGTAGCTAAATGCAAGTTCAGCACCTTGTTCATGTAGCATTTTAGAAATGCCCCATGCCAAAGAACTACTGTTTGCAAGGCCCATTATCAAGCCTTTTTTGCCCTTCATTAACATTGATTTTCTCGTTTAATTCATTGCCTTGTAGCATAGACAATCCAGGTCCTTAGCGCAATGCATTGATACGGAAATTATTGCTAAGGTTAAGCGGTTATCACCCGCCACTAATTATGCTTTGACTAAAAAAACTTCCACCGTCTCTATTGGAAAATGATTGAGAAATTTTTATTCCTTTTCTATCAACAGTCACACTTAATGCATCTTCCGTGGACTTTAAGGCTTTTTCAATTTCACGAAGTTTTTTAATTTTTTTCTTATTTAGTGCAATAACTTTATCACCTTCTTGAAATAATCCACTATTGCCAGCCTGCTTGACTATCACGCCGTTTGGAGTTTGTTCAAATTGCACATTTCCCAAAAGCTTATTGTCTACTTCTTGAGTGGAAGATTTTGGCTCTTTAACAGGGGTAAAACTCACATTTTTTAAACTATTTTCTCTCCATATTTTTAAAGTAACCTCTTCCTCTAAACTTGAAGTTTTTTCAAAAAAATCTAGCTCTTCCGGGGTACTTAGTTTTTGGCCGCTAGCCTCTACAATCACATCTCCATGTTTTAAAACACTTTTTGCTGGAGAGCTGCTATCAATTTCATTCACAATCACGCCAAAAAGATTTTTGTCTTCTAGTCCACAGCTTTCTAGCATATTCGGTGTAATCATCTGTGTGTTAACACCCCACCAGGCGCAAGGTTTTTTTAAAATTTCCTTGTTGAAATAGTATCCAATCATGCTGGCTGGAATAAAGAAAGAAAGCCCTCCCATGCGTGGAATAGCAAAAGCCATACCAATCATTTCTCCCATGGAATTAACCATCGGCCCTCCTGAATTTCCAACACCGATGTGCGCATCACTTTGCAGCACAACTTTTCCATCAACTACTCTGTTAATAAATGAAACTAACCCTCTAAAAATACTGGTTTTACCCATACCAAAAGCATTACCAGCAACAAGCACTGGCTCGCCTAAATCTATTTGTGTCTTTGAATTTGCAAGCTTCAGACATGATAAATTTTTTGTATCAATTTTTAAAAATGCAATATCCGCAGCAGCATTGCTAAAAACCTTTGTAGCTTGCATTTTTCTACCATCATTAAGACCGACAAAGATCCGTGTTGCATCTTGCACAACATGATTACACGTCACGATATACCCATCAGAACTAATAATGCAGCCAGTTCCACTTGAGTTTCCATGACGCTTAGCCCCAAATAGCATCGATTCAATATCGCCTAATTCAAAGGGCTGGAAAATTTCACCATCCCTTTCTCTATATGCATAAACATCCACAACAGCAGCTGTTGTTGCTTTGGCTAAAAGAACCGAATCAAATAAGGGAATGGGATCTTTTTTTTCATGACTTGCAAATAAGCACGCAAATACAGCTAACGCGCCACACAACACCAATCTGATCATCAACACCTCCATATTCTTTTTTATTAGACTAGAAAATTTTGATTAAAAAATTGTTAAGAAGCCTCTTTAGAAAGTGGCCAAGTTAAAAATACTAAAATTGCTGTTAAGATTGCCATGCCAATATACACAGGAATTATAGTGCCATCAAAAAATACTCCAACCACTAAAACTAACCCTGCAACCACGCCGTTTCGCATTAATCCAAGGAATGCAATTGCTAGTCCACGCTGATCCGGCGCGCACTCAATTGCTTTTGTTCCACAGCTTGAAAGGGTGGCTGAAAGGCTTAAATTTAAAATGCACATAATTGCAACTATAGAAAATGGCAACTGCAGAATATTAAGTGTTGTCCCAAGAGTGATTAAGCATAAAAAAGCAAGATTTAGGTACATTCCATAACGAATAGATTTGGCAATTCCCCATTTAACAACATGCTGACGATACACTATTGACCCAATTAAATTCATTACTACAGGAACAAGCTGTATATATGCATACGTAGTTGGCAAAAAATTAAAATGATCAATAAAAATAAATGAACTATTTATTCCGTAAACAGCTGCAATAGCAACCGGTAAGCCATGACAAATAGAAAGAACTATAAAGTGTCGGTTGCTGGTTAATACTTTTAGGTTTTTTAAAATATGATTCCAGCCCATTGTATCAACATGGTTTTTATGAGTTTCTGGCATTTTTTTAACAAAAATTAGCCATAAGCAAGTAGCTATTACACCCAACGCCCAAAAATTCGCCTGCCACCCAAACCATTTTAGTAAATGAGCACCAAACACAGGGGCAACAGCAAACATAATAGGAAAGCTCATGCTATAAGTTGCCATATAACGCGCGTATACTGACCCGCTAAACATATCAGACAAAATGGAAATACTAATCACTGATATCCCACCAGCACCAATTGCTTGCAGAAATCGTAACACAATAAATGATTCAATATTCCACGAAAGACAGCATAGGAAGGAACATACTGAAAATATCCCAAGCGATGACAACATTGCAGGTCTGCGCCCTTTAGTATCACTCCAATGGCCATACAGCATGCCAACAACAGCCGCCACAATTGGCGTTTGCATCATACTAAATTGAATCATCCACTCTGATGTTTCAAAATAGCGCTTCAAAAAAGGTGCAGCTGGTGAATAAATATCAATACTAGCCACCATCAGGACGCCGGTAAGCATTAGAAGTGCAGGATACAGCGTCGTGTACTGGAACTTTGTTAGGCCGAAATTTTCTTTAGACATCTACTAATCTCTTTTGCTGCATAGGTAATAATTTTCGAAGCCCCTGCCCTTTTAAAGCTAAGGCAGGTTTCATAAAAGGCATCTTTTTCTACAATAGCGCCATTTTTTGCCGCATATTTTATCATAGCATATTCACCGCTAACTTGATAAACCCAAATGGGTGCGCCAAAGCTTTTAGCTTGGGAAACAATATCTAAGTAAGCTAATCCAGGTTTTACAATTATAGCATCAGCACCTTCGACAATATCTTGTTTAATGTCGCGCAGTGCTTCAACGGCATTAGCAGGATTAAGCTGATAAGTCTTTTTATCCCCCTGCAGATTCGCCCCAACCGCACTACGAAATGGTCCATAGAAAGTTGAAGCATACTTTACGCCATAACTTATCAAAAACACATTAACGTGCCCCTTAGCTTCCAATGCGCCACGAATAGCTTGAATTCTGCCGTCCATCATATCAGACGGGCAAATACCGTCAGCGCCCGCATCAACTTGGTTTAATGTCTGCTTAATTAAAACATCAATAGTTGTATCGTTTTCAACATCGCCATTTTTTAAAATTCCATCGTGTCCGTGAGTTGTGTATGGATCTAATGCCACATCGGTCAGCACCACCATTTTGGGAGCACATTCTTTAATTTTGCGAATAGCGCGACATATTAGGTTTTTCGGGTTTAGCGCTTCAGTCGCATGTTCTGTTTTTAACGCACTTGGTGTTTTTGGAAATAACAGTATCGCGCGAATACCCAGTTGATACGCCTCTTCCACTTCTTTGGGCAACTCATCAACCAAATACCGACACACACCAGGCATTGTTTCAATTTCTATATCATCCCCAGGCTCACAAACAAAGATCGGCCATATAAGGTCACTTGGGTTTAAATGGTTTTCTTGAAACAATTCACGCACAGAAGCAGATTGGCGCAAACGTCGAAGACGCAAATTTGGGAACGCAGCTACCGTTAAAGACATTTTATAAAATAACCCTTTTAAACATTAGTTTTGCTGACACGTTGAACAATAATAGGTTGATCGACCCGCTTGAGCTTCACGCTTAATTGTGCCGGAACACGAATCAGTTAAGCAAGGATTACCTTTTTGGTCATACACTCTAAACTGATGCTGAAAATACCCAAGAGTTCCATCAACAGTGCGATGATCGCGCAACGACGCCCCACCCGATACAATCGCTCGCTCAAGTACTTTGCAGATATTCTTCAATAAAAACTGTGTCTGTTTAAGGGTAATGGAATCCGAAGCTTTAAAGGGCGATAACCCGCTTTGCCAAAGCGCCTCGCAAACATAAATGTTGCCAAGCCCCGCAATAATCGCCTGATCAAGTAACGACGTTTTTAACGGGCGCGCAGTACGCTGCAACCGTTTATAAAAATCATTCACCCCAATTTCAAAAGGCTCTGGCGCCATTGTCTTTATTGGAGCACACGTTTGCCCCTTTGCCAGCAGGTCCATATCACCAAAACGACGCGCATCATTAAAAGCGAACATCATATCATCAACCTGCCACACCACATGATCATGCTTTTGATGAATATAATCAGCCACGGAACTTCGCTGAATGCGCCCACTCATTCCCAAATGCATCATCCAAGTGTAATCAGGCAATTCAACAAGAATATATTTCCCACGACGATTAATTTTGTTAACCACCTGCCCTAGCAAACGTTCAGCAAACATCGGTGGAAAAGGATTTCTTAAATTTGATCTGTGCAAAACGACATTTTGTAAAACCTTGCCTTCCATATAGGGACGAAGCCCCCGGCATACGGTTTCAACTTCGGGTAGCTCAGGCACTATGCACGTACCCAAGGTCGTCACCCACAACCCAATAGGTATCACGCGTTGCTGTTTCAACCAGGTTAAGAAGGTCTTCAAATTTCAGTGCCAAACACCCTGCGGTAGGTGTCATGCTTTCGTTCATCTGGTGAATAAAAATTGCACTTCCACATTCTGGAATTATCGGATCGGTATTATGACTAGTGGTAATGAAAAGGTCGTACACATTATCATCTCGCCATAGTTTCTCATGGGAAGACGCGTATGGCGTAGTAATGCACGTGTTGTAAGCAATATCATCTGGGTCATCTGACCACCCCATAGTGGGGGTGATTTCAATAACAGGCAAAATGGTTTTGGGTCGAGACATTTTATCAGGGCGGTAATACACCGTTAGAAGCTTCCATGAACCTATGGGGGTACACAAATCCCCTTCTTGCTTAGGCCCTAAAAAATCATTCACTCCAACCCGGCACGGCAAAATTTTATTTTGCCACAAAACCTGTTGATTATTTATTTGCTCTAGAGTTTTTTTCATTGCATGATGCTAAAATATTTTGAAGACATGCTTTCTTTAGTCCTGTTTTAATCCTATTTTTTGCTTTACTGCTGCGAACAATTCTCTGGCTGCTTTGCGTATTCCCGTCAGCAAAAATTCATCAGGCCCTATTTCAAGATTTCTTGTTAATTGTAATAACTGCCCCCAATTAAGTTTTTCTAAAACAGGTGAAGTCCATATTAAACGCGGAGTAGTACTATCAGAAAAACCTAATAGCTTCGCCAGAATTACACCATTTGGGGTTACAAACTTCAGGCATGTAATGCCTTCCACATCAGCAATGCTAGTATCATCAGCTAGCTTTGTATTTAAGGGCAATTTCATCGTTACTGTATGTGTATCTTCTGGTTCCTGCGTATCCATAGCAACAAGAAGTGGTAATGAAGTTAATACAACAAGCAATAATTTATTTAAGTAGTTCATGATACCCCTTAAAAATTAATTTCACCCATAATATGAGGAAACAAAGAAGTCTGGCAAACAAAAAGAAAGGTCACCAATTGTGCCTCCCCTTCATCAACGAAGCGTTACCCTCTAATATTCGTCAAGCACCTAGCAACAGTATCAAGCACATTTTCCATGGTTGTAGTAGCTGTCATCGCTTCACCAACTGTTTCAATGCTCATTCCATATTGCCTAACACTTTTTTTGTTACAGCATCTTGATAAGGAATGTAGGGATTATTTGAAATAAACAAAAAGTCCTTATCTTTTACATCCCCAAAATCTTTTGTCATTTCGCGTAATGTATCTTCAGTACTAGCTCTTGTGCCATCTGGTTGCTGACCTGATTGTATTGAAACGGTTGGAATGTCTTTAAAGGAATCTGGCTTAGGTGTTTCTTGCCATATTTCATTAACCATGGCCATTTCAGAAGCAACAGCACCTTTGGTTTCCAGTACTTTAGCCATTGCTTTGTCAGCTTCATTACCAATTTTCAAATTACGAGTTGAACCAAGTAAATACACTTTATCCCAAGTAACACCCTGCTGCTGAAGCTTCATTAAAAATGCAATGCGATCTTGAACTCTTGGTGTGGTTGCACCAAAAATAACAACTGCATCATAGTGCTTTTTGGTTGGCAGTTTTGCTTTTGCTAGACTAGAGTTTTTCACTATTTCGGTCAGTTTAGCTCGCTGTGCATCATCAAACAGGCTATACACGTCCCATAGCTCAAATCCCTTTGGACGAATCCACCTGAAATTACTCTGCTTCACTGCCGATTCAAGCTTTTCAACACCTATTGTTTTAGTAACTTCAAAAATATCTTTTAACAATTGCGTTGGGCCATTATTCCAAATTGTTTCACAGCTAAATAGTGTGCTTACAAATGCCAAGGTTATAAAAAATTTTTTCATGCTAACTTCTCCTGTATTAATGCTCGTGTTTCAGCAATGCCAAATAGCGCAATGAAAGAACCCATACGCGGACCTTCTGCTTGGCCTAATAACACTTCATACAACGTTCCAAACCACTGACGCAAGTCAGAAAACGCAAACTGTTTACCCACCTCAAATACAATGCCTTGCAGGTCTTCCGCTGTGCTTTCAAATGATATATCTTCCAGTTCATCATGTAAGCGTTGCAAAGCTTCACGCTCCATTTGATTTGGCGCTCGGTATTGTTTTTTGGGTTTTACAAAATCTTGATAGTACTTCACTGCATAGGTAATCATTTCTGCTAAAAATGGCATAGATGCTTCATCGGCACCCGGCACATAACGCTTCACAAAACCCCACAAAATACTACCTTCATCAGCATTCACAACCGATGCTAAGTTCAACAATATGTTAAAGCTTAAGCCGCTTTCAGCAGCTGGGGCCTTACCACCATGAATATGCCAAACAGGGTTGTCATATTGTTCCGGCGTAAATTTGCTCACGTGCTGTAGGTATTCGTCTACTGCTTTAGGAATAACATCAAAAAACAAACGCTTAGCTTTTTTAGGTGCTTGGTACATAAAATATGCCAAGCTTTCTTGCGGTGCATAAGTTAGCCATTCATCCATGCTTAGGCCGTTACCCTTAGATTTACTAATTTTTTGGCCAATATCATCTAAGAACAATTCATAGGTTAAATTTTCAGGCGCACGCCCGCCAATAACCCTGCATACTTGCGATGATAACTTCACTGAATCAATAAGGTCTTTCCCGGACATTTCATAATCAACCCCAAGAGCCTTCCAACGCATGCCCCAGTCGATCTTCCACTGCAATTTACAACTTCCACCCGTAATTTTGACCTCGGTTAGCTGATTCGTTTCAGGGTCCTTATAAACAACTGAATCACTTTCCGGATGCACTTCAACCATAGGAACTTGTAAAACGTGCCCTGTTCTAGGACATAGTGGCAAAAATGGGCTGTAAGTCGCACGACGTTCTTCGCGCAAGGTTGGCAACATAATGCCCATAATTTCATCGTAATGTTGCAACACTAATTTCAAAGACGGATCAAACCGCCCAGATGTATACCAATCAGTAGAACTTTGAAATTCATATTCAAAACCATAACTATCTAAAAAGCGTTGAAGCATCGCATTATTATGGTGACCAAAGCTTTCAAATTTCTCATAAGGGTCTGGTACCTTGGTTAGCGGCATGTTCAAGTATTTAGCCAACATGTCTTTATTAGGCACGTTATCGGGAACTTTGCGAAAGCCATCCATATCATCAGAAAAGCAAAATAAACGGGTAGGAATATCACTAAGTGTTTCAAACGCTTTGCGCACCATAGTTGTGCGTAATACTTCGGCAAACGTTCCAATGTGTGGCAATCCAGAAGGTCCATAGCCAGTTTCAAAAAGCACATATCCTTTTTCAGGTGTCTTGCCCTGTAGACGTGCTAATACCCGTTTTGCCTCTTCAAACGGCCATGATTTAGCATCAAATGTTGTATTAGAAACCGCAGAATTGTTAGACATAACCTAGCTATAAAACCTTTTAAAAACTGATTTAGTCTATATAAAATGTGCTTAAAGCTCAATCGGTAAAACCACGAAACACAAGAACAAAATTCCCCATAGCTTTTGACCATAGAGATTTAATAAACCAATTATGAAACAGCAGGATGAAAAATAGAACGCACTGCGGTTTTAAAATGATCTCCATCTGTATTTGGTTCAGCGTCACTAAAAACACCAAACCAAGTTACCATTGCTGCAAGCGCTTCAGAAGGATTAGAACGTAGTGTTGCGATCATTGATTGAATTTCCACACGCAGTTCATCAGAACAAGGAACCGTTGGCAATATGGCTTTAGCGCGACCAACCCAACCAGAAGAAACATGCATATTTCCCATTAATTCCTCAAGCCCAGTCGACTCAGATGCATTAGATACCGCCACCACCACTATTAGCATTAATGTTTTTAGATAATTCATATTCTCAACTCCTATAAAAAAATTCCCATTGTTTGGGGTTCACAAAGTCAAGATATATACCATAATTTAATTCCAATTTAAATTTTTTTATTGTTTTAATAGATCAACATTCGTCATGTAAGAGTTACTAAGAGCACGTTTACGAACCCCTGGACGCTGCGGAGATGAAGGAGGAGATGAAAGCGGAGACCCTATAAAAAAGCAAGGAGACAATGTAGGCTGGCGGCTGCAATCTTCAGGAAGGGTAAGGGTAAGGGTAAGAACATTAGTATCCAAATCAGGTAGGTGCAAATTTCCACCAGTTCTTTTAATGTTTGCAGGCCTCCTCCCAAAACTAAGACTCATCACTCTTGCATAAAAACTTTCAGATACCGTCTCGTACATAAAATAAAGCACACCAAAAACTGAGCCATAGCTAAAAGACGCATATCCAAAAAATGCTGGAAGCTGTTGTGATACAAAATTCGAAGAAGCAGCACGTTTTATTAAATAACTATCATCAAAAAGTGATTTATCTTCAGCAAAAATCATAAAGTTTGATAATAGAGCCACTAGCATCAATTTTTTAAAGTACTTCATTTTTTAAAAATCCTAATTTTATATTGTGCTTTCAATTGACAAGTACTGGTGAAGCCCACCCTCTATTTGGCGATGTTGGTGAACGGCCTATATACCAATCGCTTGAGGAACCACGCACTCTTCCATCTGAAACTGGTGGAATTGTAATAGAGAGAGGAGGAGCAGGTTTTTCTTCCACTTCTTCCACTTCTTCATCCCAATATTGAGCTAAATCTTGCGTTGCTCTCCTTGAACTAAAACCTGATTTTTTTTCTTCTGCGTCAGAAATTACCTTAACTTCCTTAATTCCAGCAGTCAGTGGCAAATCATGGGAATTAGCAATTAAGTGAGATGCATTCCACCATGAATATTGCGTTCCATTATTTGTGAGAAAAATGATAAACAACTGCTTCAATTCTCGACATGACCTGTACTGCACAATCAAAGAATTAGAGAGATTATCATCTAATAACTCACAAGTTTTAACTGAGATACAGCACGAAAGAGGAGCTTCTGCGCTTTTCATTTCTGCAACATCTTGTTCCAAAAATTCTCCACAAAATAATCCTGAAAAAATCACAACTTTGGCAGCTAATAGCGTAAGTGCCAAATTCCTAAGTAACTTCATGTTCTAGCCTCTTTAAAAAATGAATTTTTATACGCAAAACAATCGCATATAGAAGTGTGTATTAAAAATTTTCTGGAAAAAACATGTTTTTTTCGCATTGTTGTTATGCAAAGAAGTCAACCTTCGATATGTTCAGCACCAGAAACAGAATCTGGACTACCTTCAAATTTTTCTGCAGTTACGCTATCACTATCCATCAAATATGTTCTCTTCGAAGGCGATAATGTTGCCTTGCTAAGATTTCTAGCAATAGATGAAATTCCCTGCTGTAGACTCTCATTTCTTTGTGCGCCAATAGCAGGACCACCAACTCTTTTAGAAGACACTTCATCAAGCAGTCTTATAATTGCCTTCGGATCATTTGTAAACAAAACCTCTTCAACAGATCCCCACACAGTCAAATCTAGTTCTGATTTAATTTTCAATAGCTTATTTTTAGCAGTTTGAATTGCAACTTCCTTTAATACATCAGCTGTTAAGTTTGTGTAAGAACTAGCAAAAGCAGCTTCATTCGCAATTACCAAAGTCTTCCTTCCTTTTATCACTGGTGCACCCTGCGTTATTTGCGCAACCTCGCCTTCATCACCACTTACATCTGATATATCACCACCCACAGCATACCTATCAGCTGCAAAAAATGTTGATGCTAATCCTATTGATAACAAGCCTTTCAAACACTTCATTTTTTAGATCTTTCTCTTACAATTAGCTTATTTCTTATAAATTCCCCCTCTGAAAGAACCAAAGAAGGAATTTGTACAACAACATAAAATAGATCAGTGCTTAATTATTCAGCACCATCAGCAGAAACACCACCATTAGAAGCAGCATCACCATCAGCTGAAGGAACAGAAGGAACAGGAACAAGATGCAGTACCAAAACTCCAAAGTCTTCATCTAATGCTTGCATTGTGTTCTCACCATTTTCTTGAAATATTCTACGTAATATGCTGTTTAAAGATTCAGGTTCAGCAGCCCCCCCAACAGCAGTTAGTGGAACTTGCAAAGAACTTGTTGGTACTCTTATAAAAGAGCCACCCTGCGCTAATGCTCGAGCTACATTACACCCAAAGCAGTGCGGGTCCTCGCAATAGACTGTTTCTACACCTTCCTCACGCACTACCCCACCTGCAGTACTCAAAGGAATGCTTGTACTACTTCTGTCCTCTAAATCTTCACCATCCCCTGCAACAGCCATCGTCATGGTCATTAAAACTGTACATATTAAATTTCTTAGGCTTTTCATATCTCAACTCCTAAATAAAGAAAATATTTCACTTGACGAATAACCGCCAACAAAAGTATGAATCAATAAATTTCAAAAAGAAACACGACTTATTTCATTTTTAGTATCAGAAAAAACATAAAAAAACCGGCACAATGTACCGGTTCCTTTAGAAATTTTAGATTTTTTATGGCTTAAGCCTCATCTTTCTTTTTACAGGTCCGCATTTAGCTCTTCTTGACGCCTGTCCAGCTCAGCAATTCCAACTACTTCACCAGAATCAGTAACTACGTATCCTTGATTTAGTAACTGTTGACGCCTAGCCAGCTCAGCATAAATCTCTTCTTCGTCCAACTCTTCTTCTTCATCGTCACTTTGACCTTCTTCGCAATTCTCATGGACGCCCTGAACAGAAACCAAAATTGATGAAAGAAGCCCCATTTGATCATCAGCAGCTGCTAGTGTTAATAACCTTATCGCTTCTGGAAGGTTTTGAACCTTTAACGCAGCTATAGACGTTGCTAAATTAGGATATGCCATTTCTAAAGCATCAGTGCAAGCTGTAAGCTGATCCCGATCTTTGCTATTAAATACTGTTTTGCGTACTGCTTGACCAGCTTCATCATCTGATGCGCAAACCACCGCCATTGATACCAACATTGCACATGCTAAACTTTTTAGGCACTTCATATTATAAACTCCAAAAATAAAAACAAAAAAAAATCCCCTCATGAAGGGACAACTAAGTTTTGAACACTACACTAGCGAATATTAAAAAGAAAGATGTTTTATTTCACTTTTTTAGATACAAGAACCCACACTAGCAAAGTAAATATTAGTAACCTTATTATCAAAATATTAACATTTTACTAGTTTAATAAACATAAGTAATAAATTATGAATTATTATAAAAATGCAAATCAGGAAATTACTTGTTTTAAAAAGTTTAGCGATTATGCTTTTTGCAGTGTGTCTTCAAACACCAGAATGCCATGCAAAAGGCAATCCAGCTGGCAAAGCTTTAAAAAAAGTAGGAAAAGCCGTTGGAGGCTCCATGAAAAAAGCCAAAAAATTGCTTGGTGATGTAAAAAAAATATTCAAATGTATAGCTCCTATTGGCAAGGCATTTGCAAGCGCCACCAAAAATCCTAAAAAAGGCAAAAAGGCTCTTCAAAGCATAGACAAATGCATGAAAAGCGTAAAAGATCTTTCTAAAATATGCGACAGTCCAGCAACATTAGCCTTAACAGCTGTTCCAGAGGCTGGCCCGCAACTTTCTCATGGGTGCGGAATTGCCTCTAAATACGAAGGAAAATATGATTCAATCATGGAAAAAATTGAAAAAGCCGAATCTATTGTGAGTAATCCTGCAGCAGCAGCTGAAGCTACGGTTGAAGCTGCAGTAGAAGAATAATTTTTAGAACCTCTAAAAAATAGACTCAGTGCACCAGTTTAACTATTGATCGAATTAATTAAACTACCCAAAATTCTTAGATGAACCAGAATCAACGCTACGACTTTCAACATCAGCATCGTAACCATCCTCTGTTGGCAAATCCCTTATATACACTTCAAGCGATCTTAAAACATGCAAAACATCTTGATTTAGCAATCGTTGATTTTTTTGAGTGCTTGTTGGTTCAATACTAGCTGGTGAGTCTTCCTCTTCTGCTAACTCTTCATCTGGAGTGATTTCGCATGCTCTTAGCATATTTTCAGCATCTTTAAATTTCTGATCACCAGAACCATGCAATACAGTAATAACATCTTCAATTTTCTTTTTTGAACTTTCAGCTAAATGAGGCAACATGCTCGCTAATGTAGTTATAGTGCTAATCTCTAAATCTATAGGGTCCGATAAACTGATATCTGATTTAGGAGAATCCGCAGCTATTCCAGTGGTTGATGCTACAGCCCAATCTGGTTCGGCTAACTGCAAGATACCCTCAATGGTTTCTCCGGGAAAAATGGACGGTATCGTCAATAGCGTTGCGCATATCGACTTTTTTAGTATTTTCATCTTCTAAACTCCTAAAACATTTTCTTGGGCATTACCCTTAAATAAAGTCTGCAGGAATAAGGTTTAGAAATAGTAAAAAACCCGGTGTAATTTTTAACACCAGATTTAATTTTAGCGACTTGAATTATTAGACATTGTCATCAGCCGGCTCAAGCGACACGCCATCATGCCCAAGGTATAAAGCTCGCATAGAAGTGTTCAATGCAAACGTCTGTACCATATCATAACCACGAACAACAGCTGCTTCTTTCAAAACTGGCGAACCATCAGCTGGCATTTTTGTTAAGTCAGATAAAATACGCGAAACTGTAAATTGTTGTGCCTGCAGCATACTCAAGATATTTTCTAATGACCTTCTTGCTTCTACAACATCAGGCTTTTCAAGCGCAAGCAAGTTCATGGCAGACTCAACTTCTTCAGCATTAGTTTGTGCACCGCTTTCAAAACTTTGAAGCACCTTTTTTAGATCATTGATAACTACACCCATTGCATAAGGAACAGAAGGTACTTGGACGTCATTACGCACTGTTTTTCTTAAAAGTCCAGCTATTGCCCCCGGGCTATAATCGCCGCTTGTGGTACCAACTATCAAATTCTCATCAAACGGAACTCCATCCCCCAATACCAAAATACCTAAAAATACAGAAGCCGGTTTAGATATGCCAACCGGAGCTTCCACAGCTGCTGAATGCTCATCCTCCATTGCAAAAGTTATAGCTGCTGTAACAAACATTATTAACACTAAACTTTTTAGTAACTTCATATTTCCAACTCCTAAAAAAAATAATATTTCGCATAGCGCATGTAATCGCTTATAAAATTCTGCAAGAAAAAATTCTATAAATAAACATGTTTTATTTTCATGAGTAAAAATCTAAAAATCCACAAAAAAACCAGCACAAACAAATGCGCTGGTTCCTTTGTCGTTACTTAGTTTAGTTAATTATGAAAGATCGCCTTCGTCAACATTGCTTTCTTCATTTACTCCACCAGCAACAGTGCTTTGCCTTTGAAGACCACTTGTTCCAATACCTAATCCCATAACACTTGAAGATACGTCATCAACTGTACCACCATGAGTTCCTGTATCATCATCTGAATCAACCAATCCAGAAGTTGCAGAACCTACTAAAGAACTAAATGCATCATAAGTGCCAGCAACGCTATCTATAACACTTGTAAGCTGCTCCGTTGTTGCAGACAAAGTGAAAGGATTAAATATATTTAATATTGTCGCTAAATCTGTAATCGAACGAGACGCTTCAATTTTTACTACTTCATTTACTGTCAGAGAAAACACAGTGCTTCCTTCTGAATCAGCACTTACATCGCTACCAATATCATACGCAGTTAGTATGCCAGTTGGTGTTTGCTTCCAAGTATGCACTCCTGCTATTTCACTAGTTAATACACCAAGCACAGATTGAACAGTATTCAAGACGCCAACAGAAATTAGCTCGCTTCCACTTGTTAATCCTGTAAGTGCTGTAATTGCATCAATAGTGCCTTTGGTACCTTTGCCTAACGTGCTCAAGACTGTTGAAAGAACACTGCTTGTTTTTTCGTCAACGCTACCTTCAGTCATTAAGCGAGTAAGGCTTATAGCAGCAACTTCGGTTGAGCTTAATGCGATAACAGAGGTGTGGTCTACAGTGTCTGCAAGAATAATAGATCCAGCTACTCCATGGTCATGAACAACGCCACCATCTGCGCTTATTACAAGACTATCGCCTACTGTGCCAAGCCCTATAGTTTTAACACCTGTTTGACCAGTTGTTAAACCATCAGTAGTCAACGAATCGCCATCAACAGAAGCATCCATTGCAAAAATCGTCGCCGTAGAAACCAACATTGTTAACACTAAACCTTTTAATACCTTCATATTCTAAACTCCTAAATTGGTAATATTGAACATTAATAATATTTAACATGGCAGAATAACTGCCAATAAAAGTCTGGTACAAGAAATCTCATAAGAAAACATGTTTTATTAACATGTCTTGGATGTCTAATATGCATACCTATAAAATTTTACTAAAATTTTATAGGTATAGCGGGCGGAGTAATTACTGCTAGCCATACTTTAAAGGTCTTCTTCACCAAGCTCTTCAATACGAGGAAGCTCGTCCTCTGGAGTTCCAACATTATTAGCTGCTACCATAACAGGCTCAGGAGCGTATAAAGCCCAGATAACCTGCAAAAGATGCGGTTTCAATGTAAGAACATCCTTTCCTGTAATAGTTGATAGCGCGCTCACTATGCGCGGGATGTCTGGCTGTTCAGTTTTTAATAACTCAATCAGTATGCTTGTGCCTGTATTTATATTCTCTAATCCTGCCAAAATATCACGCTTAGTATACTGTTTAATGACTGGCACAGGCTGACCATCTGACCCCATAATAAATCCCAAAACAACGCCAACGTTTGGCTCTGCAATTTCTTCAATTGCTTTACCAAGAGGGTCCATAGAAGCAAAAGCATCCGTAGTTATTCCTGCACCACCACTAGCTGCAGGTTCAGCATCAATTTCTTGAATCGCAACCCCTTCCATCGCAAAAGTGATAGGTATTTGCATGCACACTAAAAGTGCTAAATTTTTTAATAATTTCATCTTGTAAACTCCCTTCAAAAAGTAAGCGGAAAAATACCTGCCTAAAGAAAGTCTAGAGGTAAGAAAGTTAACAAAAAGTAAAAAAATCTTGGGTGGTTATTCGCATCTTTTATTTTTCAGGACATCAACGACAACTTTTTGCTCAAAGCTGTCTTTTCCGGTTCTAAAAAAGAATTCAAACGTCAAATTCTTAACCCCACACAAGCTTGATTTAATGCCCATTAACATCAGGTGTTTTCCACCACGTTGCAGAAAAAGTGTAGCTCCTGGTGCTATTTCCATTTCTGGAATTTCTATCATTTCCATGTATTCGGTGCCGTTTTCATCTTTCCGGGGCACATGGTCATGCAATTCAACCCGGTCGAAAACCACAGGTAAAGCCTCCACTTTATACAAAGTCACCGCAAAGGCATTACCATTGTAAATGCTAGCATACCCTGCCCCATTTTTCGGGCCATTGAGAATTTTTAACTCTAAATTTTTGACAGAAACCTTATCACTCGCCAAAAGAACAGGGAACATGAATAAAAAAACAATCCAACGCATAGCCATGGGGGAAATAATTTCACTATACTGAACATATGATCTTTAGATTGGTTAATCAATGACATTGCCTTTGGTAGTGATCACAGGCCTTTCAGGAGCAGGCAGAACAACTGCTTTGAAGGCTTTAGAAGACCAAGGATATCAAGCAATTGATAACCTACCCTTAGCGATGATGCCAGCACTTGTTGAAAACATTATTCACAACTCAACGTCAAACGCTCCCGTAGTTGTTGGTTTAAGATCAATTGATTTTACCGCCCCACAAGTTGAAGCGCTCATCAAAGACCTGAGAGCGAACCCGCTCATTGAATTACGCATTATTTATTTAGAATGCAGCGAAGAACAAATTCAACAGCGCTATAATGAATCACGACGCCCTCATCCAGTTGAAGCACTACATCTACAAGAAGCCATTGCCCTAGAAAAAGCTCAACTTGCACCCTTGCAAAAAATAGCTGAAATGCAGCTCAACACCACCGACCTTACCGTTCGCCACCTTCGCAAAATTTTGCAGCACTATTTTTCAGAAAATCCAGAACAAGAACTCAAAATTCAGCTGCTTTCCTTTTCCTATAAGAAAAGCACCCCGCAAATTGCCGATCTAGTCATTGATGTGCGCTTCTTAAGCAATCCGTTCTATGACACCCAATTACGCCCTCTATGCGGCAAAGACAAAAAGGTACAAGACTACATAAAGCAAGACTCACGCTGGATGATAGTTGAACATCATTTTAAAGAATTTTTAATGGGTGCCATCCACGGATACAAGGAACAGGGCCGTTTCTACCTAACAATTGCGTTTGGTTGCACCGGCGGACAACACCGCAGCGTGTTTATAACTGAATTTTTTAATAACATTCTTAAAAAATTGCACTATGATTGTATCGTTGAACACCGGGACTTAAGGACAGACAATTTATGATTGGTATATTACTTCTCACCCACGGACCTTTGGGTCATGCACTCGTTGAAACTCTTGAAGGCATAATGGGTCCGCAAGAACATATTATGTGTATTGCTTTTCGTCCAAATGATGATGCTGAAATAAAACGTAAAGAACTCTACAAAGCAATAGATGAGCTGAACACAGGCAGAGGCGTAGTCATTTTAACCGACATGTTTGGGGGCACTCCATCTAACCTAGCAATGTCTGCATTGGGCGTGAAACCCATTGAAGTCATAGCCGGTGTGAATTTGCCAATGTTTATTAAGTTTGTGGAAAACAGAAAAAACACAGTACTTCCCGAAGCAGCGCAAAAAGCATTTGATGCAGGACGCAAATATATTCAAATTGCTTCTACGCTTTTGTCACCTGCGCAAGCTGTTAACGCATGACAAATTATACTTTTGAAGTAGCTATTCCAGAGGGCTTACACGCTCGACCGTGTGCAAAAATTATTGAAATTCTAAAACCTTTTGAACCCGTTCATATAACCTTTGGTCAAACGACGTTAAAAGCCCTTTCAATGCTTGAATTACTGTTGCTAAAAATTCCCACAGGATCAACAGTGACCATAAGCACAGGCGAATCTCTGCCACCGGAAGCAGTAGAAAAATTACAGCAAGTTTTTTCTGATTTATAAAGACACAAAAAAACCGCAGCTATTACACTGCGGTTCAACTTCGTGTGCACTATATTCAGCTAACGCACAAACCTTAACTTGCCACACAAGTGGTGCAGGATTGTGCCCAGCGTATCTGCAATGTCTTTTCGCTTAACTACTATATCAAGCATGCCATGATCACGCAGGTATTCAGAACGTTGAAACCCTTCTGGTAATTTCTGACGAATTGTTTCTTCAATAACGCGTGCGCCTGTAAAGCCAATAATCGCTCCTGGCTCAGCAAGGATTATATCACCAAGCATCGCAAAAGAAGCGCTCACTCCGCCAGTTGTAGGGTCAGTTAGCAATGTAAGGTAGGGTAAGCCCGCTTCCTTGACCATTTGCACGGCAATTGTCGTTCTTGGCATTTGCATTAATGACAAAATACCTTCTTGCATACGCGCCCCACCGGAAGCAGTAATCGCCAGCATTGGGCTATGGCTTTTAACAGCCAGCTCTGCTGCTGTTACCATTGCTTGTCCAGCATAAATACCCATTGAACCACCCATAAATTCAAAGTCAAAAATGCACACAACTATGTTATGCCCCTTGATTTGCCCAAAAGCTACCAAAACAGAATCTTCATTACCAGTTTTATGACGATACTCTTTCAAGCGGTCAGCATAGCGCTTTGAATCTTTAAACTTCAGTGGGTCATGAATTGCTTTGGGAACGTCGTGTAATGTGTAATTTCCATTATCAAATAAATTCTGTAAGCGTTCCTTAACTGAAATGCGCATGTGGTTGTCACAATGGTGACATACACCTAAGTTTGCCTTTAAATCCCTATGAAACAGCATGTGCTCGCACCCGGAACATTTCGTCCACAGGTTATCTGCCACATCCTCTTTTTTGTTTATTAACGCCTGAATTTTAGGCTTTACGAAATTCGTGATCCAGTTCATACGTTTTCCCTAAAGAATGTGGGGAAAAGACTACCTTTTCCCCACCCATTTTACAACATAGATTTATGCTTCAGCTTTATTCAGCTGCTTCAGCATCTGCCTTCTTCTTTGTTACTTTTTTTGGCTTAGCAGGCGCAGCTTCTTTAGCTTCTGCTGGTTCCGCAGCAGCTTTTTTAGACTTTGCTTTGCTTAAAGCTGTACCCAAAATGTCGCCCAAAGTAGCTCCGCTATCTGATGAACCATAAGTTGATAATGCTTCTTTTTCTTCATCCATTTCACGAGACTTAATTGACAAGCTCACTTTACGAGATGACTTTTCAACTGCAGCAACTTTTGCATCAATTTTTTCACCTACAGCGAAACGGTCAGTACGTTGTTCTGAACGATCTTTTGCGATATCAGCTTTTTTGATATATCCACTTAGGCCATTTGCAAGCGAAACTTCCATGCCGCGATCATCAATTGCAGTAATTGAACAGGTTACAACGTCGCCCTTTTTAATTGATGAAAATGCATCTGCCAATGGGTCACCAGTAACTTGCTTCACACCAAGGCTTACACGCTCTTTTTCAGGATCAATATCAAGAACCTTAACTTTTAGCATTTGTCCTTTTGTGAACTGCTTTAGAGTTTCTTCAGTTGTTTCTTCCCAAGCAATATCGTTGATGTGAACCATACCGTCTAATTGGTCATTAATTCCTACGAATAAGCCAAATTCAGTTACGTTCTTAATCACGCCTTCGAATACGCTTCCAAGTGGGTGATCTTCAACCAATTTCTGCCATGGGTTGTCCATACATTGCTTTAAGCCAAGGCTAATACGACGCTTTGACAAATCAACAACTAGCACAACAACTTCAACTTCTTGACCAACTGTCAAAATTTTACCTGGGTGAAGGTTTTTCTTCGTCCAGCTCATTTCAGTTACGTAAATCAGACCCTCAATTGCAGGTTGCAATTCAACGAATGCGCCGTAGTCAGTAATGTTTGTAACTTTACCTGTAACTTTTTGACCTGGCTTGTATTGCAAGTCAATATTTTGCCATGGGTCTGATTCAAGTTGCTTCATGCCCAATGATATACGTTGAGTTTCCTTGTTATAACGAATAACTTGCACGTCAATTGTTTCACCAATTTTCAATACTTCATTTGGATGGTTAATACGACGCCATGAGATATCAGTTACATGCAGCAATCCATCTACGCCACCAAGGTCAATAAACGCACCGTAGTCAGTAATATTTTTCACAACACCAGCTACCACTTGACCTTCTGAAAGGTTAGCAACTAATTCTGTGCGTGCTTCTGCGCGTGATTCTTCTAGAACTGAGCGTCGTGAAACAACGATGTTGCTACGGCTCTTGTCCATTTTCAAAATCTTGAATGGTTGTGCGATGTTCATAAGTGGCATTAGGTCACGAATTGGGCGAATATCAACTTGGCTACCTGGCAAGAAGGCAATAACGCCATCTAGATCAACAGCGAAACCGCCTTTTACGCGTCCAAAAATCACACCATTTATATGCCCACCAGAAACTAGTGCTTCTTCTAAAATATTCCAGGAAGCTTCACGACGCGCCTTTTCAACGCTTAGCATTGCTTCGCCATGACGATCTTCTAAACGCTCAACATACACATCAATACGATCACCAACTTTTGCTTCATGCATTCCTGCACGGCCTGTGATTTCTTTTAGTGCAACACGACCTTCGGATTTCATTCCAATGTCAATTGTTGCCATATCGTTATAGATAGTAATAATTGTGCCTTTAACAACCTTGCCCTCAAAAGTGCGGCTGTCTTGCATGAATTCGTTTAATAAATCTGAGAAATTTTCTTTGTTGGCTTGCATGTAAAGTGTTCCTGAAGAGTGGCTCGGGATATATAAAAAGAGCCGGTTAGAAGTTATAACTGAGGGGATTATGCCATAAATAGCATGATCTGCAAAGGATTAATTCCCTTTGTATTGTGTCACTTTGGGCTGGGTTAAAGACTCTTTAATTTTTCCTGCACTGAATTTAAGTAAATAAAAGGATTGATTTTTAACTTCTTGGAGCGTATCAACTAACGCTTCTTGGTCAGGCACATAAGCTTCAGCTAGAGAATGTTGAATTTGTTCTGCTGTTTTAGGTCCATCTGCAAAGAGAGGGCCAAACCCTATAAACACAGGATTATTTTCTTTAAAACCAACACAATATAGGTTTTCTCCTCGTGAATAATCTACAGTTGAGTACTTTGGGTGACCTTTAATATAAAGGTAGTCTCCTGTTTGAACATCAAAAATAGTATCGGTTTGCACTAACTCATCGAATAAATATGAGGAACATATTTTCTCTAATTTTTCGAAATAAGAAGGATTGAAAGTATTAGAGATATCACGCTCTAGAAAAGATTTTATGGAATTTGATCAGCGACAATTAGAAATACCTGAAACGACAATTAAAAGTTCCACTAAAA
>JBAXJB010000005.1:0-73991 GCA_037138055.1 Alphaproteobacteria bacterium | reverse complement strand
GCTTGATAGGAGCTGGATGTTACTTCAGGCTGATAGCGATTCTGTTGAGTGCATTAGGAAATTCAACATGTTCTTCTGCTTGATAGGAGCTGGATGTTACTTCAGGCTGATAGCGATTCTGTTGAGTGCATTCATTAAAGCTATGCATAATGCCAAATCAACAATCTCTCTGTCGCTGAAATAAGAAGATAATTCTTGTTTGATGGAATTATGGTTGGCATCTAAGCTGGTAATTGCTTCTGCCCAACTAAATGCTAATTTTTCTGCTTTGGAAAAACAAACTGAGATTGTCCAATTGCGAATTTCCTCAATTTTTTTTGTACTCATTTCTAGTTTTGTTGCTTCGTTAGTATGTAACGAACAACAATAGGCGCATCCATTAGTTTGAGATATAAGCAGTTCCACTAGAATACGCAATTCTTGATTCAAAGGAGAATTTTTCAAATGACCGTAGCTTTTATAGAGATTAGCTACCACATCTTTTGATATTTCTTCATAATTCATGGTTAAATTACTGCTTATTCTTTTGCTTTAATGCCATGAGGGGCAGGGCTATACATCTTTGCGTTACGACGATAGAACCTAGAAATGGCCGTAAATATAATAGCGTACACAGAAATAATGATGGCTGCCATATACATGTTTTCTGTATAACCAGTCATAAATGTATAGACAGAAGGCATTAGCCCGCCAGATATAGCAATACCAATAGAGAAACTAACCGCAACACCTGTATAACGAGTTTCAGCAGGGAATAATACTTGCATAAATGCATGGCTTAAGCCGACAAAGCTTCCTACATATAGTCCAACTCCGTATTGTCCTAATCCGACTAAGAATAAATCTTTTGTTTGCAGGAGGTAGAAGCTTAAATAAGAAAGCGTGCAGCACATAAAACATGATAGATAAACAGATCTGCGCATAGTGATTTTGTCACTTAACCAACCAAAAAATACACACCCTGATGTATACCCTAGTAAACCAAAGGTATTTAAAAATACGGCTGTGGACATTTCAAAACCTTGGAACTTTGTCATGTATATGTTCATGAATCCAAACACCGTATAGGTAAGTGAACCTTTGAAAATTCCAACGACAATGTTCATTAAAAATGCACTTTTGTGATTTTTAAAAATAGCTTTCATTGGTTGCTTTTGTTCTTTTTTCTTTTCCTTAATTTGAATAAAAGCATCTGTTTCTTTAGCATTTTTTCTTAAAACAAATGCCATGAAGCTTACTAAAGAACCAATAAAAAATGGAATTCTCCATGCCCAGTCTGGCATTCCAGGGCGTAACATTAATGAACCTGCAAAGCTAGCAAATACAGCTCCTACCATGCATGAACCTGCAATAATGCCGCTGATTAAGCCCATTTGTTTGGCTTTCCCATGTTCAATTGCAAAAATTGCGGCTCCATTATATTCACCGCCAGTTGAAAGTCCTTGAACCATGCGACAAAATACTAAAATAATTGGCGCTGCAATTCCTAACGTTTCGTATCCAGGAAGTAGAGATATCACTAGTGTTGGGAATCCCATTAACATGACGGAATAGGTTAGTGCAACCTTACGTCCAAAGGTGTCACCAATTAAACCAAAAGCATAAGCACCAAGAGGACGCGTGAAAAATGCAGCAGAAAAGGCAAAAATACTTGCAAAAAGCGCTATGGTCGGCGACGTGCTCGGGAAAAAAACTTCAGAAATTTTAGCAATAAAGACGCCACAAATAACAAAATCATAAAACTCTAGCGCATTTCCAAGGGCGCTGGTCCCAATCATCTTCCAAGACTTTTTCATTTAAAACCATAAGAACTATTTAGGCCTATCATTTTCTTCAATTTTACAAGAAATGCAAGCACTTTATTATTGTAGCTTCATTCCATTGGGTACTTTGGGGGCAGATGTGACAAGGCAAATAGCTCCTTTTTCATCTGCAAAACCAAGAAGTAAAAATTGTGAAAGGAAGCCCGCAATATTTTTTTCGCCTAAATTGATGCAGCCCATAATAGAGCGACCAATAAGAGATTCGGGGGTGTAATGCACCGTGATTTGCGCAGAAGTTTGCAATATTCCAATTTCAGAACCAAAGTCCACCCATACTTTAAAAGCAGGTTTGCGTGCTTTAGAAAATTCTTCAGCCTTCACAATAGTACCGCTGCGTATGTTAACTTGTTCGAATTCTTCCCAAGTGATTGTCATGATTATTCCTTAACTTACGGTTGCAGTTTTAAGTGCTGCCAAATTTTATTTTTCAATTCATAGCGTAGGCGATGATGGAATCGATTTTTACTACCATGCCAAAATTCTATGGTTTCAATAGATATATGATAGCCATGCCAAGTTTTTGGGCGAGAAATTGGTTCTGTTTGTGTCAGTAATTTCGAAATTTCTGTTCTTAGGCTTTGCTCATTTGTCATCGGTGCGCTTTGCATAGAAATCGTTGCTACTGCCTGTGCTGTTGGTGGTCTTTCTTTGAATATTTCATCAGAGATATTGTTTGCAAGTTTTGTTACAGTGCCTTGAAAATTAATTTGTTGCATGGTTTCTCGCCACCATAATGTTCCAGCAGCGATAGGATTTGTTTGTAAATCTCTTCCTTTTTGACTTATATCACTGCTGGCAAAAGTAACACCTTTTTCATCAGCAGTTTTTAATAAAACAACGCGACTTGAAGGGATTCCCTCGTCGTTAACGGTTGATAAAACTAACCCTCTTGGTTCAATTATTTTTAACAAATCTGCTGTGTTCAACCAGCTTTGTAATAGGTCCAGTGGGTTATCTGGTGGACAGTCAAAGCCAGAATTTACAAGGTCAGGATTTCCAGTGAGTGTTTTAGCTTCCATATTGTGATCTCTATTATTTTTATGTTTTTACTCGTACCAAATATTTATGACAAGCAATTTGATAACTTTCTTTAATCAGTTTTTCAAGTGTATCAAATGAGTGATTTGAAGGATTTAAAATTGAAACCCAAGCCATCCATCCATAAACGGGATGAGGGGTTAGCGTGTCTAATTTTTGAAAATCATATGGACCTTCAATTGAATGACCTTTCACAGGGCGCTTTGGCAGTGTTGGAAAATGCTGCAAAAATGTTTTTTTAGAAATGCCAAAATTTATTCTGAAAATGTTCTCTCTATTTAGGGCAGAGGCCTTGTCGTTGTCTCCGTCTTTTTCTTTTAAAGTTAAAAAATAGACGCCTCTTTTTAACAAATTATCAGGGTTGTAAAAGAAGCTTTTCTCACCCCATGCATTTACCACATTAAGGCCGGGAAAATTAGCGACAACAAAATCTGAAATATCATTATGAGTCACTATGGTGCCTTTAATTCCATAACGGCAGTCTTAATTCTATCACATGCTTTTGCTAAATTTTCCAAACTTGTTGAGTAGGAAATGCGAAAATACGGAGACAGACCAAATGCATCACCAGAAACGGTTGCAAGGTTATGATCTTCTAATAAATAGGTGCAGAAATCATTATCATTTTGAATGGTTTTGCCACATCGTGTTACTTTTCCAATAACGCCATGACAACCTATATATAAATAGAACGCACCATTTGGCTTTATAAGCTGCAGCTCAACAATTGTAGACAATGCTTCCAATACATAGTCACGTCTTTTTGCAAAACTGGCTCGCCATTCATTTAAAAAATCATGCGGGCCATTAATTGCAGCAACAGCCGCTGCTTGCGAAATAGAGCATGCGTTAGATGTTATTTGCGATTGCAAATCAATCATGGCTTGAATTAAGTGTTTTGGGCCAGCGCCGTACCCAATGCGCCACCCGGTCATTGAATATGCTTTTGAAACACCATTCACCACCAAAGTGCGGTGATATAAATCAGGGGCAACATTTAAAATATTTGAAAAATCTGATCCATCATACAGAAGGTATTCATAAATATCGTCTGTTAAAATATTCACATGAGGGTAGGCACGCAGCACTTCCGCTAGGGCCAAAAGCTCATCTTTCGTGTAAACGCATCCTGTTGGATTTGACGGAGAGTTTAAAATCAACCACTTTGTTTTGGGCGTAATGCTAGCCGCTAACTGGCTTGGTTGAAGCTTAAATTCATTTTCAATTGGGCAATTAACAAAAACAGGAATGCCTTCAAATAAGCTAACTATATCAGGATACGAAACCCAATAAGGAGCAGGGATAATAACCTCATCACCCGCATTAATGCTAGCCATAAACGCGTTAAAAATGACTTGCTTGCCGCCTGTACTTACAATGATTTGATTACTTTCATAAGTAAAGCCATTATCACGGCTTAGCTTTTTTATAATTGCTTGTTTCAAAAGCGCAGTACCACCAACCGGGGTATATTTTGTTTGGCCATTATTCATGGCTTGTAGGGCGGCGTCTTTAATCCACTGAGGGGTGTCATAGTCAGGTTCACCTGCACTTAAGCTGATAACATCTTTCCCCTGTTCTTTTAGAGCAATGGCTTTTGCTGTCATGACAAGGGTAGGGGAGGGTTTTATCCAATTCATGCGCTGTGCTAGACTGGTCATAGGGCTAAAAATTTAAAATCTGGCTAATTTAACCATAAATCTGTTAAGGGGTATATGAAATACCTAGCCCAATAATGTGGATAAGGTTTTGTATGACAAAAAAATTACCTCCTGACGAACAAGCCCTTTGGGATGCTGTTGTAAAAAGCATCAAGCCTATAAAGCACGATATGGTTGTTGCCAAAACTCTTAACGTTTTGAAGGTTCCTGAGAGGCCACTTTTGCCAACACCTGGCATTAGTCGCACACAAAAGGTTGAAGCACTTCACGCGAATGATTTAAGAAATGTTCGTCCAGAAGCTCAGCTTGATTTGCATGGTTTTACCCAAGCAGCAGGCGAAATGGCTTTGCGCGAATTTTTAAAAAATGCTTTGTACAGGAATTTGCGTTGGGTGCGGATTATTACCGGAAAAGGATCTCCTAATAACCCTAGTATTCTTCGTGAACAAACACCAAAGTGGCTTCAATCAATGCCTGAATTTGTAACGGGCTATGCTTACGCAAAACCAGATGATGGTGGCAGTGGTGCATTTTATGTGAAAATTCGTCGTAAGGTTCGAATTTGAGTCCATGTTATTTCAATAGAGCATTACTCAACTACTTAATTTTTGCATAACATTTAGATAGTGATCAACAAAATGATACAACAATAAATATTGCTCAGCTGTTCCCATTAAGTTTGGTCTTTGGATAGAAAGTTTGTAGACGATTTCTTCTATGCTAGGCACATCACCTTTGGACAAATCGATCATTTCAGCTAAAACAAAAGCTGCTATAAAAGCACCAGTTCTTCCTACTCCAGAAGCGCAATGACATGCAATTGGTCTTTCTTTATCAGATAAGGCATAAATCTGGCGAGTTTCTTGCACTAAACGATAGAGTTCTTTGACATCAATGCCTTTATTGTCAAACCATTCATCTGTGTAACAATACGCAATGTAAGTGGGTTCAGGTTTTTTTTCCACTTCAGTCGTCATAATGTTTAAAAAAGTATCTTTTCCAGTTTGCGCTACTCTTTCTTTCCAATATTTTACAGAATTTGCTTTTGAAAATTCGCGCTCTGATTTTACACGTACTAAAAGACTGACTTGATGATTTATTAGAAATTTAAAAAATAAATTTAAAATCATTTCATTTGGTTCTTGCATAGCAATAAAATGATAGCCTTCGATTAACACCGTACTAGCATTATAGCTACTGTCCGTACGATTGTAGGCGAAAGCAATATTGCCAGCGAACCTATAATAGCCTTTTTCTAGTAAATCTTGAGCTGCCATATAGTCTTTTTGGCAAATGTGAGGTGATTGTTCTGGATTTCTATACCAAAGATGTTGTCTGAAATGATTGAGCTGATGGAATTCCTTTATGATTTCTTGGTCTGATTTTTTTTCATAAGGTGCAAATGAAGATTTTTGCTTTAATACTTTTTCCCATCTTTTTTCAATTTCGGATTGCACCTCATTCCTATGATTTTGGCGTGCCTCTAAGGGCAGGACGGGAAAAAAATGTACATTTAGAGGAAGAGCAGAATACATTACAGGTTTTAATAATATTATTAAAATCAGCGTCCTGAAAAAGCAATTAACTAGGGAGCACATTTTATTTTCTATGACCTTCAAAATTTTTTATAACAATAGATATAATCTAATTTTTGAAAATATCTAAACGTTGATCGTATTCGTGGGTTTTTATATCTAACAGCCCAAGCACTGAATGAAAAAAGTTATCATGAGAATATTTTCCTGTTTCAGCTTTAGCCCTTAAGCTGTTTACATCTACATCAAATTCTTGGCTGAAGCTATCTGATAGCCACATAATCCATGGAACATGAGTCTGTTCTTTAGGGGCAATTAGGTACGGCGTGCCATGAAGATAAATACCATATTCCCCTAATGATTCACCATGATCAGAAACATAGATCATTGCAGTATTCAGTTGAGTATTATTTTCAAGTGTTTCGATGATTTTTGCCAAAATGTAATCGGTATATAAAATGGTGTTGTCGTAAGTGTTCACAAGGTCCGATTTTTTACAGCTTTGAATTTCATTGGTGTTGCACCCCGGTTTGAATTTATTAAATTCTTCAGGGTAGCGTTTGTGATAAGCAGGTCCATGGCTGCCAAGTTGATGCAGCACAATGATAGAATCATGTTTTAAGCTTTTGATGTAACTATCTAACCCGGTGAGTAAGGCTTCATCATTTTGATTTAAATGTCTTATATTTTCTTCTTTTAGCCTTGCTGCTACCCCTTTTGAGCTGCTGTTATTATCACGCCAAAGAATTGAAAAACCAATTCTAGATAAGACATCTAGTAAGTTTTCTTCTTGCGCAGCTTTTTCAGGCGTATAGTTTTCTCTTGGTAATTTTGAAAAGATTCCAGGTACAGCAACGGCTGTACATGTTCCACAGGATGAAACATTTTTCAGCGAAATTACATTTTTAGTTTTGAGTAAGGGATTCGTTTCGCGTGCATAGCCATTCAGTGAAAAATTATCGGAACGCGCAGCTTCGCCCACCACAATAACAAGTAATGACTTTTTTGTAACATTTTTCCAATGGGGTCCTTTGGCTGCATCTAAAGCAATTTTGGTAAATTCTTGCGGCGTTTGATTTTGCTTTTTTATATATTTTCCTAAGTAGTAAATGCAATTTATAGGGGTAATTAAGCTGATAAGGTTTCTATTATTTCTATGAATAATAACGATGGTTTTATAAGCAGTGCCTACTGAAACAGCAATTAATAGCGCGGCTATGATATTTGCTATTAATCTAGATTTTAGCTCTGAAAAAAATTTGGGTTGATAAACTATTTTTAAAAAGCATAAAGATAAAAGTGGAATTCCCAGTACGAGAAACCATATTCCAAATTTAGCACTTAAAAGATCTAACGATTCATGAATGTCAGTTTGCAGTACGTTCTGGATCATATCTGCATCAATCACGACCTTGAAGTAATGCATGTGATAACTTGAAAATATGGCTGCAATAGCAAGTACGAATATCAACGTTTTTTGAACATACGGAAATAACAGAAGGTTAAAAGCAATGATAAACATGGCGCTTAACCCTATGAACATTGACACTAAATAAATTAAATCAGAAGCATTATCAAAATTTACTATCTTAAAAACTGCATTCCAAAAGGGAATGTTTAGCAAGCAAACAAAATAGAACGACAAAAAAACAATAAAAATATTTCTGTTAATTTTCACAAATTCTTCTCTTAAATAGAAATGGCTTTTGAAATTTGAGACGGTTCAAATTCAAGGTTTACGTAATTTCGGTATAGTCCTTCTTGACGCATTAATTCGTGGTGCGTTCCTATTTGTTCTATGTGTCCGTGATTTAATACCATAATTTTATCTGCTTCCATCACGGTACTTAAACGGTGAGCAATTACTAAGGTTGTGCATTCTGCACTTAGCTCCTTTAAGTTTTGCTGCACAATAAAATCACTTTCGGCATCTAGTGAATTGGTTGCTTCATCTAAAAGCAAAATACTTGGGCGCCGTAATAATACGCGTGCCAAAGCTAGACGCTGTTTTTGTCCGCCGGAAAGTCTAACGCCTCGATGACCAACTTTTGTTTGCAATGAATAAGGTAAGCTTTGAACAAAATCTTTTAAATGAACCATTTCTAATGCTTGCCACAAATCATTTTCATCAACGGTATCTAGACCATATGCTAAGTTTTCAAAAATTGTTGTGGAAAAAATCACAGCATCTTGTGTTACTAAACCAAGTTGATGACGAATGCTATCAGTTGATAGGTCTTGGTAATTCACGCCGTTAAGGTAAATATTACCAGAGTTAGGTTCGTAAAATTTCAAGAGCAGAGAAAATATTGTGCTTTTTCCAGCACCAGATGGGCCAACAATTGCAACAGTTTCACCTGGTAGTACGCTTAAATTTAATTGACTAAGAACGTTGGTTTCAGGGCGAGAAGAATACGCAAAATTTACCTGATGCATTGCAAGAATACCGTGATTTTGTACAAGGCGTTGTTTGATCGTATTTTGCTTAGGCGGCTCTAACTTCAGTATTTCTAATATTCTATCGCCTGCTCCTGCTGCGCGGTAAAAATCAGCAAAAAGTGCCGAAAATGATCCTAAAGCTCCACTTACTGCAACTGCATAAAATAAAAATCCTAGCAAGTCTCCTTTGGTCATGGTTTGCTCAAAAACCATTTGTGCCCCAAGGTAAGCGATTACGCATAGGCCTGAAAAAATCAGCACCATGGCAAAGCCAACTAATTTAGCCCGTGCTTTTGCTGACTTTAAAACAGCTTGAACGAAGTTGGTGTTATACCCGTGAAATGAAGAACGATCTTGTGCAGCATGGGAAAATAACAGCACGGTTTTAATATTGTTCAATGTTTCATCAATAAACTGAGCAAGGTCAGCCAACACACTTTGAGCATATCGTCCATGAACACGAACGATTTTTCCAAAATAAATAACTGGTAACAATAGTGCAGGGACAATTACGCAGCTTAATACAAATAATTTTCCAGAGGTTGTTACCATCATGACGATGCCACCTAGAATGATCAGTGCATTTCTTATGAAAATACCCAAGCTGTTTGTTAGCACAAGTTGCAATAAATTCATGTCGCTTGTTAGGCGTGTAACTAAATTTGCCGGTTGGTATTCTTCAAAAAAAGAAATAGGGAATTTAAGAATGTGATCAAAAAGATCATAGCGCAGACGAGCCATTAATTGTTCGCCAATCCAGCTAATGTAATAGGTGCGTGCGTAACTTGCAAAAGCCAGTAATACTACGCTAATAGCCAGCCCTATTAAAACCCAGCCGAAATAATCTGATCCTTTTGTCAGCAGTCCCGTATTGACTGAAAAGCTTAAAAACTTTCCAAAACCAAGAACCATGCCAGCTGCGACACCAAGCATGATACAAGCTAGAATAATTGGTTTATAAAACGTAGAAACATATTTTCCCAGTAATGCCCATAATGTGCCTATAGGGGCCTTTGATTCATTTTTGGGTGTAACATCATCATAAAAAGATTTTTCACGCATCTAGGTCCTGCCTTAGAACGCTTTCAAGCTCTTTATCTGTTCTAGTGCACAACCATTTTCCTGAACGATATGAAAAGTGGTGCGCTCCAGTTATTGGGGAAGAAAACCAAATTTGTTCCATTGTGCCGTGATAATTTAAGAGAAATTGACCCTTTGGGCATCTGATTAACAAAGCGCCTTCAACGTAATCTGCATCCCAATCATTTTCTAAAGTATCAGATAAATCCTGGAGATATTTAAATGCGATAGTTTTATGCACGGCTGCAGATTCATTTCAGGACTTTTGCCCAATATACATGGGTAATATAGGGAAATTCAATCACCTCGTGATTTTTAAGTTGTTCGTGTGTTGTGCAAAGGTTTTTCATTTGTTGAGCTACTTCTTGTTTTTTGTTGTCTGGTAAGGCTGCAATAAAGCTCATGCCTAATGCTCGGTGAGTAAGGGTTTCTTTAAAAAAATGATGAGAGTAATTGAATTGTTGATGCTGCAAAGAAGAAAAATGATCTTGATTGTTAAATACCTTTTTCCATTTATCGAGATCAAAACGTACAATTTCGTCATGAGGATAGGAAAAAAGTATTTTATGATATTCATGAACCCAATTCACTGCATCATTTCGTTCTTGAAATATTATTACTAGGTAGCCATTTTGTTTTAATACGCGCGCTATATCAGCAAGAGCAGAGAGATTAGCAAACCAGTGAAAAGCTTGAGCAACTAATACGCCATCAAAAATATTATCCTTAAAGGGAATATCTTCTGCCCTTGATATTACAGAAGATAATTTTGGATGTTTTGATTTTAAAACTTTCAGCATATTTGGTAACCATTCTGTTACCATAGGGGCGAAGTCATGTTGTGCAAGCAGGTCAGTGAATTTTCCGGTGCCAGCAGCGAGTTCAAGCAACTTTGATGATGTTCTAAAGCCGAGATTTTTCTTGAAAAGTTCAGCTACTGCATTTGGATAACCGGGCCGGCTTATTTCATAACTTTCAGAACAGGTATCGAACGATTTTGCTAAAGAATTCACACTCACACTTTCTTTGGTGGAGCCTAGGGGAATCGAACCCCTGACCTCTACAATGCCATTGTAGCGCTCTCCCAACTGAGCTAAGACCCCGGTATCTTCTGTTTTAAGTGTAAAACATTCTTGTGACAAGTCAAAAACTTAATTATTAATAAAAAAAGCTTTGTGATTTTTATGAACTGGGAAGATACGGGAATTGTTCTGAAGTACAGAACATATTCTGAAAAACAACTGATTGCTAGCGTGTTTACACAACAGCGTGGACGTGTTGATGGGATGATCACACGTACCAAATCATCTATGCCTCAACCAGGAGACTTATGTTCTGTTTACCAGAAAGCAAGGCTTGAGCAACACTTGGGAACTTTTAAATTAGAAACAAAGCAAAGTCATTCGAGTTTACAATTTTGTGATGCTTTGAGAGTTTACGCTCTTAAAACAATGCTGGAAATGTTAGGTTCGTTATTGCCTGAGCATCACCCATATTTAAATTTATGGAATAAGGCGAATGAAACACTGCAGCTTTTTTATCACCCATCTGAAGCGATTAAAGCCTATTGCTTTTTTGAAGTGTTACTGATTGAGGAGTTGGGATTTGGTCTAAGCTTAGATTCTTGCGCAGTGACTAAATCGCTTAAAAACCTAACGCATGTTTCACCGAAGACAGGTTGTGCTGTTTGTTACGAAGCTGCACTACCCTACATTAACAGACTGCTAGTGCTGCCTGATTTTCTAATTAATAAAGATAGTTCGCCTACAAAATTAGACTTTGTAAATTCATTACTGCTTACTGGACATTTTTTGGTGCATCATGCGAGTCATCATAAATCCTTACCAATAGCGCGTCAGGAACTGATGCAGAAATTACGATTAATGTAAGGAGGCTGCTTTTTTTGAATTTTTGCGTTCTTCAATCCAAACGTAAAAAAGTGGAGTGATATATAATGTCAACCACTGGGAAAGTAATAATCCGCCAATAATACAAACACCCAAAGGTTGCCTAAGCTCAGCACCTGATCCTTGTCCGAAAGCAATAGGAATAGCGCCTACAATAGCTGCAAAGGTCGTCATCATAATAGGGCGAAACCGCCTAGCGCATGCTTCTATAATAGCTTCTTTAGCAGATAAATTGTTTGTTCGTTGTTGTTCAAGGGCATAATCGATCATCATAATCGCATTTTTTTTAACAATGCCAATGAGTAACACAATACCGATAATGCCAATAACATCTAAATCAAATCTAAATAGCCACAAAAATATCAGTGCACCTAACCCAGCACTTGGTAATCCTGTCAAAATCGTAATTGGATGGCGATAGCTTTCATACAGAATTCCTAAGATAATGTAGATGGTGAATACAGTTGCTAAAATCAACATTAGTTGTCCGCCTTGTGATTCTTTGAATGCTTGTGCGGTCCCTTGGTATACGCTGGTAACAGTTGTTGGCATTTTTAATTCTTTTTCAGCTTCCTTGATAATAGCAATGGCCTTACTTAAACTCATGCCTGGTTTAAGGTTGAAAGATATTGTGGCTGCAGCTAAACGATTCAAGTGATTCACGGTAAGAGGTGCATTTTTTCGATCAATTGTTGCAACTGAAGTTAATGGTACTAAGGTTCCATCATCTGCTGTGACATATAATTTTGACAAATCATGCAGCGTTTCTGCTTCTTTTTTTTCTAAGGCTAGAATTACTGGATAGGTGTTTGATTCAGTATAAATCGTAGATACTTGGGTATCGGCATAAGCATATGATAGTGCTTCGGTAATTTTTTGAATAGATAAGCCAAAACGAGTTGCACGGTCGCGGTCAATTTTTACATCAGCCTGCAAGCTATTCATTTTTAAGTCTGAATTAACATCCAAAAAACCAGGTGACTTTCCAATTTTTGTTTCCATTTTTCCAGCAAACTCAGAAAGTACTTTAAAGTCTTGTGATTGAAGTGTGTATTGATATTGGCTTTTTGAAAGAGATGCACCAACTCGCAAATTTTGTACAGGCTGCATTGATATTTTTAAATCCTGCACATCTGTAAATTTTGATCTCAATCCTTTCATTACCATTTCAATAGGCTCTCGCTTTTCTAATGGTTTTAGCTTTATAAAAAAACGTCCTTCATTGTTAGCAACAGTAGTGCTTGATGCTCCAATAGAACAATTGTAACAATCGACATTGGAATCATCATTTAATATTTGTATAAGCTTTTCCTCAGTTTTTTTCATGGAATCAAATGATGTTCCTGGAAGCACCTCTCCAATTCCATAAATAAGTCCTGTGTCTTCATTTGGGAAAAAACCTTTTGGGATAAAAATGTAAAAAATTATATTAATAACAAAAATACTTAAAACAAAAGTTATAATATGTTTTTGAAAACGAAACATAGTTTTTAACGTTTTAGCGTATGCTTGTGCCATTTTGTCATAGATTTCTTTGAACCATAGCAGAGCTGAATTTTTGCTTTCTTTATGATCTGTTGTTATGTATTGACTTAGCATTGGAATGAGAGATAACGACACAAATCCAGATGCTAAAATTGCAACAGTAATTGTTATTGCAAATTCGTGTAGCAGCCTTCCAATAATACCTGACATAAACAACACAGGAATAAACGCAGCAATTAAAGACAGCGTCATTGAAATAACAGTAAATGAAATTTCCTTAGATCCTTTTAAGGCTGCTTCATATGGTGACAAACCGCGTTCACGATGCACCATAATGTTTTCAAGTACTACAATCGCATCATCTATCACAAAACCCGTAGCAAGTGTCAGCGCCATTAGCGTAAGGTTATTCAAGCTAAAGTGCAAAAAATACATAGCAGAAAAAGTTATCACTAATGATATTGGTAAGCTAAGAGCTGGTATAAGAGTTGCTTGAATATTTCTTAAAAATAAAAAGATAACAAGAACTACCAGTGCAATGGTCATTAACCCGGTAAGCTGTATTTCTTTTACAGAATCTCGAATTGAAATGGTTCTATCAACAAATATTTGTAAGTCTAAACTTTGTGGTAACTGTTTTTGAATTTCAGGTAAAACTTCTTTTATCCTATCAGCCACACTAATTGCATTTGACCCAGGTTGCCGACTAATAGCTAAAAGAATACTGCGTTTACCATTAAACCAAGCTGACGAATAAATGTTATCAACATCATCAACTACCGTTGCCACATCTTTTAAACGTAAGTTTGTATTTTTGTTAACAAGTATTTCACTAAATTCTTTTGCATTTTTTAACTGAGATTCAGGTAAAAGCATAAATGCTTGAGACGGTCCCTGTAAAATACCCGAAGCTCCATTTATATTAGCTTGTGCAATGTTAGTGGCAATTAGATCAAGGCCAATTTCTCTTGTTTTAAGTAATTCAGGTTTAACGTATACACGTACTGCATATCGTTGTTGACCTATTACATCAACTTGAGCTACGTCAGGCAGCATTGATAAACGATTAACTACAAAATTTTCTGCAAAGTTATTAAGCTGCCAAATTGGCATTGAATCAGAATTCATAGCTAAAATAATAATTGGTTGTTCGGAAGGGTTAAGTTTCTTAAATGTTGGCAATGCTGTCATATTACTAGGTAAATTAGCTTGGGCTGTAGAAATTGCAGCACTTACATCTTGAGCAGCTGAGTTTAAATCAATATCTAACCCAAATTGTAATGTTATCTGAGTGATACCTTGTGCATTTGAAGAAGTCATTGCATCAAGGCCGGCAATGGCAGAAAATTTTTGTTCAAGAGGTAATGAAACAGCTTGCGCCATTGTTTCTGGGCTTGCACCAGATAGCTTTGCGCTTACTTGAATAACAGGAAATTCTATCTTTGGTAAAGCGCTTACGGGCAATGCTCTATATGCAAAGCAACTCATTAACACCAACCACACCATCAGTAGAGTGGTCATAACTGGACGCTTGATAAAAAGTGCTGAAATATTCATTGTTTTGCTTTTGCAGTTATACCATCTTTGATGCGAATTTGCCCTTCGGTCACAACAATATCACTTTCTTGTAACCCACTCTCAATAACAATAGTTTTTTCTAAAGTGTCTTTTATTTTAATATTTTTCTTTTTAACTTTTTTGGTTTTCTGGTCAAATGTGTAGACATAACTTCCTTCTTGACCAATTAGCACTGCATCATTTGGCACAACAAGAACGTCTTTATAGGAGTCATATTCAATAGAACCATTTACAGACATGCCCGGTCGTAAATGCAAATTTTTGTTTTCAACAGATACTTTTAAAGAAAATACTCCGGATTTAGCATTTACTCCTTGATCAATAGCACTAGGGTTACATGCGTTATTGACAGATTTTTGATTAATATCAGTAAGAGTTATTTTAATATTATCCATGCTGTTGTTCAGCACTTGAGATAAATATTTTTCTGGTATATCAAAAATCACATCAATGGGATCAATCTGAACAATAGAAACTAAAGGCATATCCTCTGACTGACGCACAAATGCACCTGGCTCAGCTTTTACAAAGCCTGCTATACCATTCATGGGAGATTTTATTTGTGCATAGCCTATCTGCAACTTTAATGAATCAATTTGAGCTTTATCGGCATCTAAATTAGCTTTATTACTTTTTAAGGTTGCTTCCAATTTATCAACTGCCGATTGGGTTACAATGCTTTTTTTGACAAGAATTTGATAGCGTTTCATTTCTTTTTCAGATTGTGCCAAAAGTGCTGTGTTTTTTTCAGCACTTGCTTCAACTTGTTTTAATTGAGTTTGCAAAAGATCATCATCAATACTGAACAGTAATGCGCCTTCTTCAACAACTTGTCCTTCATTAAAATGTATTTTTTTGATTTGCCCATCTACGCGATTGCGAATTAACACTTCAGCGTGAGCTTTTAATATGGACGGAACTTTAATTATTTGAGGAATAGTTTGCCGTTTAACATAAGCGATTGTTACGGTAGGGACATTAACAGCAACGGAACTTGAACTGCTAACGAAAAACCATATCAAAAAGCATACTGCAACAGCCCCAGAACCAATAAAGCTTTGGTGTCTTTTGTCAGCTTTTTGCCAAATGGCATATAAACGGTCTTTCATTCCCCAATAATATCACTTGAACAATTAAAAAAATCTTAATTCCAAAGATTACTCAAGCTGACCAAGAGAGCGGATTTTTACTTTCGGGTGCACTTCATTTTGCGACATTATAACAACTGATGGGCGTACTCTTTCAAGAATCGATCTGATGAATGAACGAATATAGGCAGTGGTCACAAGAACTGGCATTTCACCCATCATTGCAAGGCGGTCATAGGTTTCATTGCAACGAAAAATAAATTCTTGCATCTGGCTTGGGGGCAGGGCCAATTGACGTGCATCTCCATCACCAACAACGGAATCACTGATGATTTGTTCCCATTGTGGGCTTAAAGTGACAATGTTTAAAACACCTTCGTTATCAGCGTTACTAAAAGTAATTTGTCTGCTTAAGCGTAGTCGCACATGTTCAGTAATGGTTACAATATTTCTTGAAAAATTACATGCTTCTGCAATGCCTTCAAGAATTGTTGGAAGATCACGAATTGAAACACGCTCACCAACCAGATTTTGCAGCACTCGTTGAATGCCACCTACTGTAATTTGTCCTGGAACAACATCATTTAGAAGTTTTTTGTAGGTTTCACTCATATCATCAAGTAATTTTTGAACATCAGCAAAGGTAACTAGTTCGCCGATATTATCTTTGATAACTTCTGTTAGATGGGTTGTTAGAACTACTGATGGTTCAACTATGGTGTAACCTAGATTTTCAGCATCTGCTTTCACTGAGCCAGAAATCCACATTGCTGGTAATCCAAAGCTTGGTTCCCTTGTATGCTCACCTATTAATGTAATTGGTTCCGCGCGAGGATCCATAACCATTAGATCCCCTGGTTTTAAGTATCCTTTCCCGGCATCTAATTCTTTTATGCGGATGACATATTCATTATTACCAAGTTGCATATTGTCTTGGATACGAACTTGAGGAAGATAAATGCCCATTTCTTGCTGTAGCTGTGTACGCAGATTTTTAATTTGCTCACCAAGCTGTCTATTTTTTTCACCATTTAAAAGTGTTAATAAGCCATAGCCCAATTCAAGACGAATCATATCTAACGGTAGAGATATTGCAGGTGCTGATGTTTGTTCTAAGGATTTTTGATTATCATCGGTGTCTTTAGTGTGTTTATCGAGATTATCTTTATTTTCAACATTCAGCTGTTCTTGGTATGAATTCCACGAAGCATATCCTGCAAGAGACGCTAAAATTACAAATGGCATGATAGGAATGCCTGGTAGCAAACCCATTGCTGCCATTACAAAAGAAGCCATTCCTAAAGCTGTGGGATAAGCGCTTAATTGGCGATACAAAGCTTTATCGGTTGCTCCTTCAATACCAGCTTTAGATACCAACAAACCAGAAGCCATAGAAACAATAAGCGCAGGAATCTGCGTTACCAAGCCATCACCTACTGTTAAAAGCGTATAGGTATGAAAAGCATCGCCAAAACTCATGTTGTTTTGAGCAACTCCAATAATAATTCCACCAATAATATTGATGAATGTGATCAGTAGTCCTGCAATTGCATCTCCGCGCACAAACTTGGCTGCACCATCCATTGCTCCATAGAAATTACTCTCAGATTCAATTTCTTTGCGACGTCTGCGTGCTTCAGGCTCGTCAATCATTCCAGCGGCTAAATCCGCATCAATAGCCATTTGTTTGCCTGGCATTCCATCTAAGCTAAATCTGGCAGCAACTTCAGCGATACGCCCTGAACCCTTAGTAATAACCACGAAATTTACAATGATTAGAATAATGAAAACTACAATTCCAATAACAAAATTTCCCCCAATTACAAACTGACCAAAGGCTTCAATGACTTTGCCTGCAGCAGATGTGCCTTCATGTCCATGAGATAAAATTAATCTAGTTGAGGCCACGTTCAAAGATAAACGGATCATTGTGGCTATAAGAAGAACAGTAGGAAATGAGCTAAATTCATTAGGTTTCATAATGAATAGTGATGTCATTAAAATCATTACAGAAAAAGTGATGGAAAGCGCTAAAGCAAAATCCATTAATGGTTTTGGCATTGGCATTAGCAAAACAACCATGATGGTAAGAACGCCAACAGCGAATGATATATCGGCTCTTTTTATCAGATCAGCAAAGCTAGGAGCGGTAGCTTTGAACTCAATTGCAGCTGCCATTCTGTTTTCTCCTATAGGTAAGTGGAAGAAACATTAGAGTCTGAATATTCTTTGAGCTTATTTCGTAGTGTGCGAATAGAAATTCCCAAAATATTCGCGGCATGTGTTCTATTTCCAAGACAGTGATCCAAAGTATGTAGGATTAATTCACGTTCCACTTCAGAAACTTTCCTGCCTACTAAAATTGGATTAGAATCAGATTTTTCAGATGATACAGGCCCATTTATTCCAAAAATATCTTCAGGTGTAATTGTGTCCTCTTGAGCCATAAGCACAGCTCTATGAATACTATTTTCTAATTCACGAACATTACCAGGCCAACTATGTGCAAGAAGATTATCAAGAGCAATCGTGGATAATTTTTTTGGACTAATAAGATTCAGTTCGCAATATTTTTGAATAAAATACGTTGCTAACGGTTCAATATCACCTGGGCGCTCGCGAAGGCTTGGCATTTCAATATTTACCACATTTAGGCGAAAATATAAGTCTTCACGAAATTCTTGAGCTTTTACAGCTTCCAGCATATTTCGATTTGAAGTGGCAATAATGCGAATATCAATGCGAATAGGGTGCGCGCTTCCAACGCGATCAATGACCCTTTCCTGCACTGCACGTAAAAGTTTAGCTTGTAATCGAGGATGCATTTCAGTAACTTCATCCAGTAATAGAGTACCACCTGAAGCTTCTTCAAATTTTCCTATACGTCTAGCAATAGCACCTGTAAAAGATCCTTTTTCATGACCAAATAATTCTGACTCAAGCAAATTTTCTGGGATGGCAGCACAATTTATAGAAATAAATGGACGTTCTCTTCGTTTTGATTGTTGATGAATAAAATTTGCCATTATTTCTTTGCCAGTTCCTGATTCACCGGTAATTAAGATATTTGCTTCACTTGGTGCAATTCTGTTTGCAAAGGTTAATATTTGCTTTGTTTTAGGATCATTATGAATAACATATAAATCTTCTCTTGTTACGGCCTGAAGCACTGCTGCAATTAATTCCGGATCGGGTGGTAAGGTAATATATTCTTTTGCGCCTGCACGAATTGCTTCAGCAGCACGATCTGGATCTGGGGTTACACCACATGCAACCACAGGGATAACAATACGCTCATTTTTTATCGCTGTTAAAAATTTGAAAATATCCAGCGTTAAATCAACCATGACCATGTCAGCGCCTTTTCCAGAACGCAAACTTTCAAGTCCTTCGTCAATTTCAGGAACATGTGAAACCTTCGCTCCACTTGCAATTGCAATTTTTGCAGCTGAGCTGACATATCCATTCAAAGATCCAACAATTAATAAACGCATATTTTTATTTCCTTATGTTTTACTTTTAGTTTTAATAATCTCTGTCATTGTAATGCCAAGTTTATCTTCAACCATAACAACTTCCCCACGGGCAATCAGAAGGTTATTGACATAGATATCAATTGCCTCACCTACGCGCCGATCAAGTTCAATAACCGCTCCTCGTCCAAGTTTTAATAACTGGTGAACTGGCATTCGAGCGCTGCCTAAAACAGCTGAAACCATAACAGGGACTTCAAACACGGCCTCCAAGTCTGCTGGGTCATGGCTGTCAGAAATTAAGTTTTTTAGTTGCTCTGTGTTAACAGTAGTATCTGCTTCAAATTTGTCCGACCAAGATGTTGATAGTTCATCCTGAATGACATTTTTTTTGCTAAAATCTGCTATTGTTTCATTTCCTGGATTATCTACATTATCCATGGTGCTCTCCTTGTTCTACATAAGTATTTAGATATTCTTGCATCTTTAACTCAATTGCTTGATACCGTGTCTCTAGATTCCATTGTGCGCCCCCACCATTCCATTCAATTTCACATGCGTTATCTATAAGCTCATTAGTTTTTATAATGTTTATCGTTTCAGGATAAGTAGAACATAAATTTTTTAAATGCTCCAATGTCTCCTCATAAATAAATTCAGGAACTTTCACTTGAATAGGCATCTGAATTACTAATGATTCAACAATTTCTTTTAAAAATTTTTTCATTTCTTTTTGGCCATGTTTTTTAAAAAAGAAAGGCATAGATTTACTGAGAACGGCTGAGCAAACTCTTAAAATACTTGAGAAAAAATTTTCAGAAAAAACTTTTTCTATTTTTATAATTTCTTTTAGAGAACTTTCAATTTCTAAAAGAGCTTTTTGAACAATGGTATCTATTTCTCTGGTAGCTTTTAGCTCTCCTTGAGATACCCCTAATTCAATTCCTTCGTTGAACCCTTTTGTATAACCTTCAGATTCTGCATTCTTGATATCTTCTTCAGTAAAGATGAGTTTATTATTTTCTATGGCAAACTCACGCATTATTAGCGGTGTGGAATTTTTACTGATGAAATTTGTATAAATTTTATTTTTCTGTTCCATAATTACTCTACTAACTGTTCGCCCTTTTCAGAGCCATTGTTAATGCTAATTTCATTACAAGCGGCTAAGTTTTTTGCAATCATTACAATTTCATTCTGGGCTTTTTCCACGTCTTTTAATCTTACCAACCCTAGATTGGCCATTTCATCTAATAAGAGTTTTGCTCCGCGTTCCGACATATTCTTAATAAATTTCTCTTTAATGCGATCTTGAGTACCTTTTAGGGCAATTGCTAGTTTGGATTTGTCTATAGTTCTTAGTATTACTACAATACTTGTTTTATCTAATTGAACTATGTCTTCGAAGGTAAACATTAGATTGCGAATTCGTTCAGCTATTTCTGGTTTTTTTTCTTCAAGTCTATTTAGCAAACGCATTTCTGATGTGCGGTCTAGATTATTAAATACCTCGGCAACTATCTCATATGGATCTTTCTTTACAGATCTACCTAATGTGCTAATAAATTCTCGGTGCAAAGTATTTTCTATTTCTTCAATGACCTCTTTTTTAACAGTATCCATACGTAACAAACGTATAACTATTTCATCTGCCATAGTTTCAGGTAGGCAAGAAAGAACTTTTGCTGAAGTCTCAGGGCGTATACGGGATAAAATAACAGCAACAGTTTGTGGAGATTCATTCTTAAGATATCCTGCCAATATTTCTTCATCTACGCTGCTAAGTTTATCCCATAAGTTTTTACCTGCAGGCCCACGAACATCCTCAATAATCTTATCAACTTCACTTTGTGTCATGAGTTTTAAAAGCAAGCGCCTTGTGCTTTCTATAGAACCAACCAACGACCCTGTGCTTGATATTTCATTGACAAATTCAACGCACAACGTTTCAACCTTTTCAGAACTGATTGTGCCCAAATTTGCCATGGCTTGTGACAAATCTTTTATTTCTTCTGTTTCTAGATAAGAAAATATTTTTTGCACTTGTTCATCTGGAAGAGAGAACATCATAATTGCTGCTCTTTCATTGCCTGAATAGCTAATTTTTTCTTCTTTTATGATGTTTAAGAATTCTTCAGTCATATCTATTTATCCGAATGCATCCAAGATCTAATAATTGAAACAGCTTCTTCTGGGTGTCGATCAACAAGTTCTGCAATTTTTTTAGTCGATGATTGATTAACCATTCCTTCAATATGATCGATATTTATTGGGGGTTGTGCTTGCTTTGAACCTGTAGATCTATTTGTATTTGATTGTTCTTCCACATGAATTTTTGTGGAGCTGTCAGATGAAATTTCTGAATTACCTGATAGTGCTCTAGAGGAAGTTGTTCTCATTAAAGATGATATAAATGGTTTAACTACCGTAAACAAGCCAATTAAAACAACAAGTGCTGTAATGCTTAATTCGGCTAATTTATTTAAATTTAGGCCAAAAAATGGATTTTCTTGCTTTTCTGGAATAGTATCTTGCGGAAGTTCGCTGAATTTTAAGTTAACTAAACTCACAACGTCACCGCGATCTTCTTTGTATCCCGTTGCAGTTTTCACTAAGTCTTTTAGTTTATTCAATTCCTCGTCTGATCTTGGTTGATATTCTTGAGTACCATCATTTTTCTTTTTGTAATTTCCATCAACCATAACTGCAATTGATAATCGCTTTATAGTGCCCAATTCTTTGACATACGTTTTTGTAGTATTTGAAATTTCATAATTGATATTTTCTTCAATATTGCTAGTTTGATTCTTATTGTTATTTCCAGTATTTCCCTGTCCTTCTTGCCCAACAGGCAAAGAGTTTTGAATGGAAACAGCATCACTAGAAGCAGATTTTTCGCTTGTGCTGACACCTTCCTCGTTGATTATTTGATTTTTTACAACTTGTCCTTCAGGGTCAAATAAAACAGATGTTGATGAAACTTGATCAAAGTCCATATCAACAGAGACTTCCACTCTGGTTTTATTTAATCCAAGAGTTCGATCTAGTAGTGCTTCAATTGACCTTGAAATGCGTTGTTCATATTCACGTTGGGTTGTTTGTTGCATTGTAAGATTATCTTTTGTTTCCGCAGAATCTTTTCCTCGGGCAAGCAAGTTTCCTCGGTCATCTACTATTGAAACTTGATCTAAAATTAAGCCAGGAACTGCTGAAGCAACTAAGTAGCGAATTGACTGAACTTGAGTTGCAGAAAGAACAGCTACACCTTTCATACGTATCATTACTGATGCGGAAGGTTCCTGTTTGTTTTCGCTAAAAAGTTCGCGTTTAGGAATGACGAGATGCACACGTGCAGCTTGTATCCCTTGAATAGTTTGGACTGATTTTCCAAGTTCTCCCTCTAAAGCTCTGATCTGATTGATACCTAATAGAGCATTAGTTGTTCCTAAAATATCTTGCTTGTCAAAAATTTCATATCCTACCCCACCACCAGATGGCATGCCACTTTGTGCTAATTCCATCCGTAATCTTGAAATATCATCTATAGGAGCATAAATTTGTGTTCCGTCACCTTTGACTTCAAAAGGGATTCCCATCGTCTTTAATTTTTCTAAGACGCGACCGCCTTCGGCTGCTTCTATTTGATTATATAGCAAGGCCATTTCGGTTTGGTTCGCGCGCACCATGATGTAACCAAAAAACGTCATTAAACCAAGGCCAATTCCAGCCATAGTTATAACGCGGCTGGTGCCAAAACGCTGCAGGATTTCGTTCAAGGGGTTGCCTAATTTGCTTGTTTATACCCTTAAGGTAGTCCGAAGAGTTAAATAATTGGTTAACAACCCGGCAAATTTTGCCGAAATAAAATTATTTAAGGAAAATTTTGCCGACTTACAGCGTAGTGGTCAGCAAAATTAGGGAGAAAGAGATGTTATTCTTTGATAATTTTTTTAAAAAACTGAGTTTCAAGCTTATGAATATCTCTGTTTTTAATCATATCTCGTATTTTTTCATTGATAGGCTCAAGTAGAGAGGATCCTTTTGGTAAGGCTATTGAAAAAGTGATAACAGTTTCTTCTATGGGGATAATTTTTAAATCAGGGTTGATGCTTTGTAATTCATATGCTTCTGAGTATCCCGTAACAATTGCTTGGCATTTTCCTTCATGTAATGCATCTAGAAGTTCAGAAAATTTTGAGCGCATTAGTAGCTTAACGTCTTTAAAATGGGTTTTTAGATCATTCACGTAAGTAGTTCCTGATTCCACTCCAACTGTCTTGTTAGATATGTCATCAAGATTGCGTATTGACGTTGCGAATGGGACAACGACTACAGTCATTGAACGATGATACGGAATCGTGAAATCAACATCTTTTTCACGTTCTGGAGTTTTTCCAATTGCAGCAATAGCTCCATCGACTTGTTTTTGTTTAACTGTTCTTAAAATTCCTTCAAAAGAGATATCATGAAAATGCACAGTTTTTTTTAAGCTTCCTGCAATAGTATTAATTATTTCAATTTCAAATCCAGCCAACTTGCCATGTTCGCTATAAATATAGGGCGGATAATCACTAGAAACAGCAAAATTTAAAATTGAATCAGTATTTTTTTCTGAAGATTTTTCACAACCGACAAAAAACAAAAAACTTAACAGAATATTTAAGTACCGCATAAAAAATTACCCCTTTAATTGATTCATATCACTTAAGAATATGCTACCACGATTACGATAGTATAGTAGCACTATTGCTAACCCAATTGCTGCTTCAGCTGCAGACGTCGTTAAAACAAATAAAGAAAATATTTGACCGTCTAAGTCTTTTAAAATACAGGAAAAACCCACAAAGTTAATACTTACACTTAAAAGCATAATTTCTATGGATAACAAAACCATGATGACATTATGTCTGCGATGATAAATGCCAAATAAGCCTAAACAAAATAAGTATATTGAAGGCACTAAAACTAAAAGATGAGTCATACATCAACCCCCTTATGAAAAGGAACTTTTATTAAGCTTAGCGTATCTGTAGGTTCTCTATTCACTTGTTGTTTTATGTCTTGATGCACAATATGGTTGCGTGTACGTAACGTCAAAAGAATGGCACCAATCATCGCTAATAAAAGTAACAAGCCTGAGAGCTGAAAAATATAAAAATATTGAGTATATAAGTGATTGCCAATAGCGTTAGCATTAGTTGTCATTTGAGGAATAGGAAGCGCTATAACATCGATTGCTTTTTCCCAAGTTTTCCATGGTAATACAGCAATTATTAGCTCTGTGAAAAGTATGCAAGCTAAAATAGTGCTAAATCCTGTGTATGAACTGAATTCAAATTTAAGTTGTTTTTCATCAACATTCATTATCATCACAACAAATAAAAACAAAACTGCGACGGCACCCACATAAACAATGACAAGCATCATGGCTAAAAATTCAGCGCCCCAGACTAAAAATAAACCTGCAGCATTAAAAAAGGTCATGATTAGTAATAATAGGCTATGTATAGGCGTTCGCATAAGTACAACACCTGTTGCGGAGCCAAGCAAGCCTAATACAAATACTAAATAAAGAATGCTTTCACCCATTATCTATACTCCGCATTTTTTTTTATATTTTCTTCAAGTGCTAATTCCCAACGATCTCCATTACTGAGTAATCGTTCTTTATTAAAAATAAGTTCTTCATGAGAAAGTGTCGAAAATTCAAAATTAGGCCCTTCTACAATAGCATCAACAGGGCAAGCTTCTTGGCATAAACCACAGTAGATGCATTTTGTCATGTCTATATCATAGCGTGTGGTTTTTCTGCTTCCATCTGCACTTGGTTCAGCTTCAATAACAATCGCTTGCGCAGGGCACACTGCTTCACATAATTTACAGGCAATACATCTCTCTTCACCATTGGGATAGCGTCGTAAAGCGTGCTCTCCTCTAAATCTTGGGCTTTGTTCTGTTTTTTCAAATGGGTATTGAATTGTGACCTTGCGTTTGAACATATATCTGAACGTTGTCATAAGCCCCACAAGAATATCGTAGAGCACTAATCTTCTTATATGCTTCTTTGATTTTTCGATCTTTTGTAACATCAGATGATCTCAATTTGTAAAAGTTTTATAGCTGCTGTTAGTATTACGGCTATCAACGATATTGGCAGAAACACTTTCCAGCCTAAACGCATGAGTTGATCATAGCGATATCGAGGTAAACTAGCACGAACCCAAATGAATAAAAATAAAAAGAATGAAATTTTTAAAGCAAACCAGATATATCCGGGAACCATTAAAAATAGAGGGGTGTTAAATGGAGGTTGCCATCCGCCAAAAAATAAAATTGCGTTCATTGCGCTTAGTAAAATCATGTTTGCATACTCGCCTAAGAAAAATAATGCAAAAGGAAATGAAGAATATTCAACATGGTATCCAGCAACTAATTCAGCTTCAGCTTCAGGAAGGTCAAATGGAGTTCTGTTTGCTTCTGCTAATGATGAGATGAAAAAAATCACCCACATAGGAAACAGATAGACAATAAACCAAGTATTTTGCTGTGCTTTAATAATTGCAGAGATGTTGAGAGAACCTACATTAATTAATACGGTTATAATAATTAATCCCATTGAAACTTCATAAGAAATCATTTGTGCTGCAGAACGTAGAGCTCCAAGAAAAGCATATTTTGAGTTGCTAGCCCAGCCAGCTAAAATTATTCCATATACAGCAAGTGAAGCTGTGGCAAATAGATAAAGAATTCCAACGTTTATGTCCGCAATTACTACTCCTTCATCAAATGGAATAACAGCCCAAGCCGCCAAACTAAAACCAAAAGTTAGTAGTGGAGCTAGAATAAATAGTATTTTGTTAGATGAAAAAGGTATAATAATTTCTTTATGTAAAAGCTTTATGGCATCTGCAATAGGTTGCAACAGACCAAATGGTCCAACCATGTTTGGTCCAATACGAAGCTGCATTGCTCCAATAATTTTTCTTTCCGCATATGTTATGTAAGCTACCGTTAGAATCAAAGGCAGTATGATTGAGAAACATTTGGCGGCAATCCATAGGACACTTGGAAGTAGCGACCATACATAAAAAAATGCGTCAGAAAATGAAATATTAAATAATTCCAAGCTGGTCTCCCTGAATTTCACTTGTAGCATTTGCCATATTGGCAGAGTGCCGACTGATAACATCGTGCATATAATAATTTTTTATTGTTGTTTCAAAATGATTAGAGTTGATTTTTGAAGCTGGGACATTAAATGGTTCAAATGTGGTTGAATCATGAAATTTAGGTAGTAAATCTTGCAGCTGATCTAAGGTGTTAAACGGAAGAGTTTTTTCTAAAACTTCTGACAAAGCTCTAATGATTTTCCAATCTTCTTTTGCATCTCCAGGAGGGAGCAATGCTTGTTTTGTTTGCTGACTTCGTCCTTCCATATTTACATAAGTTGCAAATTTTTCGGTATATACAGCGCCTGGTAAAATTACATCTGCATTCTGTGCGCCTTTATCTCCATGATGCCCTTGGTAAATTACAAATGCATTTGAAAAATCTTCATCAATATCAACGTTTAACAGATACAATATTTTAATGTCTGAGGTCTTTGTGCTTTCAAGAATTTGGTGGAAATTTTTGCCGTCAGGTGCAGGAACAAATCCAACATCTAGCCCACCAACACGACCCGCTGCTGTGTGTAATACATTAACTTGGACACCAAATTTTTTATGTAGTTCATTTGTTTGATGTAAAATCGATGTCGAGTTAGCATTCAAAAAGCAGCTGGTTCCTAATATTAACAATGGGTTTTTTGCAGATTTTAAAACCTTAGAAAATGGATGTGATCCTTTTGCAATTTCACTTAAGACCGACGGATCATTGCTTAAAAATTGGTACGGATATGTTAAATCAACCTGGTCACCAATTAATCCAATCGTGCAATTATTTTGTGTAACAGCTTTGCGTAAACGCGCATTAACCATTGTCGCTTCGTGTCGTGGGTTGCACCCTATTAGCAAAATAACATCGGCATTTTCTATATTCTTGATTGTGGAATTAAATAGATAATTGCTTCTGTGGTCATAGGGAATCATTGCACCATCGGTTCGGCAATCTCGGTTTTTCACACCTATTGCATCTAGTAGCATTCTTAAGGCTAGTTGACTCTCTTGATCAACTAAATCACCGGCAAGTGCTGCAATTTCTGAAGGATCAGTCTTCGCTATTTTTTTGCGAATAGTATTAAATGCTTCGTCCCAAGAACAAGGAGCTAATTTTCCATTTTTGCGTATGTAAGGCTTATCAAGGCGTTGACAAGACAATCCGTCATAAGCAAAGCGCGTTTTGTCGCTAATCCATTCCTCGTTAATATTCTCATTTGTTCGAGGCAGGATTCGTAATACTTTTCCATCACGAACATCAATACGAATGTTGCTACCTACTGCATCAAGCACATCAATAGAATCGGTATGTTGTAGTTCCCAAGGTCGTCCATGGAATGCGTAAGGCTTATTTGTAAGTGCGCCAACTGGGCAAATATCAATCATATTTCCTGAAAGTTCAGAACTGACAGCTTTATCTAAATAGCTAATAATTTCTGTATGTTCACCGCGTCCATGAGTACCTATTTCTTGCACACCGGCAATTTCGGTTGCAAACCGTACACAGCGGGTACAATGAATGCAGCGGTTCATTACCGTTTTTATAAATGGACCCATGTGTTTATTAGAAACAGCGCGTTTATAGAATTTATATCTGCTATTTCCCGAGCCATAGTTGAGGGTCAGGTCTTGCAGATCGCATTCACCTCCTTGATCACATATAGGACAATCAAGCGGATGATTAATTAAAAGCAGTTCTAAAACGCCTTTTCTGGCGTCTTCTACCATAGGAGTTTTTGTATGAACAACCATGCCTTCTGCAACTGGCGTTACGCAACTGGCAATTGGTTTAGATGATTTGTCTACTTCAACTAAACACATGCGGCAGTTTCCTGCGACTTTTAACTTAGGATGGTAGCAAAACACTGGAATTTCTTTTTTAAGTGTTTCGCAAGCTTTCAGGATGCTTGTGCCTGCTTCTACTTCAATTTCTTGATCATCAATAACTAATTTCACCATAACTATGCTACTGCTTTCAGGATTCGTGCTTCTATTTCATGTCGAAAATGCCGAATCAATCCTTGAACAGGCCATGCTGCTGCATCACCAAATGCACAAATTGTGTGACCCTCAATCTGTTTTGAAACTTGCTGTAATAAGTCAATATCTGTAATTTCAGCCTGACCTTTTACAAGTCGTTCCATCATTCTCCACATCCATCCTGTGCCTTCGCGACAAGGAGAGCACTGACCACAGCTTTCATGCATATAAAATTTTGATAATCTTGCAATAGCTTTAATGACATCTGTTGATTTATCCATAACAATTACAGCAGCAGTCCCTAAACCGCTTTGCACTGCCGCTAGTGAATCAAAATCCATTAATACTTCATCGCAAATTGACTTAGGAAGTAGAGGAACTGATGATCCTCCAGGGATGACTGCTTTTAAATTATCCCAACCACCGCGCACTCCACCCGCATGTTTATCAATTAATTCACGCAAAGAAATGCCCATTTCTTCTTCGACGTTGCAGGGATTATTTACATGACCAGATATGCAAAAGATTTTTGTGCCTGAATTATTAGGTCTGCCAATGCTTGAAAACCAAGAAGCACCACGTCTTAAAATAGTTGGCACAACTGCTATAGATTCTACGTTGTTAATAGTGGTTGGTGAATTATATAGTCCGGATTGTGCAGGGAAGGGGGGCTTTAATCTTGGGAAGCCTTTTTTACCTTCTAGGCTTTCCATTAATGCAGATTCTTCACCGCATATGTAAGCACCAGCACCGCGACGCAAGTATACATCCAAATTCCAACCGGTAGTTTTTTCTGATTTTTTTCCAAAAAAACCTGCATCATAAGCTTCATCAATAGCTGCTTGTAATATTTCAGCTTCATGAAAATATTCACCACGGATGTAAATATAGGCTACATGCGCACCAATAGCGCAACTAGCTAAGGCTGTGCCTTCTAGCAATTTATGTGGTTCGTTACGTAGTATATCGCGGTCTTTGCAGGTGCCAGGTTCGCTTTCATCTGCATTCACTATTAGGTAATGAGGTTTTGAGCTATCTTTGGGCATAAATGACCATTTCGTGCCAGTAGAAAAACCAGCGCCACCACGGCCACGTAAGCCACTTGCTTTAACTTCTTCAATAAGCCAGTCTCGACCTTTTGAAATAAAATCCTTGGTACTATTCCAATCACCACGTAATTTTGCTGATTTTAAATTCCAGGGTTCTTCACCGTAAAGATTTGAAAAAATACGATCCTGCTGTTTTAACATGGTGCAGCCTTTGAACATTGACGTCCTGTTTGCGAACCAGTTTTTGGTTCCTTTCCAGCCTTCAAATCTTTCAGAATAAGTTTTACAGAATCAGATGATAAATCTTCATAGGTGTTATCGTTAATTTGAATCATTGGAGCATTCACACACGCTCCTAGGCATTCTACTTCCGACAACGTAAATATACCGTCTGCTGTGGTTTGCCCCTTTGAAATTTTCAATTCGTCTTGGCACGTTTTTAGAATTTCTTCTGCGCCGCAAAGCATGCATGGGGTAGTTCCACACACCTGAACATGGTATTTCCCCACGGGTTTTAAATTGTACATGCTGTAAAAACTTGCGACTTCATACACACGAATTTCTGGCATGCCTAAAAACGCTGCAACTGCTTCAATAGCTTGTGGGCTTAGCCAATTTTCATTCTGACGTTGGGCTAAATCAAGTAAAGGAAGCACAGCGCTGGATTGTTTTTCTTTTGGATATTTTTTTAAAATATCTTCAATTTTTGAAAGATTTTCTTTTGAGAATGTAAATGCCATTAACGATCAATTTCTCCAAAAACAATATCCATTGAGCCTAAAATCGCCACAATATCTGATAGTAAATGCCCACGGCTCATGTAATCAAGTGCTTGTAAAAATGCAAACCCTGGGGCGCGGATCTTACATCGATAAGGTTTATTTGATCCGTCAGCTATTAAGTGTACTCCAAATTCTCCTTTGGGTGCTTCAACAGCTACGTACACTTCACCCGCTGGAACATGAAACCCTTCGGTGAATAACTTGAAATGATGAATCAAAGCTTCCATAGATGTTTTCATCTCAGTACGCATAGGTGGTGTGAATTTTCTATTCGCATGGTGCACTGGGCCTTGTGGCATTTTTTCTAAACACTGAAAAATCAACTTAACTGATTCACGCATTTCAGCAACGCGTACCAAGTAACGGTCATAGCAATCACCATGCTTACCAATTGGGATATCAAAATTTAATTCTTCGTATATTTCATAAGGTTGAGATTTTCGCAAATCCCATGGTACACCTGAAGCTCTAAGCATTGGTCCCGATAATCCCCAAGCTACAGCATCTTTAGCACTGATTATGCCAATATCTACGGTTCTTTGTTTGAATATGCGATTGTTTGTTACAAGATTTTCAATGTCATCAATAACAGTTGGAAAGCGCGTGGCGAATTGGTGAATTTCATCTAACAAACTTTGCGTTAAGTCTTGATGAACACCACCTGGTCTAAAATAGTTAGCGTGCAACCTAGCACCGCTAGCTTTTTCGTAAAACCCCATAATGACTTCACGTTCTTCAAATGCCCATAAAAACGGAGTCATTCCGCCAACATCTAACACAAATGTGGCAATATTAAGCAGGTGATTTGCAATGCGCGTTAATTCACTAAATAGTACCCGAATATATTGAGAGCGAATTGGTGAACTTATTCCTAGCAATTTTTCAACTGCCATAACGAATGCATGTTCTTGATTCATTGGTGAAACGTAATCTAGGCGATCAAAATACGGAATTGCTTGCAGGTATGTTTTATGTTCAATTAATTTTTCAGTGCCGCGGTGTAAAAAGCCAATGTGTGGATCAGCCCGTTCGACAATTTCACCATCTAGATCAAGCACCAAACGAAGCACCCCATGGGCTGCTGGATGTTGTGGGCCAAAGTTGAGGGTGTACTTATCATTCATCCTTGGTGGGCCTCTTTTTCCTTTTTCAAAAGATCTTCCCACTGACCTTCCCAAGGGCTTAAAAAATCAAACTTACGAAAGGGTTGCTCTAAATCTAAATTTTTGTATTCTACTTTTCCAGACTCTTGGTTGAATGCTACTTCATTGTAACCAGAAAGAGGAAAATCTTTACGCAAAGGATGCCCTGTAAAATTATAGTCACAAAGGATGCGCCTTAAATCTGGGTGATTATCAAAAGGAATGCCAAACATATCCCAAACTTCGCGTTCATACCAATTAGCATTAGGAAATACATTAATTGCGGATGGTATGGAGGTTGAACCATCTGTCCACAGTTTTACCATCAGCCGTTTATTTGTAGAATGACTTAGTAAATGATAAACAAGCTGATAACGAATTGGCTGATCAGAATAATCAATTCCTGTTATGTCAATTAATTGCAAAAATTTCATTTGTGGATGGCCACGCAGCAACATTAACACGCGAACAATGCTAGCGGGGAAAACCACTATGCTTGTAGGGTGAGTCGTCTTATCAACCTTTTGTAAGTCAGGTCCCAGAGACGAAATTAGTGCTTCTAAAGAATCGTTCAACTTAAAATTTAATTACAGCGACGTACCTAGAGTATATCATGGAAAACCTTTGTGAAAATGCTTTTGTGTTAAAGCAGCTTCTTAATATTTTTGCTATGGTGCAACCTAGTGCGTAAAGCATCTTGTTATTACCTTTCGAAGGCCAGATTTTACATGAAAAATATTTTTTTGAAACTATTAAATTTTACATTTATTTGCTTTGTTTTTGTAAGCGTTTCTGCAATATTTCCCATTGAAAATGTTTTTTCAGAAATTTTAAGTCACTTTTGCCTGCAATATTTTCTAATTTCTTTACTATTTTTGATTGTCTATTGCTTTTTTAAAAAATGGAAAGCTGTTGTAGTTACGTTGCTATTATTTATTTCTTTCTCATCAATTCTTATACCCTTTTATGTATCGCCTGATGCTAAAAAAAATGAAAAATTTGAAGATATTACCTTATTACAATTCAATATTAACTATCGTCATGAAGATGTTAATAAGGTTGTTGATTGTATTAATGATTTTCATAGTAAAAAAGAAGGTACAATAACAGAAATTCCAGACATTGTTTTAATTGAAGAAGCTACTCCGGAAATTGCTGAAAAATTAAATGCTCTTTCCGTACACTATCCGTATAAAATTTCAGAAGCGGAAGCAGGAGCATATGGCATGGTCTTGTATAGCAAAATCCCTATTGATCATTATGAACGGAAATATTTCAGTCGATTTTCTGGTCAATATACAATTGCTAATATGTCTACTCCTAATATGAAAATACCATTTGTTTTGGTTGAGCTTCACGCTCGTTCTCCTGGACATATTGAAAAATTGAACCCACGACGTTTCCAATTAGAAGAAATTGCAAATATTATTTCTCGTTTAAGTTGTGCGGGTAAATTTTTAGTTGGTGATTTAAATACTACCCCTTATTCACCTTATTTCAAAAAACTTGAAAAAATTTCTGGATTGAGAAGCTTTATGAGAGGGCATGGAGTCAGTGGCACTTGGCCAAATTTTCTTCCATTTTTATGTAGAATACCATTAGATCATGTGTTGGTTTCAGCATCCATTGAAGTGCTAGAAAGAACTATTAACCCAGACTTAGGTTCTGATCATTTTCCAGTAACTTCCAGGCTTCGAATTTATGCAAAATAAGCGAACAGCACCAATAGGTGCTGCGTAGCGAGAGCTTATCTTATGCTGCTTTTTGCTTGCTTTGGTGCTCAAATAAAAGCTCTAAAATTTGCACGGCGTTTAAAGCTGCGCCTTTGCGCAAATTGTCAGATGCTGTCCAGAACACCAATCCATTTGGGTGTGACGTGTCTTGACGTAAACGGCTTAGAAAGACATCATCTTGACCTGCTGCATCTAACGGGGTTGCGTAATCCATAGGGTCATCAGCATCCATAACTTGAATGCCTGGAGCATTTTTTAAAATTTTCAACGCTTCACTAACAAAAAATGGCGCTTCAAATTCAACATGGACAGAAGAACAATGCCCAACAAACACAGGGACGCGTACACAAGTTGCCGAAAGCTCAATAGTAGAGTCTAAGATTTTTTTAAGTTCAGCACGCATTTTTGATTCTTCGTCGGTATATCCAGACTCCAAGAAGATACCTATGTGCGGTATTAGGTTATACGCAATTGGTCTGGGTAGATTTTCGGCAGGGGCTGGAGTGCCTGTGAATAATGACCTTGTTTGTTGATCAAGTTCTTTCATGGCAGCTTTGCCTGCACCCGATACAGATTGATACGTTGATACAACAACTCTTTTTATAGCAATTTCATCATGGAGTGGCTTTAAAGCCAAGGCTATTGGCGCTATCGCACAGTTAGGATTTGCTATAATATTTTTATTTTTGTAGTCGCGAATATCTTCCGGATTTACTTCTGGAATTATTAGTGGAATTTTTGGATCGTCTCTAAAATAAGATGTGTTATCAATGACTACGCATCCTAGGGCAGCTGCTTTTGGTGCGTATTCTGCTGAAACTTTTCCGCCTGGTGAAAATAACGCAACATCAACAGTTGAAAAATCAAAATTACTGAGTGAATCAACTGTTAAAACATCATCTTCTCCAAATGATATTTTTTTTCCAAGAGAGCTTGAAGAAGCAATAGCTTTCACTTGTGATGCGTTGAATCCTCGTGCTGCCAAAATGTTAAGCATCATTCTGCCTACATTGCCTGTAGCGCCTACAACAGCAATCTTTAATTTTGATTTATCCATTTTTATTCTCCCCAATCATGAAAACCATGTCGTTTACGTGTAAATGCTAATAACATTCCTGCACAAATAGCTAACGCTACCATTGATGAACCGCCATAACTAATAAACGGCATTGTCATTCCTTTTGTTGGAATTAGGTGTAGCGCAGATGCCATATTAATAAAGGCCTGCAAGCCAAACTGTACAGCAAGGCCAGTTGCTCCAAGTAATATAAATAAACTAGAACCTTGTGCTGCGCGCATCATGAAGCGAATAACAATTGCCATGAAAATTCCAACAATCAAAATGCACATCCACAAACCAAATTCTTCCCCGGCAACTGCAAACACGAAATCTGCGTGAGCATCTGGCACATGTTTTTTGACAACGCCTTCGCCTGGACCTTTTCCAAAAAATCCACCATTAGCAAAAGCAGCTAATGATTTTGTGATTTGATAAAGATCATGTACGGGGTTTCCAGCTGATGGGTCTAAAAATTGATCAATACGTTTTGTGACGTGTGGTAAAAAGAAATATGCGCCTACGAGTCCTGCCACACCAATTCCTGCAATACCAGTCATCCAAATAATAGGCATGCCGGCAATGAACAGTTGTCCTACCCACGTTGCAATAATCACAACAGTCATGCCAAGGTCTGGTTGAAGTAAAAGCAACCCAACAATAATGCCAACTGCAACCATAGAAAGTGTAATGCCAGGAAACTTTTCATCATGCATTTTTTCAGCAATAAGCCATGCAGTTATGACGGTAAGCGCGGGCTTTACAAACTCTGAAGCTTGTATCGAATTTCCTAAAATTAAAATCCAGCGACGTGCGCCCTTAATTTCAAGTCCTGAGAAGAAGGTTAAGATAAGCAGGATGATGCCTAATAAGTAAATAATTAAGCTTAGTCTTCTAACGCCTACAGGCGAGAGTAAAGACACGCCAATCATTGTTGCTAAAGCTGGAATAAGCATAATCATGTGGCGTTTTACAAAATAAAAGGTACCTAAATTTAAACGTTCCGCCACAGAAGGACTGGCAGCAAAACTTAAAAATACGCCCATAGCAATCAAGATTAATAGTAACGAAAGTGCTAAACGATCAACTGTCCACCACCAGCGACCTAAAACGCTGTTGTCTCGTCGCGAAAATGTGGCTGGTGTCATGCGTTTACTTTCTTAACAATTCTAATAAATTCTTCGCCGCGGTGTTCATAATCACGAAATTGATCAAAACTAGCGCATGCAGGTGATAATAGCACAACTGCATTATTTTCAAACTTTGCTTCTTCACTTGCTTTAAAAACTGCAGATTCAAGAGACGAGCATTTTTCAAAAAGAACTGAACCATTTAATGTTTTGGCAAAATCATTTTGAGATTCACCAATTAAATACGCTTTTTTAATGTATGGAAAATAGGGCTTAAGCAATTCAATGCCGTCTGTTTTTGCAACGCCACCAAGAATCCAAAAAATACTTTGTCCCATATAAGTTTTTAAAGCTTTTTCGCAAGCATCTGCATTTGTGGCTTTGCTATCGTTAACGAATTCAACCTGGTCAATTTTTGCTACCAATTGCTGACGGTGAGCAAGACCCGGAAATGTTTGAATATATTCCCATATTTTCTGAGGGGTATTTAATATTTGAAGCGCCACAGCAAATGCTAAAGCAACATTTTGCCAGTTGTGTGTGCCCTTTAAAGTTTCCAGTTCAGTGCAGTCAAATAGCGCTCCATTACAATGCAGCATACCGCTGGCATCAATCCAAATATCTGCTGGGCAATTTTTAAATTCACTTGCAATGGTCGTGTGGGGAATGCGAAGTTGATTGCACGTTTGTTTTGAATAATCATCATCGATAGCAATACACGCTGATTTTGCATGACTGAATATACGTCTTTTTGCATTTACGTAATTTTCTATAAGGCCATGCCTATCAAGATGGTCTGGAGAAATATTTAGCCATACAGCTATGTCTAAATGCAAATCATTTGATAGTTCTAATTGATACGATGAAAGTTCTAGCGCATACCAACCGGTCTCATTTAAATTTTTAAGCGAAAGAGCAGGGATGCCTATATTCCCACCAACTTCAACATTTAACCCAGCTTGCTTTAAAATGTGGCCAATAAGAGCAGTTGTTGTTGATTTACCATTTGTGCCAGTAATGCCAATATATTTTGCTTTGGGACTACGTTTTTGCAGTAAGTCGATATCTGTACAGACAGGAATATTATTTGCTTTGGCTGCTATATGAACAGTGTGTGACATTGGAATGCCAGGACTTTGAACAACGCTTACAATTTCTGACCAATTAATTTCAGGAATTATGTTTTGACCATCATCATATACAATGACTTTATAACCGAGTGAGAGAAGGTGTTTTTCACTTTCTCCCCCGCTGCGTCCATAGCCTAAAACGATGTATGTATTTTTAATCACAATGCTTAATTAGCAATCAATTTATTGGTACAATGCCGTTAAATATTCTAACAAGCAAGATTTTTATACATTACTTGGTAAAACAATTTTAAGTTCTGCTGCAACTTTTTCATTGCCTTCACCGCGTACAACATCTGGATATTCCATAACTGTTGATGATGCAACTTCAGGATTTCTTAAAATATTGGCAACCATTTTACCAACTTGGCGACCCAATGCGTATTGATCAGCGCCCAACGCCGCCAATGCTCCTTTTGATAAGCAATCCAAGTCACTTACAAATACTGGAATACTTTGTAATTTTGCTACCGCTACAACACTATCAAAGCTAGCTAGTGCTGTGTTGTCATTATTAATAAAGATGGCATCAACCTTATCAAGCAATGACTGTGTTGCCGCGCCTACATCAACTGTCCTGCTAGCTGCTGCAAAAACGATTTCTAATCCCATGGCTTTGCCAGTTTTTGTCATTTCTTCATTAAGAGTGATTGAATTGACTTCGCCAGGATTATAGACAACACCTATACGTTTCATATTAGGTAGAATTTTTTTAAAATAATCAAACTGCTTTTGAACAGATACATAATTTGAAACACCCGTTACAAATTTTTCTGCCTTTTTATCTGATTTAATAAGTTTTGCAGTAACCGGATTTGTTACAGAAGCAAATACTAAGGGAGTGTTGCTTCCTGATTGTTGAATTGCTTGTAAGGCTGATTGAGAAACAGTTGTTGGAATTGTCACAATGACAGCTGCATTTTCTCCAATAAATTTTTGTGCAATTTGAGTGGCTAATGCGGAATTCCCTTGAGCAGATTCATAACGCCAATCAATTTTTTTCTCGTCCTTAAAGCCCTGCGATTGAAGTTCATCCAGAATTCCTTTGCGTGTCTGATCTAGTGCTGGGTGTTCAACTACTTGAATAACTCCAACAATTGGTAATACTGGTTTATTAGATGAATTTTTCCACCAAAGTCCAGCTATTGTAAGTGCTGTAGCAAGTATGAATATATTTTTGTTCATGATACGTATCCTAAAATTAAAAAGATTTATGAATTAGAGAGAAAACGGTTTGAGGGTGCATTAAGCACCGAAATATGATGACCTTTTTCACCTTTAAGAATTCGAACAACCTGTTCACCAGCACGGCGACCCATTTCGTATTGATCAGGAGCGATTGCGCCCTTGCAACCACGTTTAACAGATTCAGGGTCAGAGCAAAATACAGGGATGCCCTTTTGTTTTGCTGTTTGTAGCACTGCATCTAAAGCAGAAATAACTGTATTATCGTTTGTTAGCATTAGTGCATCAACATTGGGCACTGTGCCCTGAGCTGCTTGCAGTACATCGCCTGTTGAATAAGCAGGGGTTTTTATTACGCGATATCCTGCGGTTTGAAGTGCATCTTCTAGGCGTTCTGCATGTACATGTGAATTGGTTTCGCCAGGATTGTAAATAATTCCTATTATGGATTCTTTTGGAAGAAATTCTTGAATAAGTTCCACCTGTTTTTTAATGTCTGGGGAATCTGAAATTCCTGTTATATTTTCTTTGTTTTTACCACTCTCACCTATTAACTTTGCAGCAACTGGATCGGTGACGCCGGCAAATACCATAGGAATTTTTTGAGTATTTGCAGAAAACATTGCTTGGGCTGATGGGGTTGTAATGGCCACAAGCACATCAACTTTTTTTCCTATAAAATTTTGAGCTATTTGCGTAGCTAAAGCAGGATTTCCTTGGGCTGACTGAAATTCAATTTTTACTTTTTTACCAAAAGCTGCGGTAATTTCGTCTTCAATACCACTTCGAATTCGATCTAAAGATGGGTGAGGGGCAATTTGAGTGATTGCAACAACTTTGTCAGTAATTTTTGATTGAGAAAAATTAGTAAAAAAACCAATTGCTAAAACAGTTGTGATGAATAGGGCGATTTTAGTGTACATAAGAGCTCCAACATTGAATGGCTAATAAAAAACTGTGCGGAATAATCTAGGGATTATCCGTGTCGCCATCGAGCAATATGTTGGTGCATCATAATCATATCTTTTATAATGCACAATTTTTAAGCAAAAAGCAACAACTTTTTCCTAATGATATGCATCGGAGTATGTATAGAAAATCTAAATTGGCGTCCCCAACGGGATTCGAACCCGTGTTGCCGCCTTGAGAGGGCGATGTCCTAGGCCTCTAGACGATGGGGACCATGACTATATCTAACCATTCGAGCTGAGTTTTGCAAGCAAAATGCGTAAAAACTTTTAAGCGGCAGCTAGCAATTTACCTTCCATGACTGTAATGGCTTGTGCTGTAAGTGTAACTCTATTGTTTTCAAGCGCTACTTTGATGAATCCAGTGCGTTCTGAAATTTGCATAGCATTCATTGATGATTTCCCTAGCTTCTCTGCCCACAAAGGTGTTAGACGGCAATGGGCAGAACCACAAACAGGGTCCTCAGGAATGCCAACTTTAGGAGCGAAATACCTAGAAACAAAATCAATATTAGAATCGATCTCGCCTTCATTGAATGCAGTAATAGTTACTGAACGGCACGGTAATTGAGCAATTTTTGCAAAATTAGGTTTTAATTCGCGTACAGCTTGTACAGAAGGCAAAACGACCACATACATTATATCATCTTTGTAAACAGAGGTGACGGGCATGAAGCCTAATGCTTTGTTTAATAATTCTGGCATTGGCGCAGGTTCAATTATAAAACTTGGGAAATTAAGGGTAATCCAGCTACCGTTGCGCTGTGCTGTTAAGGGGCCGCCCATTGAATCAAAAGTGATCATATCACTTTTAACAACCCCCTGTTCCCATAGTAAATGCGCTGCTGCAAGGGTGGCGTGTCCACATAGACCACATTCATCCTTTGGAGAAAACCAGCGAATATGGTAATGATTATCTGCAAGCTTTTTTAAAAAAGTTGTTTCTGAATAATTTAATTCAGCAGCAATTTTTTGAGCTAAAATATCGCTTGGAAATTCTGAAACAATGCTTACACCTGCAGGATTTCCTTTAAAAGGCTCATTAGTAAAAGCATTAACCTGCCAAATTTGCATACGATTCTCCAATTGATGATTGCAGTTTGTAAGTATTCAAGATATTTTGAAAACACAATTGTTTCAATACTTAACATTAGAAATTTAATAAGGATACATAAATATGTCTATTAATTCCTCTGTCAGTGCTGCAGAACTACGCCAATTTATTGAAAAAGTTGAGCGTTTAGATGAAGACAAAGCAGAAATTCAAAATCACATTAAAGATGTGCTATCAGAAGCTAAAGCTCAAGGCTTTGATACAAAAATTATGCGTCAGGTTATTCGCATGCGCAAAATGAAAAAGGAAGAGCTGATTGAACAACAAGAACTTCTTGACGTGTACACTCATGCTTTAGGTATGCAAGTTGAAGCAGAAACAGCAGAAGCTGCCTAATGTTGCAACTGTTTAACACTCTAAGCAAACAAAAAGAAGTTTTTAAACCGCTTGATGCCGGCAATGTTGGCATGTATGTATGTGGACCTACTGTCTATGACTTTGCTCACTTAGGCAATGCCAGGCCGGTTGTTGTGTTTGACATGCTGCTTAGAGTGTTGCAAAAGCAATATGCAAAGGTAACGTATGTACGAAATATTACGGATGTTGACGATAAAATAAATGCGGCAGCGCATGCTAATGGCGAAGATATCCGTGAATTAACAACGCGTACGGCAAAAGCATATCATGAAGATATGAGCGCGCTGAATACTTTGCCTCCAACTCATGAACCTAGGGCTACTGACCATATTGATGACATGATTTCAATCATCGAATCATTAATAAGTGGTGGATATGCTTATGCTAATGAAGGGCATGTGCTATTTCGTGTGCAAAAATATAAAGATTACGGGCACCTTTCAAGGCGTAATCAAGATGAGTTACTAGCAGGTGCACGGGTTGAAATTGCTCCGTATAAAGAGAATGCGGGTGATTTCGTGCTGTGGAAGCCATCAACGCCAGAATTGCCCGGTTGGGAAAGCCCATGGAGTCGTGGAAGGCCTGGTTGGCACATCGAATGCTCTGCAATGAGTAAAGCTTTTCTTGGTAATACATTTGATATCCACGGTGGTGGTATTGACCTTGTGTTTCCTCATCATGAAAATGAAATTGCTCAAAGCTGTTGCGCCCATGGTACTGACCGCATGGCAATGGTGTGGATGCATAACGGGCATTTGCTTGTTAATGGCGAAAAAATGTCGAAATCTCTTGGGAATTTTTTCACCGTGCGTGATGTTTTGAAAAATTATCCAGGCGAAGTTATTCGCTTTGCTTTTTTAAGTACGCATTACAGACAGCCACTTGATTGGACTGACGAAAGCCCAAAGAACGCAAAAGCAACTCTCGATAGGTTTTACAAAGCTATTGAATATGCAAAGGGTGAAGGGGAACTTTCTTCAGATATTATTGCAGCACTGGAAGATGACCTAAACACACCGCTTGCGATAAGTTATTTGCACGAACTTGCAAATGCAGTGTTTAAATCAACTGGCGACGAACAAATTGCGGCTGCTAATACACTAAAAGCCAGTGGGCAATTTTTAGGATTACTTGCTCAAGATTCTCAAATTTGGTTTCAAGGACAATCTGATAATCAAGACATAGATCAATTGGTGACTGCACGTCATGAAGCTAAGCAGGCAAAGAACTTTGCAGAGGCAGACAGAATTCGTGCATTGCTCATTAATCAAGGTATTACCCTTGAAGACGGCCCTAATGGAACCATCTGGCGTCGCGCTTAATGATTAAGCCCATTATTCTTTTGCACCAGGTTCAGCTAGCTGAAAATTTGGGCGCAGTTGCACGTGCTATGGGAAACTTTGGCATAACACAACTTCGTTTGATTCAGCCTAAGTGCGACCCAGATGATAGTAAAGCAATTGCTATGGCAGTTGGTAATGAACGTGTGTTAGAAGAAGCAAGTATTTACCAAAGCTTAGAACATGCCGTTGGGGACTTAGAGATAGTTTTTGCAACCACAGCCGCGGAGCGTGAATTAATTAAAGAATATCATACTCCAAAAACAGCAGTGCCATTAATGAATGGAAAAAAGGTTGGATTACTATTTGGACCTGAACGCACAGGTCTTAGTAATGAAGATTTGTCTGTTGCAACGCACATTATTACTATTCCTGTTGACCCTGATTTTTCATCATTAAACATTGCCCAGGCTGTAGTGGTTATTTTATATGAATGGTACCAGTCTCACACAGCGCAAGAATCATGGCTGCACATGGGGAATACAAAACCAGTTAATCAAAAAGAGCTTCACCATTTTTTTCAGTCTTTGGAAACAGAGCTTGATTTGGTAAATTTCTGGAGGGTGCCTCATAAAAAAGAAAAGATGTGGCAAAATATTAGGGCTGCGTTTTTAAGAATGCAGCCCACAGAGCAAGAGATTCGCACCTTGTATGGTGCAATTCAAGCAATTAAAAAGTGATTATCCAGCGACAGCGATCTTTGCGCCAACTGTACATAGAAATTTCTTTTCTGAATGAAAGTTAGTAAATGCATTTCTTCCTGCTGCTTCTACAATTCTGCCTTCTGAAATGCCTTTTCCATCAACAATAGGGCCATCAGCTTTTGGCTTGTCTGTATAGGTAAAAGTAGCTCTTTCTTTGCCGTTCTTTTTTATTTCTGCAATGGCTTTGTCGCGAACAACTTCATCAGTACTTGTTCTGAAATCTGACACCGGTTTACCCAGTAATGTAGGATCAGTTGAAGCAACAACTGTATCTTTTCCTTCTTCGTAACACATAATACGCATTTTCTGCGCTGCAGCTTCCCTAACAGTGGCTTGCAAAGGCAATTCTCTGTCTGTTGTTTGTGTTTCGCCACTTATTATTTTAAATAGTTCTTCAGGTCCGCTTACTTTAGCACTTACTAGACCATCGACAATTTTATTTATATCACTTGCTTGTGTAGCATTTACTGCTAAAGATGGTGACGCTGTTTTTTTATCGCTAGCAGCATGTGCTGCGCTCAGTGTTGCAACAGATAAGGTTAAGCTTATTAACAAAGATTTTAATTTCATAATGACTGACTCCAAGTTCAAATGTTTGCCTATACTAACAATTTTTTCTAAAATTTTCCTATTATTTTTTCTATTGCTAAATAATATGTAGGGTCATGTTGTAAAAAAACACTTGGTTTTTACCCAAAATCTTCTAGCAATTCCTCAACGGCATCTTTTTTCTGAGGCTGTTTCTCATCTTTAGTTGGTGTTTTTACCGAGATTTTAGGTTGAACTGTCTTCTTAGGTGGTTGATTGGGGCCATTGTAAACTTCAGGGCCTCGGTAAAAAGCTGCGGTTACTAGTGCAGGTAAATTTGAACCAGAAGATTCGTTTGCCATACGTTTATTCTTGTCGTTCCCAGTCCAAACTCCAACTACTAAATTCTGAAATCCAATATCATTTTCCAGAGGCTCACGTAAACTAAAAAACCAAGCGTCAATGTTCCCACTTTTGTCGCCATTAGTGCCAGTTTTACCCATTACAGTTGGCGAAACGTTGGCTCTATAGCCACTACGTCCGTCAACCACCGCTCTTAGCAAAGTACGCATTTTAGCAAGCGGTTCTGGCTTTATAATTATTTGAGTTTGCTGTTCTTCTCGCCTGTAAAGAATGTTACCTTCTTTATCACGAATTTCTAGAATTCCATAAGGCCAAACTGCACGTCCCTGATTTGCATAAGTCGCAAATGCCGAGGTCAAATCAAGTAAGGTAGCTTCAATGGCTCCTAATGATAAGGAAAGATGCTCCTCCATAGGGCTAGTAATACCTAAACGATGGGCTGCTTCAATAACTTTTCGAGGTGTAACTTTTTCCATTAGCCGAATTGGTACACTGTTAACAGAACGAGAGAATGCTTCAACAATGCTCACTTCTCCGCGAGTCTTCCAAGTGAAATTGCTAGGGCGCCATGTGCCGTTGACATAAGGGCTATCATCAATTTTGTCCTCAGGGCTCATGCCATCTTCCATTGCCGCTAAGAAAATAAACATTTTGAAGGCGGATCCTGGTTGGCGAGAAGCTTGGACACGATTGAATTGGCTTTTTTTGTAATCGACCCCGCCAATCATTGCACGTACTGCTCCATCTGGATTCATAGCAAGCAAAGCAAGTTGAGATGTCTTAAGTTTAGTGCCCATCTCATTTATATGATCAACACAAACACGGTCAGCATGGCGTTGCATCGCAGGATCTAATGTGGTTACCACAATTAAATCACGGTCCATCCCATTAACAAAATTAGGAATAAGTTCTATGACCCAATCGCAAAAATATTTGAAGCTACTTTCTTGCTTGTTATTTTCAAGCACGTGGATACCTTCATTAAAGTATGTTTGTGCATTTTTAATAAACCCTGCTTCTTGCATAAGCTGTAAAACTGTTTTAGCACGCTCTTTTGCTTTTTCAGGGTTAGATGAAGGAGAAAAGCGCGAAGGGGCTTTGAGCAACCCGGCAATCACCGCTGCTTCAAACACAGTAAGGTCGCGTGCTGATTTATTAAAGTAACGCTGCGCTGCTGCTTCAATGCCAAAAGTTCCAGCACCGAGGTAAACACGGTTTAGATACATTGTCAAAATATCGTCTTTTGAAAATTTCCATTCAAGCCAAACTGCTAGGAAAACTTCAAGAATCTTCCGTTTAAATGAACGGTCACTTACAGTAAAAGAGCCTTCTGTAAATAATAAATTTTTTGCCAGCTGTTGAGTTACAGTAGATCCACCTTGAACCACACGGTTCGCACGATAGTTTTCGTAAGCTGCTCGTGCAAGGCCTATAATATCAACACCAAAGTGATAGTAGAAGCGTCTATCTTCCACAGCCATAAGTGCTTGTGGAACATGTTTTGGCAAATCTTGTACGCGAACCATTTCATCGAATACATCCCCATAGGTATTTATCACCGTACCATCAATAGTTTGAATGGTGATGCTTGGGGTGCGTACATTTGTTTGTAAGTGATTTAAATCAGGTAGGTCTTGCACAAACCATAAAAGGATCAATCCTAGTAGAATTGACCCCCAAATGCTTGCTAACAAACAAAATCTACCAACAAGACCTAATAGTGATCTTTTTGGTTTTTTTGATTTGTTCTTTTGTTTCTGTTGCTTCTTAATAGCCACGACACATGAACCTATATATCCAAGTTAATGACCTTCAAAGCATTTGTCGTAATAAATTCACGACGAGGCTCAACCACATCACCCATAAGAGTTGAGAAAATTTCCTCAGCTTCTTCTGCATGGTGCATTCTAACTTGCAGTAATGTGCGTGATTCTGGATCCATCGTTGTTTGCCATAATTCTTCGTCACCCATTTCACCAAGACCTTTATTTCGGCGATACGTAACGCCCTTAGCGCCTTGTTCCATTAGAGTTTTAGTGAGCATGCCGATATCTGAAAAGCTTTCTTGCTTACCATCACGCGCTGTAATGTGAAGGGTCAATGATTTGCCCAATACATCAGCTAATTGAAGACTTAAAGTTAACAAAGCCTTTGCTTCCGGTGTTGCCCTCAAGGATTCATCTAACACCCACTTTTCATCCACACCACCCCAGCTACGTACGAAAATAACTGTGTTTTCAGTGCCGCGTTCTGCGCGCCAAACTGCATTTGGATTATCATTAGCATTAAGATGCGTAACAAGAACAGTGTCTTGATCAGGTAAGGTTTCTTCAAAATAGTTGAATACTAATAGGCTTTCCAATAGGAAGCGATTTGAAATTCGTCTTGCTAAAGGTTTAAATGTACTGTCAGTTTTTAAAATCAGACTTGCTAGTTGGCGCCAATCAGCTCCCATAATCTGTTCACCAGAAGGTAATGCGAGGAATGAATCCTTACAAGCTGCGTCTAGTAAATAATTATCAAGGGCAGGTTGGTCTTTTAAGTACACAACTGATTGTCCACGTTTTACTGTGTAAAGCGGTGGTTGTGCAATGTATAAATGTCCTCTTTTTAAAAGTTCAGGCATCTGTCTGTAGAAAAATGTTAATAATAGAGTGCGAATGTGACTACCATCAACGTCTGCATCGGTCATGATAACAATTTTGTGGTAACGAAGTTTTTCGGGGTTAAAATCTTCTTGACCAATACTGGTGCCCAAGGCGGTGATAATATTGCCGATTTGGTCATAGCCTATAATTTTATCAAAACGGGCTCTTTCCACATTTAGAATTTTTCCACGAATTGGTAGAATAGCTTGATAGTTTCTATTACGCCCACCTTTTGCAGTACCACCCGCTGAGTCTCCCTCAACGATGAATAGTTCGCATTTTGATGGATCACGTTCTTGACAGTCTGCTAGCTTTCCAGGAAGAGATGCAATATCAAGCGCACCCTTACGACGAGTAAGCTCGCGAGCTTTGCGTGCCGCTTCACGTGCAGCTGCAGCTTCTACAACTTTTCCTACAATACTTTTTGCATGAGTTGGATTCTCTTCAAACCATTGCTCAAGTGCTTGACCAACAACTGACTCAACAACTGGGCGAACTTCTGATGAAATTAGCTTATCTTTTGTTTGTGATGAAAATTTAGGGTCCGGCACTTTTACTGATAAAACAGCGCTTAAACCTTCACGAATGTCATCACCTGTAATTGACAGTTTTGAGTCTTTTTTACCTTGGGGAGTAGCAGCAATATAGTTTCCAACAACTCTAGTTAATGCGCCACGAAAACCAGCCAAATGGGTTCCGCCATCGCGTTGTGGAATATTATTTGTAAAGCAAAGGGTGTTTTCATGGTAGCTATCAGTCCATTCCATAGCTACTTCAATAGTCATTGCGTCAACTACTTGACTGCAATACAAAGGTTTGTCGTGAAGTGTATTTTTGGCTTTATCAATATATTTAACGAATTCAATGAGTCCGCCTTCATAATACAAGACAGTTTCGTAAAAATGATCAGGGCGTTCATCGCGTAGCGTAATATGTACACCCGAATTCAAAAATGCTAATTCACGTAACCGATGTTCAATAGTAGGTCTGTCAAATATAATTGCTGAAAAAGTTTCTAAAGAAGGAAGGAAACGAACTTTTGTACCTTTTTTACCTTCTGCAGAACCAATAAGCTCTAGTGATCCTTCTGGAACACCATGCTTAAAACGCAAAAAATACTTTTTGTCGTTTCGGTAAATTGTTAAGTCTAAAAATTCAGATAAAGCGTTAACAACAGAAACACCAACACCGTGTAGACCTCCAGAAATCTTATAAGAATTTTGGTCAAATTTACCACCAGCATGAAGCTGCGTCATAATAACTTCTGCAGCAGAAACGCCCATTTCTTCATGAATATCAACAGGAATACCACGACCATTGTCGGTAACGCTTACTGACCCGTCGGCTTCAATAGTGATAGTAATGCGATCACAATGGCCAGCTAAAGCTTCGTCAACGGCGTTGTCGACAACTTCATATACCATATGATGTAACCCAGTGCCATCATCAGTGTCACCGATGTACATACCTGGGCGCTTACGAACAGCGTCTAACCCCTTTAAAACTTTAATAGAATCTGCGGTGTATTCTTCGTTTGGTATTGTATTTGGTGCGGTCATTAAACGGTCCTTACCTGACTATGGTCAACTTCAAAACTTTGTGCATAGGGGAGTATAGCTTCAAATGCATTTAGATGTGTTCCAGTGAAAAACACCTGCAACATACCTTTATTACTTGTTTGCTGTTGCAACCCTATGAGTTGTTCAAACAATAGCACACGATTAGCAAAATCTAAATGTGAAATAACATCATCGAATAATAAAATCACAGGAGTGTCTATATTTTCTAGAAGATACTTCAAAAATCCCATTAAAAATTTGGAAAGCAGCATTTTTTGCTCGCCCGTCGAACATTTTTCTGCCAGCTGGTTTTTTGGTGTGTAAAATACTTCCAAGTCGCTTCTATGAGGGCCAAATGTTGTCATTCCAGCTGCGCCATCGCGAGGGCGATTTTGTGAAAGCTGTTTTAAATAATAGTCTTTGGCATCGTCTTCGGTTTCTAAAAGCTCTGCTGCACCACGCATTGATGCTTTTAGTGATTCATCAAGTGGTAAAAGTTCTAAGAAACTGCTGCGATTTTTTTGCATTTGAATGCCGGCACTTACAATATGTTCTTCAACGTTGCTAATCCATACGGCATCAGCGCTCATCTCTAATAATCGTAACCGTTCTTTGGTTGAATGCTCATATGCCTTTAAAACTGCAGCATGTTCTGGCCATAACACAAAGATCATTCGGTCAATAAAATGACGACGAACCGATGGCGTATCTAAAAACAAGCGATCCGTTTCAGGCGTTAGCCAAAAAAGTCGAAGAATATCGTTTAGTATTTTCTGGCTTTTCAATGGTTCTTGGTTCAAATGCCAAAGGCGTTTTTTCAAACCCACATCACTAACGCCCGTTCCAAGAGAATACCCATTCACAGTAATTGATGCAGCCCAAGGAGAGGTGGATTCTAGTTGTTGCAATTCCAAAAGCTCGGCTTTGCGCAGGCCGCGTCCCGGTGTAAATAAGGAAATTGCTTCTAAAACATTTGTTTTTCCTGCGCCATTAGGCCCTGAAAAAACCACAAAGGGTTTGTTGATATCAATAATCAACTGGCTGTAGCTTCTAAAAGACTGCAATTGCAAACGTTGAATCATATGTTAAATTGCTATTAAACGTATGCTCATCCTATAGTCTGTTTAAACACCTAGCAAGATAGCGCTTATTTTGTGTCTAGGGTAACGATATCTTTTAATTTCATTAGTTCATGACTTTTCTTTATTGCTAAAAAGCCGAGGAATCTTTCTTCCATCGCTTGATCAACAGCTGCATTTAAATCTGTTTGATTTTTGATATGAGAAAATCTTTTGTATTCTTCATCAAATGCTTGGCCAAATTTTTGACAATAATAGATGTTGAAATTTGCAAGAGCCACGAATGATAATTTGTTACATGGCTTGTATTGCAAGGTTGAAATGAACCCATCCATGCCGCCATCATGTTTGAATACATCACCATTTGTGTATTTTATTTTTATAATTCCGTAGCAGTAATAGCTTGGTGTATCCTCTGCATCTATTTCTACATGCTCTTTTAACATCAGGTCAGTGACTTCACTTGGAAGAACCTTATTACCATAAAGATTTTCATTCCACTTGAGCAAATCTGTAACGGTAGAAACTAATCCTCCAGCGCCGCATAAAAGAGCGTTTCTACCATAGGTTTCTGTTTCAATGGGAAGCGAATTCTCGAAACAGGTGTAACCCCTGGCAAGATTTGGATAATCACCAGATGCTTTCATTGTTCTGCATGTTCCAGTTTCAGGCATGAAAGTATTATGCAGTCCAAGCGGTTTAAAAAAATGATCGTTTAAATATTGGCTTAAACTTTTTTCAGCTAATCGAGCAATAATTTCACTTAACAAAAAGTAGCCAGCGTATGAGTACTGATATTTGGTGTCTGGTTCAAATAATAAGGACTTGTCTTTTAAGGTTTTAACGACTTCAGCAGGAGATATCACAGTGCTTTCATCTTTTTCAAAACTTGGTGCGGGAATACCTGATGTATGAGTTAACATGTGATGTAGAGAGACTTTCTCAGCCCATTCAGGTATAGATCCCGACCATATGGAATCATTTGCTGGAAGGTAATTGATGAGAGGGCTATGGAGAGCTGCTTTTAACAATTCAATTGACGGATCGCGATGCCACAATACATGCAACAGTGCAGCAGCTGTAAATTGCTTTGTTATCGATGCAATAAAAAATTGAGTGTCTTTTGTGCATAGTTGATTTGTGAAATGATCAGCAATTCCTAACCCATTGGCATAAACAGTTTCTCCACCTTGTGCTACCGCAATTGCACCGTTCATAACATGTGCTTTTTGAAATTCTTGAATTTTTCTTGGTATTGCTGTCATCATAGAAAAATCCCCTGAATCTGTTTCAGTACCGCAAAGCAAAATTTTAAACGCTGATCAGTGTTTAGGCCATCACGTAAAAAGCTAATTTTCTGATCTGGACGTAGCTTAACATCAGCTAATTTACGCGCTTCAAGTGAACCTATATATGCCAACAAAGCCTCTGGTTTTGCAAACTCATTTTTGTAAAAAGCAATGACAATGCCTTTAGGTCCTGCATCAATTTTTTCAATGTTTAAATGTTTGCACGCAATTTTAAGCTCTATAACTTTTAGCAAGTTTTCACACTCATTAGGAATTTTTCCAAAACGGTCCACCAGTTCGGCAGCGAATGCGTGTACTTCATTGACTGATTCTAATGTTGCTAGTCGTCTATATAAGCTCAAGCGCAAGCCTAGGTCAGCAACATAAGATTCGGGTATAAGCAAAGAAAGCCCCAAGTTCAGCTGAGGAATCCAATCAGTTGTTTGCACAACTGTGTGTTCCTGTTCTGCGCGAACTTGTAAAATGGCTTCGTGTAACAGGGTTTGGTATAGTTCAACGCCAACTTCTTTTATGTGACCAGATTGTTCTTCACCAACAAGATTACCGGCACCACGAATGTCCATATCGTAGCTTGCCAGTTTAAACCCTGCACCTAGTTGATCAAGACTCTGCATAACTTCTAATCGTTTTTTAGCGGTGTCACTGATGATTATATCAGGGGGTAGGGTGAGGTAAGCGTAAGACTGAATTTTTGTGCGGCCCACGCGTCCACGTAATTGGTAAAGTTGTGCTAACCCAAAGCGATCAGCACGGTGAATAATAATGGTATTTACCCAAGGCATATCAATGCCGGATTCTATGATATTGGTAGCAAGTAGCACTTCGTATTTTCTATCGCAAAAATCAGAAATAATGTCTTCCAATTCAGTTGCTGGTAATTGACCATGGGCTGTGGCAATACGAAAATCAGGCAATAATGTTTCAAGAATTTCTTTTGATTTTTTAAGGTCTTCAATACGGGGCACCACAAAAAAACTTTGTCCCCCGCGGTGATATTCACGCATCAACGCTTCTTTTATCACCACTCCATCAAACGGCATGGTAAAGGTGCGAATGCTCAAACGGTCAATTGGAGGTGTAGCAATTAAGCTTAGTTCACGAACACCAGTTAGTGCTAGTTGTAAGGTGCGGGGAATTGGTGTTGCCGTTAATGTTAGAATGTGAACATTCGGCTTGAGTTTTTTTAATTTTTCTTTTTGCTTAACACCGAAGTGTTGTTCCTCATCAATAATAAGCAACCCTAAGTCATGAAATTTTGTCTTGTCAGATAACACCGCATGGGTAGCAATAACAATTTTTGCATCACCATTGGTAATTTCAGCATGGGTACGTTTCGCATCAGCCGCTTTAACTAGACGTGAAAGTTGAACAACACGAATACCAAAGCCATGAAAACGACTGGAAAAATTCTGAAAATGCTGGCGACATAATAATGTGGTAGGTGCCACAATCACGACTTGTTTGCCAGATGCCGCAACGGCGAAAGCTGCACGTAAAGCAATTTCTGTTTTGCCAAAACCAACATCTCCGCATACTAACCTATCCATAGGTTTGCCCGATGCTAAATCACCAAGAACTTCTTCAATAGCGCGAAGCTGATCATCAGTTTCAGGGTAGGGGAAGCGTGAGCAAAATTCATCGTAAACTTTGGGAGTTAAGAAAGTCTCCCCTTCTTGTAATGATCGTTCCGCCGCTAATTTAATTAAGTAGTCAGCAATGATCAATAAACGTTTCTTTACTCGTGCTTTTCGATTTTGCCAATTCGCAGTGCCTAAACGGTCTAGTTCAACCACCATGTCGTCAGAGCCATAACGGCTTAAAAGCTCAAGGTTTTCAACGGGCAGGAATAGCTTGTTTTTATCAGCGTATTCTAATAGCAAACAATCATGAGGGTGGTCAGCAACATCGACAGTTTGTAATCCTTGATATTTTGCTACACCGTGCTCACGATGCACAACATAATCACCTAAATTTAATTCACTAAGGTCTTTGAATATGTTTGCATTTTTGCGCGCTTTTTGAATTTTACGTGAAATGCGTTCACCCAAAATATCTTGTTCAGTAAGAACTATTTGGTCATGGGTTACAAACCCTTCATCTAACGGAAAAGTTAAAGAATAAATAGGTTTTTTTGAAGCATTTACAGGTGGCCATTCTGTCAAAGGCAGAATCTGTACGCTTCCGTGTTCTTTTAGCATTGTCTCAAGGCGAGATCGTGCGCCATCTGTTTGTGCAACAACGATCAATTGCTTATCTGGATGTTCGTTTTTTAAAGCAAACACATGCTCAAATAATTGCCCTTGCTGCCTTGATTGTTCAAAACTAGGGGCGGGTTGAACTGGTAATTGTGTTGCGCCTTCTGTATGGAATGGAGAAATTATCACATGATTTTTTTTTGTAAAATCATTCCAGGTCTTTTCATTCCAATAGACTATTTCAGGTGGCAATGGTTGGTATGTGTGATCTCCAAAAACAGGTGATACGCGCGCCTGATAGTATTCGTGAATTAAGGTGTGATGCTCTGAAAAAGTTTGAGATGCATCAAATTCTAAAATGGTTTTTTCAGGAGTTATGTAATCAATTAATGTTTCTGTATTTTCAAAATACAAAGGAAACCAATGTTCATAACCTGCATACAAATGGCCTTGGCTAATGTGTTGATATAAGGAATTTTGACTATAGTTTTCAGGAAACTGTAATCTGTATTTTTCTTTGAAAAATTGAATGGCTTGTGCTGTTAATGTAATTTCGCGTACTGGCTTAATAAGAATTTCATTTAGTTCATTCAATGTTGATTGATTTGCTGCATCAAACTGACGAATGCGTTCAACATCATCTCCAAAAAAATCTATCCTGTACGGATTTTCATGACCTATTGGGAAAAAATCGATAATATCGCCGCGTACTGCATAATCGCCAGGTTCATAAACAACACCAACGCGATTGAACCCTTTTTCAACCAAATATGTATTCAGTTTTGTAAATGAATAAGATTGCCCTTTTTTTAAAGTTAAGGATTCTCCTAAAAAGCTTAAGCGCGGAGGCAGATATTGAGTTAATGCAGTAACGGATGTTACTAAAATTTGTTCCGGTTCTTCAGCTAGGGTAGTTAGTGCTTGAACTCGTTGACTAATACAATCTAATGACGGAGAAACTCTGTCATAGGGTAAGCAGTCCCAAGCAGGAAACGCTAGTATTTTTCGCTTTAACAATCGTTCAAGCTGAACTGTAAATTGGGAAATGTCATTATCGCGGCTTAGTATAATAAGTGCGGATTTTGTTTTTTCAAGAAGCCCAGCTACGGCAAAAGCACGATAACTTTTAATAACCTGAGATAGCGTTTCCATCTACGATGACATGTATTCTTTGAATCGCAATAAACCAGTAGCCCAAGCTGCAACAAAATACGCCAATAATCCTGCTCCAACAAGTACGGCTAGGGCAATGGAGCGAATGTGAATACCATCATTTGAATGAAGGTAAGGCGCAACAATAGGTTTCAAGGTTATAAGTACTAAAAATATTAAAGCACAAGGTATTAGAATTTTTGCCAAGAATTTCCAAAGTGCCGTATCAAAGCTAATGAAATTACGTTTTTTCAAAAGATAAACTAATACGGCAGCATTAAACCAAGACGCACTAGACGTTGCGATAGCTATGCCAAGGTGCTTGTATTTGTATATCAGAGCAAAATTCAAAACCACATTCACAACCATGCCAGCAAGAGCCACTTTTATAGGCGTAACTGTATCTTGTCGTGCAAAAAAGCTAGTGTTAAATATTTTTATTAATATATATGCAGGTAATCCGCTGGCAAATCCTGCAAGTGTTTCTGCAGTGGCAACGCTTGATGCGTGGTCAAAAGCTCCGCGTTCAAAAATAACCATGACCAAAGGATATGACAAATAAATTAATCCGACCATTGCTGGGAGTGTAATTAACATCGCGAATTCAATTGCGCGATTTTGATTGTGCATGGCTCCTTCAACGTTATTTTCTCTCCATTGTTTGGATAACATTGGTAGCAGAACAGTACCTAAGGCAGTGCCGGTAACACTGATTGGCAGGTGGTAAAGTCTATCTGCGTAATACAGGTAAGATATAGTTCCCATTGGTAGCAACGACGCGATAATTGTATCGATAAATAAATTGATTTGAAGAATGCCTGAACCAAATGCAGCAGGAAGCATTCTTCTACCAAAATTTGTCATTGCCTGGTTTTTTCTTGGCTTTCTAAGTGAAGGGCGAATACCCATGAAGTAGCAAGGAACATATACCCACAGCAGCTGAACAAAACCTGATCCCATAATTGCTGTAGCAACAATTCCGCCATCACCAAGCATAGAAGGATCAACAATTTTCATAATAAATACAATGAAAAGATTTCCAGCAATTTGTGATGATGCAGCAGCGCCAAAGCGATCATGAGTATTTAAAACACCACTGAATAAAGCTGTTAATGATATAAGTAAAATAAAAGGAAAAGTAATTCTAGAAAATGAAACAGCTAATGAGAATACTTCTTCACCTACCCCAGGAATCATAATAGTAACGATGAAAGGCATGATTAGCTCAAAGATTATAATCAATAATATTAGGATTCCTGTCATTAATGAAAAAATGTCTTTGATAAATTCTTTAGCTTCACTTTCTTGCGAAACATGCATTGCGGAGTAAATAGGAACGAATGAAGAATTCAGCGCGCCTTCTGCAAAAATTCTTCTTAAAAAACTAGGAATTTTAATGGCAATAACAAGGGCATCCATAACAAAGCTTGTGCCAATATACTGGGCCATCAAAATATCACGGAAGAACCCAGTTAAACGACTAAGGATTGTAAAAAAAGCAACATTAAGTGCCGATGAGACTAATCGCATATTATTTTCTTATTAAAATTATTGAATTATTCACCAAAATACCAAAGTAAGGCGACTGCAAAGCTAATAGCCAAAAGACTATCTAGCCTATCTAATAACCCGCCATGACCAGGAAGAAAACTGCCAGAGTCCTTTACATTAAAATATCGTTTACACCATGATTCTAGAAGATCACCGCCATGGGCCAGAAAAACCGCAGCTGTTCCAAAAACCCAAAATGCATTACTTACGTTGATACTCATTATTTTTGTTAGAAACCACACGCCCACTAAACCAAAAAAGATACCACCAAAAAATCCAGCCCATGTTTTGCCAGGACTAATAGTCGGCGCTAATTTTGGTCCTCCTATAGCTTTACCTACTATGAACGCGCCTGTATCTACAAGCCAAACAAGAGCAAGTACTAATAAAATAAAGTGCGATCCCCCAATTTCAGGCATTATATGAATAATGATACTCATTGCAAGGCTTATGTACAGATAGCCAGCGCTGACAATTGCAAACTTCTTAACGGGCAAAAGGTTTAAGTAATACAACCAACCACATCCAGCTAGTATTATTGCAACAGAACCTATACGTAATGCCGGCACAAAAGCCACGAGAATAGCTAATAAACAAATGCTATTCATCCAGTGGTAATTTTCACCAAAACTTAGACGTGACCATTCTCTAAGTAATCCAAAGCTTGCAAGCACACCAAGTAATATAAAAAAAATGGGGTCTTGAAAAATTAGAAAAATAACTGCCGGGATTGCTACTAATCCGGTAAGGATTCTTGGAAGCAAATCTCCCTTAGGCTGCAACACTGTATAAGCCATATCGGCGATGCCTTTTTGAATACTGTTCAATTGCTAAGTCTAATTGTTTTGCCCCAAAATCAGGCCAAAAGCAATCAACAAATACGTATTCAGTGTAAGCCATTTGCCACAGTAGGTAGTTGCTTACTCGTAATTCGCCAGAGGTACGAATTAATAAATCAGGATCTGGGCAAAACTTGGTGTCAAGATTTTGGCTGATTAAGTCTTCTGTAATATCCTCTGGCTGTATAGCTCCGCTTTTGATGTCAGCTGCAATTTTTTGTGTAGCCCTGCGAATATCATCTCGGCCTCCATAACTTAACGCTAAAATAACAGTAATACCTGTGTTTTCCTGGGTTCTGTCTTCAACGCTGCCGATCATGTCTTGCAAGTCTTTTGCGAACGCTGAGCGGTCACCAATAACTTTCACACGTACATTGTTTTTTATAAGCTTATCGATTGAATGTTGTAGGTACCAACGAAGCAGCCCCATAAGTTCTTCAACCCACTCTTGCTCACGTTTCCAGTTTTCAGAAGAAAAAGCCCAAAGAGTTACATACTCAATTCCAATTTCTGCAGCGCGTCCTATTATCTCTTCAACAGCTTTTGCTCCAGCTCTGTGGCCTGCAATAGTAGGAAGCGATCTTGCTTTCGCCCAACGTCCATTGCCATCCATAATGATTGCGACATGCTTTGGAATATTTAAGTTCAACATCATAATTGGTATCACCGTTTTGTTGTTAAATGTTTGGTTTTCAAAAGTTACCCTAAACTCTTTTGTCCCATATGCAGGAACTTTTCACGACGCATTTGTTTTAGCTGTGGTCCGCTATTGCGCATTAGGTCATTCATAACTATTTCTATCTGACGTCTTACAGATTCAACAACTTGTGTAGGAAAGCGTTGTGCTCCGCCAATAGGTTCAGGAATAATTGCATCAATTACACCAAGTGTTAGTAAGTCTTGAGCGGTTAATTTTTGGGCTTCAGCAGCTTCAGCAGCTTTTGTTGAGCTGCGCCATAAAATTGAAGCACATCCTTCAGGGGAAATTACCGCATAAATTGCATGTTCAAGCATTAATACTGAATTTGCAGTTGCAATAGCTATGGCACCGCCAGAGCTACCTTCACCGATGATGATTGTAATTAAGGGAACTTCAATAGTTAGGCATTTTTCTATGCTTTTAGCTATTGCTTCAGCTTGACCACGTTCTTCGGCATCAATGCCAGGATAAGCTCCTGGCGTATCAATAAACGTGATAACTGGCAATTTAAAACGATTTGCAATATCCATTAAACGTTGAGCTTTACGATACCCTTCAGGTTTTGGCATGCCAAAATTATGTTTTACACGGGATTCTGTATCGTTACCTTTTTCTTGGCCAATGACCATAACAGATACACCACCTAAGGTCGCCAAGCCACCAACAATACTTTGGTCATCAGCAAATAAGCGATCACCAGCAAGTGGCACAAAATCAGTAAAAATTGCATTTATATATGCAGAAAATTTTGGTCTGTCCGGATGCCTAGCTACTTGAACCTTTTGCCAAGGTGTTAACTGAGTGTACGTTTGACGCATCATTTTATCTGCTTTTAATTGCAGCTTAGAAACCTCATCAGCGATGTTAAGGTCTTTGTTGTTAGCTAAGTGTCTTAGCTCTTCAATTTTACCAACAAGTTCAGCAATTGGTTTTTCAAAATCTAAAAATTTATTCATGGCCGTAGATCATCAATCCATAGATAGGGTATAGGAGGTTTTTCAAAAATATTCAAGTTTTTAAGACTAGTTACACAAAATATCAGTGGTTTTCTTAGCTATAAAACTTGCCAATCCATTCAAAAACTTTAGTTGATTCTGGAAATAAACCTGGAAATTGCGCAAATCCATGAATGACTCCAGGTACTTCTAAATAGCCTTTCAACGCACCCTTTTGTTTCAATATATCTTTAGCGATTCTTGAATCATCGCGAAGAGGGTCATATTCAGCAGCAATAATTAAAGAAGGTGGAAATTTGATATTTTCCATTTGCCATAAAGGCGAAACTTCAGGGAGCTCTGCTAACGTTTGGTCATTACTTAAATAAGTATTTCTGCAGTGGACTGTTGTATGTTTAGTTAACATGTAGCCCTCAGCAAATTCCTGTAGTGACTTCAATTGGCATGTTAAATCAAAAAAAGGATAGAAAAAAATACAATCTTTGGGTAAAGCCAATTGTTGGCTGTTTAATCGCATTATAAGTCCTGCCATTAAATTTGCGCCTGCGCTGTCACCAGCGACACTAATGGGAAGGGATTGTTCGGAAACAGCCCATTTATATACGGCCTCAATTTCGTTTAATGCAACTGGATATGCATGCTCAGGGCATAAAGAGTAATCAATTGCTACAACATTACTACGTGTTGCCTGTGCTAGATTTTGACACATAACATGATGAGTATCTAAGCTGCCCTGAATCCAACCACCTCCGTGCGCATATAAAATTACCCCTTTCGGTGCTTCAACCTGAAAAGTACGAATTTTAACTGGGCGATTCACTTTTTGTAATGTAAGTATGCTGTCTTCATATGAAACATTTTGAATTCGACTTCCGCCATATAACATAGATACAGTCTCAAACTGATCACGCATAAATTCAACGGGAATTTGATCGATAGGAGGACGGTTTAAATTTTTTAAACCTTCCAGAAACAATTGTGTCTCAGGTGTTAGCATAACGTTTATCTTCCTATTACGCGGCTTTTGCTTTTTCTAACGCTTCTTCAATGTTACCAATCATGTAAAAATTGCTTTCAGGGATGTGGTCATAATCTCCATCACAAATTCCTTTGAAGCCTTTTATAGTGTCAGCTAATGATACAAGTTTCCCGGGAGAGCCAGTAAACACCTCTGCCACAAAAAATGGTTGTGAAAGGAAACGTTGAATTTTTCTAGCTCTGGAAACAGTTAATTTATCTTCAGGAGATAATTCATCCATACCTAGAATGGCGATGATATCTTGTAATGATTTATAGGTTTGTAATATTTTTTGCACATGACGCGCTACCTGATAGTGTTCTTCGCCAACAACGTCAGCTGATAGAATGCGTGATGTAGAATCAAGCGGGTCAACAGCTGGATAGATACCTAATTCAGCGATACTTCTACTTAACACTGTGGTTGCATCTAAGTGAGCAAAAGATGCAGCAGGGGCAGGGTCGGTTAAGTCATCGGCGGGAACATATATTGCTTGAACAGATGTAATGGATCCTTTAGTCGTTGAAGTTATTCGTTCTTGCAAATCACCCATTTCACTAGATAATGTCGGTTGGTATCCAACCGCTGATGGCATGCGTCCTAATAGAGCTGAAACTTCAGCACCAGCTTGGGTAAAGCGGAAAATATTATCAATAAAAAATAAAACATCTTTTCCTTCAACATCGCGAAAATATTCAGCGACTGTTAGTCCTGATAATGCTACACGAGCACGTGCTCCTGGTGGTTCATTCATCTGTCCATAAATAAGCGCTGCTTTTGATCCTTCTTCATCCAGCTTAACCACGCCAGAATCAATCATTTCATGGTAGAGGTCATTACCTTCACGAGTACGCTCGCCAACACCTGCGAACACAGAATAACCACCATGTGCTTTTGCAACGTTATTAATAAGCTCCATAATTAAAACAGTTTTACCAACGCCTGCGCCGCCAAAAAGGCCAATTTTTCCACCTTTAGGGTAGGGGGTTAATAGGTCAATAACCTTAATTCCTGTGGTTAAAATTTCAGTGGCAGGTGACTGTTCTATAAATTCAGGGGCGCTGCGGTGGATCGACGATACTTGCTTAGTTTTTATAGGGCCACGCTCATCAATTGGTTCACCAATAACGTTCATAATGCGCCCTAAAGTTTCTGGGCCAACAGGCACACAAATGGGAGAGCCTGTGTCGATAACTTCTTGACCGCGATGTAGTCCTGCAGTGGCATCCATAGCAATGGTACGCACAGTTCCTTCACCAAGGTGTTGAGCGACTTCTAGTATTAATTTTCCTTTAGTTTCACTGTCTTCTCTGGGTATTTCTAGAGCATTTAAAATAGGAGGAAGATAACCTTCAAAATAGACGTCAATAACAGCCCCCATGATTTGTGAGATATATCCTTTGTGTTGGGTGGTCATTATTGTGCTCCCTCTGATCCTGCGATAATTTCGGTTAGTTCTGTGGTTATTTGTGCTTGACGCGTGCGATTGTATTCAAGGCTTAGGTCACTAAGCATATCTTTTGCATTTCTGGTCGCATTATCCATAGCAGTCATGCGTGAAGCCATTTCCCCTGTTAAAGTTTCAAGCCAAGCTTGATGAAGATTCGCACTTAAATATTGTGTAAAAAAGTGAGGCAAGAATACGTCTGCTGATGGTTCAAAAATATTTGTATCACTGTTTATTTGTGTGGATTCAAATACAAAAGGACAAAGAATTTTTGAATATGTCTGTTGTGTCAAAATATTTTTAAAAATTGACCCAATAAGATGAATTCGGCCGATTTTTTTAGATTTTTTCAATGGCTCAATGGCTTTTGCAAGATTCAAAAAAGTTTGCGCACTCGGTTTTGTGAAATCGATATTAAAACTTGAATTTTGTGTTTGTTTGTCTTTTAATGCATCCGCGGCCTTTGGACCGAATATTAACAGTTCAGGGTTAGAATGTTCTTCTAATACTTGGTTTATTTTACGCACAAGGTTGCTGTGAAAGCTCCCGCATAAGCCTTTTTCTGCACCAAAAATGATTATTAAATCTTGATCGCCTTCTGCATTTAACCAAGGAGACGCAGTTTCAATATCTTGGCTGACTTTTCCTAAATGACTACCAATAAGATTCAAGCGTTCAATGTAATCATGACCAAAATGGACGCGTTCCTGCAAACGACGTAGTTTTGCCGAAGCCACCATTTTCATGGCAGCTGTAATTTTTTGCGTTGATTTAACGCTTGAAATTCTTCTACGTAGTTCTTTTAGGCTCATGGGCAAAACGGCTTAGGAATTCATCTAAAAAGGTTTTTAATTTTTCTTCGTGTTCGTTGCTTAAAATACCAGTATGATTTATAGCGTACATCATTTCTGGTTCTTGAGTTTCAAGAAGGTGCAGATAGTCCTTTTGAAATTCTTTAATACGTTCCACTTGAACTTTATCAAGAAAGCCACGAACAGCTGCAAACAGCACAACAACTTCTTGTGCTAGCGAATAAGGTTTTCTTTGGTCTTGCTTTAACAGTTCAGTAAGTTTTGCGCCGCGTGCTAAAAGCGCTTGAGTATTTGCATCAAGATCGCTAGCGAATTGGGAGAACGCTAACATTTCTCGGTACTGAGCAAGCTCTAGTTTAATTTTACCAGCAACATTTTTCATAGCTTTAGTTTGTGCAGCAGACCCAACACGGCTAACGGAAAGTCCAACGTTAATTGCTGGGCGTATGCCTTGATAAAATAGTTCTGTTTCTAAAAATATTTGACCGTCGGTGATTGAAATCACGTTTGTAGGAATGTATGCAGACACGTCACCGGCTTGTGTTTCAATAATTGGCAACGCTGTTAGTGAGCCTCCGCCCAATTCATTACTTAATTTCGCTGCGCGTTCTAAAAGACGTGAATGCAAATAAAACACATCGCCTGGATAGGCTTCGCGTCCAGGAGGACGACGTAACAGCAAAGACATTTGACGATAAGCTACAGCATGTTTGGAAAGATCATCGTAAATAATAAGAGCATGCATACCATTGTCGCGAAAATATTCCCCCATGGCACAAGCAGTGTACGGAGCAAGATATTGCAAAGGAGCAGGGTCAGAAGCCGTTGCTGCAACAACAATAGTGTAATCCATAGCACCTTGGTCTTGCAGAGTTTTGACTAATTGCGCGACTGATGAACGTTTTTGGCCAATAGCTACGTAAATGCAATACAAATGTTTTTTAGGATCAGGGCCTTTATTGATTTCTCTTTGATTTAAAATCGCGTCAACAGCAATAGTGGTTTTTCCTGTTTGTCGGTCACCAATAATTAATTCTCGTTGCCCGCGTCCAATTGGAACTAAAGCGTCAATAGCAGTAATTCCAGTTAACATTGGTTCATGCACTGATTTTCTGGCGATAATACCAGGAGCTTTACGTTCGATAGGAGTAGATGTGACATCTTCTAATGGGCCAAGATCATCAATGGGATTGCCTAATGCATCAACCACACGACCGAGCAACCCTTTGCCAACACTTACGTTGACAATCTGGTGGGTTCTGCGTGCTTGGTCGCCTTCCTTAACTAACTGATCATTACCAACAATCACCACGCCTACATGATCAACTTCAAGGTTTTCTGCAATGCCCCGTACTGGTGTGCCGTCGCTGGTAATAATATCAACCCATTCTCCAGCTTGAACATTGTCTAAGCCATAGATGCGAGCAATGCCATCACCAACAGAAAGGACTGTGCCAACTTCATAACTGTCAAAAGCCTTATCAGCATGATGTAGAGTATTCCTGATGATATCGCTGATTTCGGTAGCGCGATGCTGCATAAAATTTAGGCCTCTTTTAGTTGGTAAGATAGACGATTTAGGCGACTTTTTAAACTATAGTCTAAACAACGTTCACGAATAAAGACTCTGAACCCACCTAAAAGCTCAGGAACTTGATGATGTTCAAATCTGTAAGCTTGGTCTGGATACATTTTTTTCAATAGCCTTTCTATTGCACTAATATTGCTTTTTTCAATTTGTGCAAATTCTATACGAATGGGTACTGTATTAGTCTGAATATCAACAAGAGCTAAAAAATCATTGAAAATATTTTGTAGAAAAGTGCCGCGTCTGTTAGTCACAATTATCTTTAAAAAATTCACAAATAATTCGGAAAAATTCATAAGCTTTCCAACTTCATCTAAAATATGAAGTGCATCTTTTACGCGCAAAAAGTTACTTTTTAAAATGTGCTCTAGTTCTTTACTGCTTTTTAGAAGCTCATCAAACGTATTTATATCATTCAAAATGGCTTCAGTACTCTTTGTAGAGGAAGCCTCTTTATATAGGGCAGTTGCATAACGTCCCGTTAAGCTGACCCGGAGTTGAACACTTTGAACGTGCATATTTACTTTTTGATGATACGCTTTTATACCCACCAGTATAGCAGCATGTTAGGGGGAATTGCGAGATGCGGTTATTTAATTTTTGTTGGATAAATCAACTTTATGAAATAACTCCTAAAATTTCTTTGAAATGTTTTGCGCATACAATTTTTGCAGTTTGAGAAATACTATGACCGCCTTCTTGTTCAATCACTTCTTTTACAGCTGTATTAAATTTTTTTGATCCTACCTTTTTCTTGAAAATATCTCGTGAAAAATGATAGATGTTTCCAAAGATAGGATCATCATTATTAATTGCCATCAAAATTGAATGGGGAAGCTTAATGTCTTCACCAGGAGTCCATACCCATGGGCAACCAGCAAAACACACACTTCCGCAAGAGTCTGGTAAAGAATAAGCAAGCATTTGCGCTAATATTCCACCTTGAGAATAGCCAACGAAATGCAAATTCTTCATTGTTATTCCTTCACGTTTCATAAAATCTTTAATGCCTGCTTTTAAGCTTTGAAGCTGAGGAGCGATGTTTTTTATCTTTTCCAAGAGGGTCTTAATGTTAGCTGGCGTTTGATTTTTTGGATTCGAAATATGCATTAAATCGGGTAACAAGGCATTTACATCAAACCAAGAACGATCTTTTGCTTCAGGAATATATACTGCACATTGTGAAGAAGAGGGGCGTATGCCTTCGTTCCTTGCAAAATCAATCCATTCATTACAACTTTCTGCGCTTCCACCTAGACCATGTAAAAATACGATTCCAACTTTTTCATGATTTCCATTTATATGTGAAAATGGTGGGTCAAAAAATTCATAGTATGTTTGGGTGCTTCCACCTAGGTCATGGAATAACATGAAGAAAAATAGTTTGACAAAAGTATTTTTATTCATAATTTTTAATATATTTAAGACAATTCATAATATAAATATATATTATATTGTTTAATTAAATATTAAGAGCGAGATATATACAGCTTAATTATAGAAAAAATCTAATGATGTTATTTGAAGGTATAAAAAGATATTCGGGGGAGTTATGCCCCCGAACTATATGATGGTAGTTTTTCTTACGCAAACAAAGGCATAATAACGTATGCTTCGTTGTTGGTGTTTGCGGGACGTATAATAATTGGTGTGTCTGGAGAAGTTAAATGCATATTCATTTCTTCGTCTTTAATTAATCCAGCAACATCAAGCACGTAGCGAACGTTGAAACAAATTTGAATTGGGTCACTGCAAGATGATTCTACATCAACTTCTTCTTGAGCAGCGCCTAATTCTTGGCTGATTGCTGAAAGCTTTGCGTGCTGATTTTCGAGATTGATACGCAGAATTTTATCTCGGTCAGTGATAACGGTACTGACTCGGTCAGCAGCATCTGCTAGTGCGCGCGTGTTTACTTTTACGGTGCGTTCAATGTCTGCAGTCAATGTTTGTTGGTATTCTGGAAATTCTCCGTCAACAAGGCGCGTGCTAAAACTCATACGATTTTGACCGCCTTGTATGCTAAGTTCGAATCGACTATCCGAAAGCCCTGCTTTTACTTGTTCAGGTGCTTCCTCCAATAGTTTTCTTATCTCAGTAATGGCTTTGCGGCCAATAATCATTGAAGGCATGTCTGCTGATCCTTCAGGCGCATTGATGCTTACACAGGCTAATCGATGCAAATCACTAGCAACAGCGCGTAGTTTCATGCCGTCTTCTTCAAAAAGATGAAAATGAATGCCATTTAGATGATAACGGGTTTCATCTGTCGACATAGCAAACCTTGTGTGGTCAATCATATAGCGGAAATCGCTAGCACCGATGTCGAAATGATGAGTAAGCACAGAGCTAGTGATTTCAGGGAAATCTTCAGGTGCAAGTCCTGGAAGGTTAAAATGAGAACGTCCAGCTTTAACACTTAATTGCTGTGTTTCTTGGTTAATTTCAATATCAATTGGAAGGTCTGGAAGTTTCTTAATAATATCATGAAGTAGATGCGCAGGAACGCATATGCGTCCTGCGATACGAACTTGCGCAGGGACAGTCTCAACCAAAGCCATATCAAGATCTGTTGATGTTAATGTGAGGCCTGCATGAGTTGCGCTAAGCAAAACATGACTTAAAACTGGAATCGTTGTACGTTTTTCAACGATACTTTGTCCGTGTGACAACGCTTTTAAAAATGAGTTTTTTTGAACTGTGAGTTCCATGATTGCTCCAAAAATTGGTCGAAGGTTATATTTTGTAAATTTTTATGTTTGTAAGCTGCGTTTTAGAATTTCAACATCATTAGCAAAATCAAAATCATCTGCGCTCAATTCTTGAATTTTTCTAACAGCATGTAAAATTGTTGTATGATCACGTCCGCCAAATTTACGTCCGATTTCAGGTAGTGATTTGCTGGTTAATTGTTTTGCTATGTACATGGCAATTTGACGAGGTCTGGCAATATTTTGCATGCGACGATTTGAAACCATGTCTGACATTTTAATGTTAAAGTATTCAGCTACTTTGCGCTGAATTTCTTCAACTGTTAGGCGTTGGTCATTAGAGCGAAGTAGATCACGTAAAACTTCTTGTGTTGTGTCTAAAGAAATTGACCTGCCCACAAGGCTTGCATGGGCCAGAATACGATTCAAAGCGCCTTCTAATTCGCGAATGTTGGACGTTATTTTAAATGCTAAAAATTCCAAAACTTCTTTGGGCATTTTAACACCTAAGGCTGCAGACTTTGCTTGTAAAATTCCCAAACGTAATTCATACGTTGTAGGGTGAATATCAGCAACAAGTCCCCAACCTAAACGTGACTTAAGCCGTTCTTCCATATTTTCAAGGTCTGATGGTGATTTATCAGCAGACACAATGACTTGATGATTTTTATCAACTAACGCATTGAATGTGTGGAAAAATTCTTCTTGGGTAGTATCTTTACCGCTAATGAATTGCACATCGTCAATCATTAAGACATCAACCGCTCTGAATTGGTCTTTGAAAGAAACCATGTCTTTGTAGCGTAATGCACGTACAAACTGGTACATGAATTTTTCAGCTGATAGATAAATAACTTTACGAGCAGGGTGACATTGACGAATCTTCCAAGCAATTGCATGCATAAGATGCGTTTTACCAAGCCCAACTCCGCCATACAAAAACAGTGGATTAAATTGTGGTGTGGAAGATTCTGCAACGCGTAACGCTGCTGCATAAGCTAATTCATTTGGTTTTCCAACCACGAAATTTTCAAAGGTGAAGCGATTGTCTAAAGGGGCGCCTGTGTATGTGCCAGCTTCTTCTTTTTCAAATGAATCAAAACTTTCTTGAGTCCTTACTTGAGCTGAAATCGTGCTAGAGTTAGTGTTCGCAATGGTGACAGATGCTTCGTGAATAATAATTTTCACGCCTTGGATAACCATATTGATTTGTTTCCAAGATTTTTCCATTGATTCTAAGTAATGATTTTCAACCCAGTCTTTTGCAAAGCTATTTGGAGATCCAAGAACAAGCATCATGCCATCAAGGCCTAATAGTTCAAGCGGTTCTATCCAGCTTTTGCTATGGCTCACACCAATATCAGTTGCTACTAGCTCTTTGACCATGTTCCACTGGTCTTTTAGCATAGCAGTAGGGCTTAAGCGGTCTACTGAAGCGACAACAGCTCCCTGATCGACCAACTGAGGTTGGGCCATTTATTGTGTACCTATAAAATGAAAACGAATAATGTAATCACTAAAATAGAAGAGCGAAACTAAAAATACAACCCCTAAATCAAAATTTATCCACAGGGGGAAGTGCTTAAAAATTTAGCAAATTTTTCATTTTAAACCATCATGTTGCGCGTTGCTGTTGGTAGCTTAAGGGTTAGACCGTCTAGTTCTTCCGTTATAATAATCTGACAACCAAGGCGTGAAGTGTGGGTTAAGCCAAATGCTAAATCTAGCATGTCTTCTTCATCTTCAGTGGCTGCAGGTAAAACTTCAAACCATGGTTCATCTACCACTACATGGCAGGTTGAACAAGCTAATGAGCCTTCGCATGCTCCTTCTAGATCAATGCTATTGCGATGGGCAATTTCCAAAACAGAAAGACCAAGAGGAGCATCAACAGTTATTTTTTCACCGTCTGGCTTGATAAAATGAATGGATGGCATAAAGTTCCTTAACTATATAGTTTGGTGTTGAAATTTTTGTTTTATGGCATGTGCAATACGCTTTTCAGCAAACGGTTGCGCTAATAAAGCTAGATCATCACATGCTTTTTGGATTGACGAACAATCCTGAATGCTAAGCTTTTGTTTTACATCCCGAACACAAACTTTTAAAGCATTTATCTGGTCTTCGTCAAGAAGGTGAGCATCTAAATTTAGAGCACTTTCAAGCTGAGCTATCAGTTGCTCTGCTTTTATTTTAGCTGCAATCAATAATCTGTTATTAAGATCTTCTTCTCCGTGTTCATAACTTTGTCTTAGCATGGTTGCATAATCTTCAGCGCTTAATCCATAAGAAGGTTTCACTTCTACTTGTTGAATAATGCCAGTTTCTTGCTCTTTAGCACTTACAGTTAATAGGCCATCAGCATCGACACTGAATGTTAGGCGGATACGTGCAGCACCAGCAAGCATTGGGGGAATACCAGTTAAGGTGAACTGTCCTAAAGAGCGACAGTCTTTTACAAATTCTCTCTCTCCTTGGACCACATGAATGCTTATAGCTGTTTGCCCATTTTCGTATGTTGTAAAATCTTGAGCCATGCGAATAGGAATAGGGCTATTCCGAGGAATGAGCACTTCAACAATGCCTCCCATGGTTTCAATGCCCAATGAAATGGGAATAACATCCAGAAGTAGGGTGTCGGTGCCAAAAGTTAATTGATGAGCTTGCAGTGCTGCGCCGTATGCAACGACACAATCTGGGTCAAGATTGGTAAGCGGCTCTTGTTCAAAGAATTCTTTAACAGATGTTCTAACGGCATTTAGTTTGGTTGATCCACCAACTAAAATAACTCCATCAATTTGATCTTTAGTAATGCTTGCATCTTTAATAGCTTGGTCGCAAATAGATAGCGTTTGTTTGATAAGCGGCTGACACAGATCACTCAGTACTTTTTCGTTTAATCCATGAGCAAGAGTTTCCTTAGCGCTACGCGCTTTTAAGTGATCATCCCAACCAAAATGTTTTGTAATTATGGTGTCTATATCGTCACCACCTAATGATGTGTGTCCTCCGGTTGCAAGCACTTGAAAAACGCCTTTGCGCATAGCTAAAATTGATACATCAAAAGTACCACCGCCTAGGTCATAAACGGCAAAAATTCCTTCTTTTCCTGTATCAAGACCATAGGCTAGTGCTGCTGCAGTTGGTTCATTAATTAAACGCAAAACTTCAAGGCCTGCTAAAGCTGCGGCATCTTTTGTGGCTTGACGCGCTGTATCGTCAAAGTACGCAGGAACAGTAATCACAGCTTGTTGAACTTCACAAACTAAAGCTTTTTCCGCGCGATTTTTTAAACGTTTTAAAATGTCTTGAGCGGCAGTTAAGGCAGTGTGTTCGCCAGAAATTATGGATGTAGGTTCATGCATCATTCGTTTGGTAGAATGTAAATCACCTGTTGGGGTGCTAATCACCGATGGTATAAATAACGGACCCAAGTCATCTACTAAAACTTGTGGCTTTCCATCTTTCCAAATGGCCACAACAGAATTAGTTGTGCCCAAATCAATACCGATGGCTTGTGATGTTATTTCTGGCTTTATAGTGCCTGTGTTTGGTTCGCTAATTTGCAGTAGCATCAATGCTTCCTAAGAGTCGTGCTAAAAATTTAAGCCTGGCATAAGCTGTCAGTGTTTTTGTTTCAGCATCTTCCTGCAGCGCTGATTCAAACTGAATAAGTGCGTCCTGATAAAATGGCCTAAGATCGTGACCTGATTTTACCATGTCTTGAAGTTCCATCATTTCCATTAGAAGAATTGAGTCATTCGTTGTTTCTTCATTTGGTAATTTCCAGTCCTTAGCTTTTATGGCGGTATCGGCACATTTTAAGGGTGATCTTAGAATTTGATACGCTTCATTAGCGTATGCAGAAATTTGTTCAGCGCTTTTTTTCATGAATGCATCTTCGCCATTAAATTTATCTGGATGCAGATCTTTCATCATTTCAACGTAGCGTTCATCAAGGGTTGCTTGGTGTACATAAATGCTAATGGGTAGTCCAAAAAGTTCGAATGGATTTTTATACATGAAACGATTTTCCGCAGCCGCAACGACCTTTTTCATTTGGGTTATTAAACACAAATCCTGACTGAAATTTATCGGTTACAAAATCCATTTCTGTTCCTATCAAAAACATAATGGCCTTAGGATCAATGAGAATTGTAACGTCGTCAACCACAATACATTCATCTAATGCATGTTTATCATCAGCGTATTCAATACTGTAAGCTAGACCATTGCACCCTTTAGTCTTTAAGCCTACACGAATGCCAACGCTAGGTTTCTCGCGTTTTTGCAAAAGAGCACGAACTTGTTCAAGTGCTGCCTCAGAGATGGTGATTGCTTGGCGCATAGACTTATTATTTCTGTTTTGCTTTAAAATCTGCAATTGCAGCTTTAATTGCATCTTCAGCCAAAATTGAGCAATGAATTTTTACAGGAGGCAATGCTAAATGGGAAGCAATTTGCGTATTTTTTATAGTGGATGCTTCATCAATTGATTTACCTTTGATCCATTCAGTGACAAGAGATGACGATGCAATGGCTGAGCCGCATCCGAAAGTTTTAAACTTTGCATCAGAAATTGTGCCATCATCGTTTACAGCAATTTGAAGTTGCATGACGTCTCCGCATGCAGGTGCGCCCACAAGGCCTGTTCCAACATTTTTACTGGTTTTATCCATTGAACCTACGTTCTTAGGATTTTCAAAATGTTCAATAACTTTTTCACTGTACGCCATAATTTTTCTCCTTAATGTGCTGCCCATTGGATGGATTTTATATCAATGCCTTCTTGTGCCATATCCCAAAGTGGGCTCATGGCGCGTAGTTTATTAACTGATGCGGTAATTGAATCAATTGCTTGATCAATTTCAGCTTCGGTTGTAAAGCGTCCAATACCAAGGCGAAGTGATGTGTGGGCTAATTCTTCTTCAACGCCTAGAGCACGTAAAACATAAGATGGTTCTAGAGAAGCAGAAGTGCAAGCGGAGCCAGACGAAACCGCTAAATCTTTAATGCCCATCATTAAACCTTCGCCTTCAACATACGCAAAGCTGATATTCAAATTTCCAGGAATACGCTGCGCAGGGTCACCGTTTAAATATATTTGATCAAGATTTTTCTGAAGTCCGCTGTATAAGCGATCGAATAATTTTTTGATTCGCTCTTCTTCACTTTGCATTTCAGTTTTAGCAATAGCGCATGCTTCACCTAGTCCTACACACAAAGGGGTGGGCAGGGTGCCTGAGCGCATTCCCCGTTCTTGACCGCCACCGGTAATCATAGCATTCAAACGAACGCGTGGTTTGCGGCGCACAAATAACGCACCAATTCCCTTGGGGCCATAAATTTTGTGTCCAGAAATGCTTAAAAGATCAATGTTCATAGCTTCAACATCAATAGGAATTTTTCCAGTTGCTTGTGCTGCATCGGTGTGAAAATAAACACCATGTTCACGACAGATTTTTCCTATTTCAGCAATTGGCTGAATGACCCCTATTTCATTATTTACCATCATAATCGAAACCAAAATAGTTTGATCTGTAATGGCATTTTTTAATACATTCAGATCTACTAATCCGTTTTGTTGCACGGGTAAATAGGTAACCTTAAAGCCTTTTTCTTCTAAATGACGGCAGCTATCAAGCACACATTTGTGTTCGGTAACGCAGGTGATAATATGGTTTTTTTTATCTTTGTTAAAATCTGCAACGCCTTTTATGGCCAAGTTATTTGATTCTGTAGCGCCACTTGTGAAAATAATTTCGCGTGGATCAGCATTAATTAAGTTAGCAATTTGTTCGCGAGCAAGTTCAACAGCAGCTTCCGCTTCCCATCCGTAAGAATGATTGCGCGAATGCGGATTGCCAAAATTTTGCGTAAAGTAGGGAATCATTTTTGCAACAACGCGTTCATCACATGGGGTGGTTGCCTGATAATCCAGGTAAATTTGTTTAGCCATAGTTTGCCTCGTTGTGTTTTTTGGTTTGGATATTGTATAAAGATGCCCAAACAGAAATACATTGCTTAATATCTTCTTCCGTTGTGTTCCAGCCATAACTAATGCGTAGTGCACATTTCGATAGTTCATCACTCACGCCCATAGCCTTTAACACATGGGAAGCCTTTACTTTCCCTGATGAGCACGCAGCACCAGAACTAACCGATATGTTATTAAGGTCAAAGTGCATAAGCTGCACTTCGCTTTGGACGCCAGGCATGGCAACAGATGTTGTGTTAGACACGCGTGTAGCTGAGTTTGCAAAAATTGTTGCTTCAGGACAATATTCAAGAATATTGTGTTCAAGTTTTTTTTGTAAGGGAAGTAGTGTTTTCCAATCAAACTGAGGGCCTGCTAAAGCTGCGCCCATACCGACAGCGCCTATAATATTTTCAGTGCCGCTACGTAAACTGCGCTCTTGCCCGCCGCCTTCAATAAGAATTTTCAAATGAAGTGATCCATTAATAATAATAGCGCCAATTCCTTTGGGTCCACCAAATTTATGGGCGGAAATGCTAAAGCTTGGCAGGCTATTCCAGTCAAAAGAAATCTTACCAACGGCTTGCGCGGCATCCACATGTAAATGGGCATTGTGGCTTTTACAGATTTGTAATATTTCATCAATTGGCTGAATAACACCGGTTTCATTGTTCACAGCAAGAATGCAAACTAAGGCTGATGGTGAATTTTTTAAAAGGTTATCAAGCGCTTCAAGCCTAACAATTCCATTTCCATCTACCGGAATAATTGTTGCGTCTTTCCGTATATTCAATACGCTGTCATGTTCAACAGCTGACACAAAAATATTTCCCTGAAAGCCTTTTAAAATCATATTATTTGCTTCAGTTGCACCACTGGTAAACGTAACGTTACGTGCAGGAACTGCAAAATAATCAGCGACTTGAGTGCGGGCATTTTCTAAAATTTTTCGCGCATTTCTGCCATGGCCATGAACGGATGATGGATTGCCCAAGCAATCAAATGTTTCAACCATTGCATGCCGTGCATGAGATGTAATTGGGGTCGTTGCATTATAATCAAGGTATATCATGCGGCGACCATGTTATCTGTTTTTGCACGGTTTAGCACAACAATAGGGTGATGATGATTGCCGCTAGCTACATCAGCCAAACTCACTTGAATAAGATAGTCATGCATAACATGCTCTAGCTCGTACCACAGATGATGGGAATTACAACGCTTTCCACTTGTATGACAGCCGTTTGCTTCATGAGAATTGCACCTGGTTACTTTAACCGGCGCATCAGTACTCAAAATAATATCATATATTCGTATGCTGCTAGCTTCCCGAGCTAACTCGTACCCACCATTTATACCTCGTGCACTTTTAACAAGATTACTACGCCTTAGCTTGGAAAATAGCTGCTCTAGGTATTGCAAAGGTAGACTTTGGCGCTCAGCTATTAAAGATAAAGGTACACAAGAACCATTATCTTGCTGAGCAAGATCAACCATGGCCATAATGGCATATCTGGATTTTGTGCTTAATTTCATAGCAATATTTCCGTTGGTATGTTACCTTGAGGCGAGATGTTTTGATATTGTGTGTCGAACTTAAGATACCTGATTAAAAAAGTCAACTTTTAAAAGGCTTTATTTCTAGGGATATTTTGTTTTATTGACGTTTTGTAAAATATAGAAAGGAATTTATTTTAAGATGCCTGAAGTAATTTTTACTGGTCCTGCGGGACGTGTTGAAGGTCGATATACTGCCGGTCCATTGGCTTCATCCCCTGTTGCGCTGATACTACATCCTCATCCAAAGCATGGTGGGACTATGAATAATCGAGTTGTTTATTCTTTGTGTCAAACATTCGCTAAAAAAGGATTTTCAACTCTTCGTTTTAATTTTCGTGGGGTGGGACGCTCAGAAGGTGCATATGATAATGGAGAAGGCGAATTAGCTGACGCAGCAGCAGCTATGGATTGGTTGCAATCAACTCATCCACAAGTAAATAGTTTTTGGGTTGCTGGCTTTTCTTTTGGTGCTTGGATCGCTATGCAGTTATTAATGCGTCGCCCTGAGCTTGATGGCTTTATTGCCCTTAGTCCACCAACAAACATGTACGACTTTAACTTTTTGGCACCATGCCCTGTTTCTGGTCAGATTATTCACGGTGAGCAAGATGCCGTAGTGCCATACCAGTATACTGATGCCTTGGTACAAAAATTACGTAGCCAAAAAGGCATTGCTATTGATTACCAAGTATTAAAAAATACAGATCATTTTTATAGCGAAAGCTTGGAAGAAATGATTGGTCATGTAGATAATTACATAGAATTACGAATTACGAACGTTTTGAAAAAACGTACTGCATAATACAGCATAATATGGATGGACCGCTACTCTAGTTTCTTATTGTCTATAAGCTATAGGAATACTAGACGGAAGTGGTTTCATAAATTTTATGCGTTAATTGCTTTGAGTTTTGGTAGATATTCCTTACAATTTAAGAAAAATGTAATTCAAAAATTTTGGCAGACTCTAAATCAAACCTTATAGAATTCATGCAAGCCTTTGATCGCTTGATTCCTATGGATTCTGGCGCCAACTCATCAGGTGTTTCCTCTCCCAATCAAATCCCTACGTGGGCAGTAAAAATTCTTGAATACACAGAATCAGCCATACATGGTTTTGAGGATTACTGTGCGCTTCGTGGATTTTATGCGCGAACTTCTCGTGGTACAAATATGGCAGCGAAGACCGACATTTTATCGTCGAATACTCTACGTCATAGTCACGTTATTTTATATATTCCAAGAGGTAACCTGCAAACCAAATTGGAAAGTCATATTTTCAAATCAATGCCGATTAGTAAAATAACAATTGTTAATATCGCTGAAATGAATGGGGTGATTGGTAAACTTCAAGAAATTGAATACGAACAATGCTATGTGCAACAGCTAGAGCCAATGTTGGATTGGCTTTTAGTTGAATTAAAAATCACTAAATACAGCAATACTCTTTACAAATATGGTACAGACGGCCGTTTAGAAGGTAAGGATATGGCGACAATGGATTATACCCTTAATCCAAAAATCGATGTGCATATATATAGCAATCGCCCTTCTGAAGATGACGAAGATCTTTCCGAACAGGATGAACATGAAGCAGATAGTCCTGATGATGCTGATTTGACAAAACCAGAAGATAAAATTCCTGAGGAAGAGGAGCAATCACAAGTAGATTCTGTAGAGGGTCAGGCACAAGAAGCAGATAATGGCACTTCTAGTCAAGATGATTCAAAAAAAGAAGATCCACAGCCAGATTCTCAGGCTGATGTTCTTAATACATTAGATAATATTCAGCAAAATGGCTTAGAAAGTGTATTGCCACCAGAAAGTCAAAATGCTTTAAGCGCGGTCAAAGCATTGGCAAGTGGTGATCAAGAAGCGCTAACTCAATCGACGATGAGCTTGCTTGGGGTTGATCAAAAGCGGGCTAATCAAGTGAATCAAGCGGGCAAGCTTTTGGCGAACCTTGAGGGTTTGAAAAAAAAAGGAGTTGGCGGCGTAGCAAACGAGGGTGATTCAAGTTCAGCCGCTGCGTCTGGTGGAGGAGATTCCGGTGGTGCAGCCGG
>JBAXJB010000004.1:0-76800 GCA_037138055.1 Alphaproteobacteria bacterium | reverse complement strand
GTGGTGCACTTTTACTCTGCCATTTGGTGCACTTTTAGATTGCTATTGACAGCCGCTCAAATACCAAATTAATAGTAAGAGAATTGGATGGTGATGAAATGAAAATTCATGCAGCAAATAAAAAAGGGGTATTAGTATTTGAAGCTGGTTCTACAGTTGGTGGTATTATTTTTGATGAAGGTTTAGGTCTTTCTCATTCAATGTCAAGAAAACAACTGGTTAATGCTCTTTTAGTTTATAGAAGGTAATCAATCAGCTTGTGGTTATTGTGTCGAAGTATTTTTTCAACAATTGGTAATTAAGGGTATGGCCTGGATTACAGGCCTCGTAGTGGCCAATTAATACATATTCTGCTAGTGCCATATCACCAATAGCATCCAACAATTTGTGGCGAACTAGTTCGTCACTATACCGCAAGCCATCTTCATTCATGACAGCACCTTTGTGAATAACAACGGTGTTGTCTAGAGAGGCGCCTTTAGCAAGACCTGCAGCCCATAATTTTTGAGCGTCTTCATAAAAACCAAATGTTCTGGCTCTGGAAATAAGGGTTGTGAAATCATCTTCATTGTATGAAAATTGCTGAAATTGTTCCTGTGTTAAATCTTCATACCTGTCAGTTGGAGTGAACTTTACACTAAATAGATTCTTATCGTATGGGCTTAATTGGGCCCATCCGTTTTCATTTTCGACTCTTACTGTTGTGGAAATTTTCAAAGTGTGACGACGTTTCGATTGACGAACTGTTGTTGTTTCTAAAATACCTTTACAAAACTCTTCAGAACATCCATCCATAATAGGCACTTCAGGGCCATCAATAGTTATGAGTGCATTTGTAATTCCTGTTCCGTAAAGAGCAGCTATAATGTGTTCAACAGTTGCCACTGATATACCAGATGCATTTGTAATTGTTGTGCACATGTTTGTGGTGCTCACCATTTGCCAATTAGCTCGAATGCGATTTGGCAGGTCTTCAATGTCTGTACGTTCAAAAATAATTCCGTGGTCAACTGCTGCAGGGTGCACAATCATGCAAACAGCTTTCCCTGAATGCACACCAACCCCGTGAAAAATGACAGGGCTTGATACAGTATGTTGATTAATAAAATCTCGGCGTGAGAGTGCTTTTTTTGCGTGCAGATCTGCAGCAATTATGTCAGGCAAAGTATTAGATTTATTATTAGCTACAGAATACATCAGTTCCCCACTAGTGTATGATGCCTTAAACCTAGTGTCGATTTCAAATAAAAATATATTACTAAATTTTACCTTTTTAAGAATTTATCAAGCAATGTTTTCCAAAATTTGCTAAATCTATAAATGATGACGGATATAATTTTTAATTTAGATTCTATTGCAGATGCAGCAAAGCATGTTGTTAGCAAGTTAAGGCCTAAGTTGCCCTTTTTGCTATATGGTGAAATGGGTGCAGGTAAAACTACATTAACAAAACATATTGTGGCTGCGTTGGGATATCAAGAAGAAGTTACAAGTCCTACTTTCACAATTATGCAACCTTATTTAACCAGTGCAGGCACACTTTGGCACATTGATTTGTATCGCATGGATGATGAGCATCAGATTGAAGAGCTTGGACTTGATGAGCTAAATATACAGGATATGATGATTATTGAATGGCCAGAACGTTTGGGTGATAAAATATTTTCTAAATATTTGAAAGGAACACTGTTGGTTCAATCTGATGACAGTAGAAAGCTTACTTTGGAGGCTAAAGAATGAATCAACGCATTCCTTATTTTTGGGGGCAATATGACCACTTTGATAAACAATTTCTTACAGCTGATTTTTCGCCTCGTAAATATTTTCGCTGGCAAGCTGGAAATACTTCTTTAGTCTTAATGGATTGTCCTGATTTGAGCTCTTTAAAAGCATTTGTAGAAATAGGGCAACATTTAACGTCGCACGGTCTTAGTGCACCAGAAATTATAGAAGCAGATACAGAAAGCGGTTATCTTCTTTTGGAAGATTTTGGTGACGCAACTTTTACAAAAGTTTTGCAAGAAAGTCCTGGTAGGGAACATCAAATATATAAATCTGCAGTTGATGTTATTATACATTTACAGGAACGCAATGAAAATCCCTTACCATTTTTAAAGGCATATACTGTTGATTTTGGTCTTAATAAAGTGCGGCAGTTTTTGACATATTATTACCCTAAAGTGATGGACGTTGAAGCATCAAATACAGTTCAAGATGATTTTATTGGTGTTTGGAAAAAAGCATTGGAATTAGCTTTGCAAACGAAAAAAAGTATTTTTTTGCGTGACTATCATGTTGATAACTTAATGGATTTACCTCAAAGGTCAGCTCCTAAAAATATTGGATTACTTGATTTTCAAGATGCAGTCTGGGCGCCAATAGCAGGTGATTTAGTTTCCTTGTTGGGAGATGCCAGACGTGAGGTTTCAACAGAATTGACGAACCTTATGTGGAAAAGATTTTTAGATGCTCACCCCAAGGGCGACCATCAAGAAATTTATATAGCCGGCAATATTTTAAGTGCAGTACGGCAAGTGCGTATTCTTGGACTCTTTACTCGAGCTGCCACTGAACGTGGTGATGAAAGGTTTTTAAATCGAATCCCTCATTTATGGAACCTCTTTGAAAAATGCTGTGAAATTGAAGAACTGAAACCAGTTAAGCAATGGTTTGACCTTAATGTTCCACAACAAAAACGAGTGATTCCAGCTATATGATGAATATTTCTTCAACAGCAATGGTGCTGGCAGCAGGTCTTGGAAAACGTCTTGGCGATATTACTAAAAATACCCCCAAGCCATTAGTTTCAATTGGTAATACGTGCTGCTTAGACCTTTCGATCAATGCACTGAAACAGGCAGGGTTCAAACGAATTATTATTAATACTTACTACCTAGCAGATCAAATTGAAGCCCATGTAAAAAGCTATACCGATTTAGAAATATTATTAAGTTATGAGCCAATCCTGCTTGAAACAGCAGGAGGAGTGCGTAATGTTTTAACAGAATTTGGTGAGAAACCATTTGTAGTAGTAAATGCAGATATGTATTGGCAAGATTCTAACCCATCAATCATCCATCGCATGGTTGACGCTTGGCAAGAAACAGATGACTTTTGTTTATCTGTTACACCGTTGAAAAATGCACAAGGTCATTCAGGTAAGGGTGATTTTGTTATTGAAAATGGGTTGTTGCGTAAACCAACTGAAGATGACTCCCCATCAAGTCGTTACATCTATATTGGTGTTCAGCTTATTAACCCAATAGTGATAAAACGCTTAAAAATTGAGCCTTTTTCCTTGTCGGGTTTATATTGGAAAGCTGCTGAAAAAAAATCTCTAAGAGGTGTTGTGTTTGATGGCACTTGGATTGATGTTGGTAACGTTGATGGTTTGGCGTTAGCAAGACGTTTGATTTGCGAATAATTTGCAGTTAACCAATTCTTAATATGCAATATGAGACTATAAAGATGCTAAAAAAACATCTTGTGTATCATGAACTGTATATTCTTTTTATTAGCTTTGCTGGTCAACACTACTTATGCAGGCGTAGATATGCAGGCTGAAAAATCTTCAAAACGTGCTATTTCTCCTTCTAAAATGTCCTATTGGGCTGCTGAAGAAGAAGAAAAACAGCAAAAACGAAACAAAAAATTTCGTTTAGGTAGTGGAATTAAGAAAGAAGGAAGCAGTAGCAAACCTAAACTAGTGCAAATGACGACATCTTCAACAGAGGAAAAAATGAGTCTAAGCAAGGAACCATCTCGCTATAATCCAGAAAGTAACAACGACCTGAAGCCTTTGCCTAAAAATACTCATAAACTTATTGCACAAGTAAGGCGACCTGACTATTTGCCTCAGCACTAAACTAAAATTAGTCATATTCTTACTCGCAAGCCTTAATGAAAAAAAATACTTTTTCCACATTTGTTAATAAAAAATTAAATAAAAATTGTCATAATAAAATAAAACACCAACATAATTTTTGTGAATTCAACAAGCGCATTTAATAAGCTGGACTTTTTAAAGCCACTACAGCGTGCACGTCTTGCAACTGTTGCGGCTGAAGAAACTATTCAAGATGGCGATATCATTTTTAAAGAAGGCGCTGATTCAGATTTTTTTTATGTGTTGCTATCTGGAAAAGTTGAAATTCGAAATAGTATTCATAGTGAAATCATTCATCAAAATAATTTTTTTGGGACAGAAGTGCCTTGTGGTATTGAGCAATATCTTTTTACAGCTACTGCCTTGAGTAAATGTAAGCTTTTGAAAATTAAAAAAGATGTTTTGTACGATACGATCGATCAATTAGATTTACAAAAATTTCAGAAAAGGTTTTTACAAAATTTTATCGGAACCTTTTATCCAAAAAAAATTCTGGTTTTTAAGAAAGATCTTATTGAACGTTTGTTCACACAAGCAAACCGATTTTGGGTTGATGGACTGGGCTGGATCTTGGCGGCAATAGTGCCATTTATTGTTTATTTTTTCCTCAATAAAACTACCATGAATTACCAAAGTCAGGTCTTTTTATCTATTCTATCTGCTTGGTCAATCATTGCTTCCTTTCGCTTGATGTCAGATTACGTTGCAACAATGGCAACAATTTTTCTACTAATTGGTGGTGGTATTGTCAAAACAAAGGTTATATTAGCAGGCTTTAGTTCAGGTAATTTTATTGTAGCCTTAAGCCTTTTAGGACTTTCAAGTGTGCTGGTTTCATCGGGCATCATTTATAGAATAATGATTAAAATTCTGAAATTTTGTCGTCCAAATTATTTTGGAGACAACCTTATTATGCTTAGTATTGGTGGGTTGTTAACCCTTGGCGTTCCATCATTTATGTTACGTGTAAATATGATGAAAATTTTTTATCATGACACGCTTCATATTCGTAATTTATCAGACAGCTCAACGCAAGCTCAAGCGTTAGGTTTTAGTGCTTACTGCGGAGCAGGAATTTTTTCTCAAAATATACTAAGTGCTTCTATGATGCATTTTGTTTTATTAGGGTTATTTTGGGGGCAATATGCAACTCAATTTGACTGGTGGGGATGGTTGTTTGCATCTCTAGGTTCCCTTGCTGTATTACTACTTGGGTACCTTATTTTAGTAAGCTTTTATTTTGGTAAAACATCTTATCCAAAAATAGAAAATGACAAATTGCGTAATGCACATTTGAAAAATATTTTGGACATTTTAGGTCCAACATCGCCAACTGAAAAAGCATCATTTATTTGCATGTTTGGTGCAATTCTCAGTCTTGCAACAGTTAGTGTGCATGGTATTCCGCCAGATGTTATTTGTTTGCTTATTTTACTGTTTTTATTTGTGTTTCAATTTATGAATGATAAAGGTTTTCAAACGCGCATAAAATGGGACTTTTTAATTTTTATGTGTGGTCTCTCAGGCATTGCATTTGCTGCTAATGATGTAGGGCTTATAAGTTGGTTGGAAGAGAATACCAGGTGGATGACGGAATATTTAAACCATCATTTTTTTGAACTGACAACTTTTCTTATTATTTTTTCGATGCTTGTGCAATTTATACTTCCACGAGATGTAAATATAAATATATTAAGCATTATGTTTATCCCTTTATTTCAAAAAAATGGTATGAACCCATGGATAGCTGTTTACATCATCAACACCATTGGAAGAATTTGGTTTTTTGAATATCAAGAACCTGAGTACAGAATTTTTGCGAAACATGGAAAAAATTATTCAGTTGATTTTGCTAAAAAGCTTAAGAGCTCTCGGTTAAGACTGAATATGTTTTATATTATTTCGCTATATGTTGGAATTTTCTACTGGAAGTGGATTGGGATTTTACCATGGTAGACAATCTGCACACTGCAAAACTTAAGTCGTCAATTATCAGCATATTAAAGGGAGTTGTTTTTGCAAGTCTTTTAGGACTTTTAGTTTTGCATAATCTAAGCAAGCCAAGAATTATGGTTATTCACAGCTATGAACCAACTATGGACATAGTTAAAGATTTTGATAATGGAACAAAAAAAGTTTTAGAAAATGAATTTGACCTGCTTATTCAAACCTATTACATGAATATGCTTAATAAAAATACAATCAAACAAAAAATTAATGCAGGCATAGAAGCAAGAGCTTCAATTGATCGTTTTAAGCCTGAAATTTTAGTTGCGGTCGGTGATGAAGCGCAGGAATTTTCTGCAAAATTTTATTTAGGGAAAAAAAACATAAGAATAATTTTTGCTGGCGTTAAAGGTGATTTTAAAAAATTTGGCTATATACCTGGCCAAAATGTAGGAGGAATTATTGAAGTGCCTCAAGTCCAGGAGCTTAATTTATTAATAAATAGTATGTTTCCAGGAAAAAAAAACATTAAATTAGCTCACTTGGGTGATACGTCGACAATTGTTAATTTGACAGAAAAAACTTTAATTCAACACGCGTGGAAAAATGTTAAGTTTCAGGACTCAATCATGGTTGATGATTCAGTAAGCTTTAAAAGAGCTGCTGCATTTTTTAATAAACATTACGATGTGCTTTTGATTTCAAGTTATAAGCGACTAAAAGATAGCTTTGATACTGACGATGAAATTGCTTCTGATGAAACAATGAAGTGGGTGACTGAAAATACTACTATTCCTATTATTTCAACAATGGGTTATGCCATTGAAGAGGGGGCTGGTGCTGCTATTGTATCATCGGCTTATGATCAAGGTATGTTAGCAATGCGTTCTGCTTTAAAAATGCTTAAAACAAAATCATACTTCCCTAATATAACTTCTAAGGTTTTATCTGTATTTCTTAATGATGATCACATACGTGAACGAAAGATTTTTATTCCCTCAATCTATAGGTCATTTGCAGCAGGTACGCAAAAATTATATGGACATAGCCTAACTCAAGAGGCGGGTCTATGAATATACTGCTTGCTTTGATGTTTATGTGCTGTTCAGTGGAAGGCAGAATTCAGATCCGTCAAACGGGGTCATCAACTGTGTACCCATTCGCAATCAAAATAGCGCAGGAATTTTCTAAAAAAATAGGCCACATTTGTCCTTTTGTTGAAAGTACAGGTACTGGTAGTGGGTTTGCGGATTTTTCTCAAGCCCATAACGGTTTCGGATATGATATAACGAACGCTTCAAGACCAATTAACCCAAAAGAACTTGCAAAATGTAAGGAGTTTGGAATGGCTTCAATTTTAGAAGTTTGTATCGGTCATGACGGAATTGCATTTGCAGCTAAAAAAAACCTGACAGGCTTTAATACGCTGCGTTTAAAAGACATTTTAACTGCGGTTGCAAAAAAAATTACTAATAGTAAGGGAGACATAGTTGATAATCCTTACCACCAATGGAATGAAATTAATTCCAGCTTACCTAATTTACCCATTCGTATTCTAATCCCTTCAAAATCTCATGGCTCTCGAGATGCTTTTGAAGCAATGGTGATGCATGGACAAGAGGTTCGAAGTGGGCCCGAGCTACGAGAAATTAATGATTATGAAGCTGCAGATAGTCATCATTTACTTTTTGATTTCCTGGACAATAACCCAACTACAATGGCTTTTGTTGCGGCTAATTTGTTGGATGGGCACGCAGAAATTAAAGCAATGCAAATAGATGGAATAGAGCCTACTTATTCAACCATTCAAAATGGTACTTATCCAATGGTGCGTAAGCTATTTATTTATGTTAGAGACAATAAAACAGAGGGTTTGCAAGACTATATTGATGAATGGCTAAGCCCAGCTGCTATTGGCAAAGATGGTTATCTTACCAAAATGGGACTGATTCCTCTTTTGGAGGGTGTTGAAAGTCGCAGAAAACTTTGATTTTTTAGTTGGCACAAATTTTGCATAGTTTAAGCAAAAGGAGATGTCATGAATAAGTTTTTAATAGCGCTGATCTTATGTTGTTTAGCTTTATCTGCAAATCCACAATATAATTCGTTTATTGCAATGCAAGAAAATGCTCATGGTATTCCTGCACATTTACTAAGGGCTGTGTCTCATGCTGAATCTGGTCGCGCAATAGGCGGTTCTGTTAATGCTTGGCCTTGGACTATCAATGTTGAGGGCAAAGGTTACATATTCAAAACGAAACAGGAAGCTATAAAAGCAGTTGAAAAATTTCAAAGAACGGGTGCTAAAAGCATTGATGTAGGAATTATGCAAATTAACCTACGTCACCACCCACATGCATTTCGTAATCTTGAAGAAGCTTTTGATCCTCAGCTAAATATTGCCTATGGCGCTAAATTCTTAAAGCAACTATTTCTTCAGCATAAAAGTTGGAACTTGGCTGTTGGTCATTATCATTCTGCTACTCCTAAATTTCACAACGCATATAAGCAACGTGTTTTAAGTGGTTGGATGAAACTTTGTGGTAGCAATAAAAAAGATGGTCTTCGTTTAGAACAAACAGTTATGCAATTTGATGATATATCTGATATTGACGATGTGCCGAAAATAACAAGAAAAAGCACACCAAGAGATATTCGCCCCTTTGCTAAGGTTAAGAAGGTTTATTATTCTTTAAACGGGAATGGATCTGCTCATTCTATAAACACTGAAAAGTCTAGTTATGCGTTGGACAACGCGTCTGGTCGTCAATATTATTCTTTGGATTAGGCATTTCAAGGTCTATGATATCTTCATTATAAGCTTGTTAAATAAGCAAAGTGCTTTTGTTCGAGAATAATATCATCAATATTTATGGTAATGTAGGTCAAAAGTGGTTAGATAATTTACCGCATATAATAAATGACCTTGCCACGCAGTGGCATCTGTCAGACCTTAAACCGGTTGAAAATCTTTCATACAACTATGTTCTTTCTGGCTTTCAAAGGGAAAATCCCATTATTTTAAAGTTGAGTCTTGATACCAAAGGTTTGAGCTTTGAAGCTGCTGCCTTAAAAGCATTTAAAGGTCGTGGAGTAGTGGAAGTGCTAGACCAAACAGATGGTGCCTTATTGATTGAACGTGCCATTACAGGGCATTCGTTGAAAGAGTTTTTTTCAAATCGTGAAGATGAAGCCATCGCAATTACAATTGAAGTGATTAAAAAACTTCACAGCGTAGCAATAATAAATCAAAACGGGTTTTCAACTATCAACGATTGGCTTGCCGCCCTAGATAAATCATGCGAACAGCTTGGCCAAAGTTTGATTAAAGCAAGAACGTTGCGTGATGAATTACTAAACACTACCGATGCTCCCATTTTGCTGCATGGCGATTTGCATCACGATAATATTTTAGCCCATGACAACAATTGGAAAGTTATTGATCCGAAAGGCGTCATTGGTGAGCTTAGCTATGACGTAGGGTGTTTTATCAGAAACCCTTTGGACGATTTGCCAAACCACCCTGATAGCTTAAAAATTATAACGAACAGAATTAATTCGTTTTCTGAAAATTTAAATCTTGATCCAGATAGAATTGCCAAGTGGTGTTTTGTGCAGACTGTTCTTGCAACTGTGTGGGCCCTGGAAGATAATATCAATCCAACCAGCTTTAAACATTTAACAGAAATTTTTGATAAGTTAGTATTTAAATAACTATGTAAAAGCCAGAAATCTCTAGCCTATTTTATTTCAGGATATTTGTCGGGATTACTCAAAAAATAATTAATATAATCATCATCCGAATTCAATACAACAGACGCATTGTAAACTTTTCCTTCAAAACCGCCATATTCATTTTTCTTTCTAATCCTTGCTTTATCGACGTCTTCAAAAGATATATTATTTTCTTTTGCATAAGCAAGCATAACCTCTAATACATCACCTAATTCCTCTGTCAGTTCTTCTTTATTTTTAGCATCAATCACTTCTTTAGCTTCTTCAAAAAGCTTATTTCGAAGACGCTCTAGGTATTCGTCGTGACCCATAACTCGTTCATTAGTCTGTACGCTTCTGTTTCTAAGGTAATTAGGCACTTTATCACGAATTAATTTATCAACTTTAAAACGTCTATTATTGATCATTTTTTTCCTCACGCTCTGGTTTATCTTGCTAATGCTTTACAGAAAGGTTGCTACTCAATGGTCTAATTGGGCTGCAACCTTCGTAAACTTTGTGGTCAACAATAGTAGATAGCAATAGACTAAATATTCTTTGGATTTTCATAGTGCACTACATGTTTGCCATGAAATCATTGGAAACATCATTGCCAGATTAAAGGCTAAAAATCAAGCTGGTGATTAATCCGTGTTTGTAAAAACAAAAAGTACAGCAGTTTATATCGGCAAATCAATTTGTAAAATTGGTGAAAATATTTTGATTTTTCACGTGGCCAATCTTTCGTTAAAATTTTAATTATACGTACATAAACCAAACTGCCGAGTAAGTCATGGCAACAATTTATCGCAAGGTCTTGGGGTACAATCCCTTAAAAGATTCAGTGTATATGTCTCCTAGGATGAGACGCTATTTTCAAGACAGATTATATAATGAGTTGCAGAAAGTGCTTGAGGAAGAGCATTTGCTTTCTTTGTCATTTCCAGAAGATGCAAACCGCGAACCAGATTTTGTTGACCAAAGCACCATGGATGGCTTGCGTTTTAATCATCATATGTACCAGGAACATGAACAAAATCTTCGTCATGAAATAGAGGCTGCGCTTCAAAGATTGGCAGACGGTAGTTTCGGGTACTGCGTCGCTACAGGAAAGCCTATAGGTATTCAAAGGCTTACCGCAACTCCTTACGCAATGTATTGTTTTGATGTGCAAGCAGAAAAAGAAGGTTACCGGCAAAGCAGCTGGGGGTAGGGGCTATGCTTTCTGTTTCTCGTGATTAATCAGCCATTTTTTGCGAGAAATTCCTCCGCCATAGCCACCTAGCTCACCATTGGTGTTGATGATGCGGTGGCAAGGGATAATAATGGCAAGTTGATTGGCGCCATTAGCATTTGCTACTGCTCTGTATGCGGTTGGTTTGCTGATTGCTGCAGCTTGGTCGCCGTAACTTCTTGTTGTGCCAAATGGAATGCGCATAAGCTCTTCCCAAACAAGTTTTTGAAATGGGCTTCCCATAAGGTGGATTGGTGTTTTGAAGTTTTTCAATTTGCCCTCAAAGTACAGTTTGAGTTCTATTTCAATTGATTTAATGGGGTCAGTAATACCTGGAATAATGGCAGATTTTGTTTTTATGCGAAGGCGCTCTATTTCACGCTCGAGGCCACGTCGCTCAACAAATTCTAATAAATACAAAGCCTCATCATCAGCAATTGCAAGCATAGGGCCAAGGGGGAAATCTAACCAAGATGCTTTTAAGACATTGTGGTGATCCTTAAAATTAGTAGGTGCAGCACCCATGATTTTGGAAAAGGCATCCCTGAAGCCACTGCTTGATTCATAACCTGTGTCTAATTGCGTATCAGTCACTGTTTTTCCTTCTCTAATTTGTTTCATTGCAATCCCCATACGTCGCGCTCGAGCATATTCTACAAATGTCATATCAAATCTTTTTTTAAATTGGCGACGTGCTGTTGATGCATCTACACATAGTTCATCAAAATCACGTGTTTTCCAGCGTTTTGCAGGTTTAGCTTCGACAGCATCAACAAGGATGCGTACCAAATCTGAAACCTGATTAGGATGAGACAGGGGACGGCAGCGCATGCAAGGTCTAAATGAAGCAAGTAAAGCCTCTTCAGCTGTTTGATAGAATTCACAATTTTCAAATTTTGGTTTGCGCGCAGGGCAAGTTGGGCGACAAAATACTCCTGTTGTTTTGACGCCTACGTAAAATATACCTTCATACTCAGCGTTTTTATTGAGTAGTGCTTTGTAAAATTCTTGAGTTATCTCATTTGTTAACATTTTCATCTAATTCACCATAAGCTCAACAGCTTTGATATATCATAATGATTTTTAAAAATCCTGCGACCGGAAATCAGGCATTGATTTTTTATTTTTACTCATTAATTAATATTTTTTTAATCAGTATTTCTTACACTGGAATCAAGAATTTTACAGTAGATCATTAAAATGAGAACTTGTATTTTATTTTTATCATTTCTCGCTTTGAATGCAATGGAAGATTCCATAGGAAAAAGCGAGGGTTACCCTGTAAGCAAGCGTCACATAGAATTAGGTGCAAGAGAAAGAGCTGCATCTGATCATTCAGATCCATTTATTAGTGATAGCAGCTCGCCAACTGAGGGTATGGAAGAAGAAGATATTAAGTTAGGAGCTTCTCCTCCTGAACTATTGATGAGAAATAGCAGTTCAGCTCGTAATGTAGAGAAAGAAAGAGAATATTACGAATCTCATCCTCAACTTTTTTACAGAAGTGGGGGAGAAGAAGTGATTTTAACAGCAAAAATAAAAAATTTTGGCAAAATCTTGCGTTGCGGCACACCCGTCAATATTGACAGAATAGCATTTTTGCTTGTTCAAATGCCTGAAATTTTAACCAAACTTCGACGAAACCTTCGTGTGATTCTAAGAAATTTAAAAGATACATCGGAAGAATATATCAGAATTAGTATGAATATAGAAATTGTACAAGAGATAGAGACTAAAATAAAATCCACTGAACCTCTTAGCGTTAATGAATTACTAGCAGTTTTTGGAAATATTAATGCGAGTATTATTGATGCTCAAAACATTGTATCTCAATTAATAAAAAAGCGCCTTGATAGTGTTTTGCAGGAAGTTCAACGCAATAAAGGAATGAGAGTTATTGCAAATAGTTTATCAAGTCAATTTGAAAAGAATATTTCTGACTATATAAACCGTCTTGGCAATGCAGTAGGGCTTCTAAATGAATTTTTTATTGTACAAAAAGACATATTATCTTTTTCAAATTTACTGCAGGATTTCTTCCTTCAAAAACGAAATGAAGAAGTAAAATTGCGATGCACCGATGGAGATCTGCTTGCTGCTTTAAAAGGTGATTAATAGCTCATGTTTAGAGTCTGAGCTTCACAATCTACCTGATTCCAATCTAAATCAGCACATCTAAAAACATTAGAATGAAGTTTGCAATGCCAAAAATAAGTTTGTGAATTGGGCCACTGAATATCATTAAGGCACCGATCACAATTACTAAGCCAAATCGTTCAAAGAAATAAAACAATTTATGATTCTGTGGTAAAAAGCAGGTGATCATTCGTCCGCCATCAAGAGGTAAAATTGGTAATAAATTAAAAGCAGCCAAAATCACGTTAATTTGTATAACTGCATTGGCTACCTCAAGGCTAAAAATTCCTATTTTCCACAGAATACTTGCGATAAGCGCTAAAAATATGTTCATTAAGGGGCCTGCAAATGCTACGCAAAATACGCCAAATCGTTGCGGTCTAAGGTTCATAAAATTTACTGGTACAGGTTTTGCCCAACCAATTAAAAATGGTGCTCCAGTGAAAAATAATAAAAAGGGTAAAATTATCGAGCCCATAGGATCAATATGTTTAATTGGATTCAAGCTTAAACGACCTGCATATTGAGCAGTGCGATCACCAAAAATATAGGCCATTAAACCATGACTAAGCTCGTGAAGCACAATAGCTACCGCTAAACACGTTATTTTTAGTAAAATTTCCATAATTTCCCGTTATTTGGTGTTAAAGATTAACAATGTGTATCATTATTACCATATCAAGTTTGCTTACACATCTTTTTTATGAATTTCAAGACTTGAAATACAACTTTTTTTGCATATTAATAAGAACACCATCTGATATCAGAAATGTACCTCATTCTTAAGCTTTTGCCAAAGAATTGTACTTTTTGCATCATTTAGTGTGTGCATCTTAATATTTAAGCAGTGAGGTTTCAATGAAAATACACCGTCGTTTTACGGTCGCAGGACAGTCCCCATATGAAGGAATTGATTTCCGCTTAACTACTAGCGAAATTAAAAATCCAGACGGTTCTGTTGTATTTCTTCAGGAAAACATTGAAGTACCTGCACATTGGTCGCAAGTGGCAAGTGATGTCATTGCCCAAAAATATTTTCGTAAAGCTGGTATCCCAGATGATTTAGTAACCGTAAAGGAAGATGACGTTCCCGTTTGGCTTCAACGTAGAAAAGCAAAAGCAGGGAGCTCTGTTCGTAGCGAAAGATCTGCAAAAGAAGTTTTTAGTCGTTTGGCCGGAACTTGGACTTACTGGGGATGGAAAAATGGGTATTTTGACTTAGAAGAAGACGCACGTACATTTTATGATGAAATGCAGTACATGTTATGCATGCAGGTTGCAGCACCAAATTCACCGCAGTGGTTTAACACTGGTGTTTATTGGGCTTATGGTGTTGATGGCCCTGCTCAAGGACATTTCTTCGTTGATGAAAAAACAGGTCAGCTAAAGCAATCAACATCTGCATATGAACGTCCACAACCACATGCGTGTTTCATTCAATCGGTAAAAGATGATTTGGTTAACGACGGCGGCATTATGGACCTTTGGGTTCGCGAAGCTCGTCTATTTAAATACGGGTCTGGCACAGGGTCTAACTTTTCAAATTTACGTGGCTTTGGTGAAAAGCTATCTGGTGGTGGTTATTCTTCAGGTTTAATGAGCTTTTTACGTATTGGTGACCGTTCAGCTGGTGCTATTAAATCTGGTGGAACGACAAGACGCGCTGCAAAAATGGTGGTGCTTGATATTGATCACCCAGATGTTATTAATTTCATTGATTGGAAAGTCATTGAAGAACAAAAAGTTGCAGCACTGGTTACTGGTTCAAAGTTAAACCAACTTCATTTGAATGAAATCATTTCAGCTTGTATTAATAATGATCTTAAAGAAACAGATCGCTTTGATCCAAAAACCAACCCTGCGTTGAAAACAACCATTCGCGCTGCACGCGCTGTATTGGTTCCTGAAAATTACATTAAGCGCGCTATTCACATGGCTCAGCTAGGGTACACTAGCTTCCCATTCCCGTCTTATAATACTGATTGGGATAGTGAAGCTTATGGAACAGTTTCAGGCCAAAATTCAAATAACACAGTCCGCGTTACTAATGCCTTTTTAGAAAGTGTTTTAGAAAATAAAGAATGGAGCTTAACTTCACGTACAAATGGTGAAGCAGTTAAAACGCTACCAGCAAAAGAATTATGGGATAAAGTTGGTTTTGCTGCTTGGGCATGTGCAGATCCAGGTATTCAATTTGATACAACCATTAACGAGTGGCACACTTGCCCAAATAGTGGACGAATTAATGCATCAAATCCATGTTCTGAATATATGTTTATTGATGATACCGCATGTAACCTTGCTTCAATCAACCTTGTTACATTGTACAAAGATGGCCAGTTTGATATAGCAGCATTTGAACATGCTATTACCCTTTGGACAGTTGTTCTTGAAATTTCTGTGCTTATGGCGCAATTCCCATCTAGGGCTATTGCTCAGCTATCTTATGATTTCCGTACGCTTGGTTTAGGATACGGTAACCTAGGTGGTCTATTAATGGCTATGGGTATTGCTTACGATAGCCCAGAAGGCCGTTGTATTGCTGGAGCACTAGCTGCAATTCTAACCGGTGTAAGCTACAGGACTTCTGCACTTATGGCAAAAGAACTTGGGGCATTCCCAGGCTATGCAAAAAATAAAGATGCGATGATCCGGGTTATGCGTAACCACCGTCGTGCTGCATACGGCGAAACTAAAAATTATGAAGATCTATCAATTCTACCTGTTCCGCTTCGTGCAAGTGATTGTGCTATTCCAGGATTAATTGAAGCGGCTTGCCAAGCTTGGGATGAAGCTGTTTCATATGGTGAACAGTTTGGTTACCGTAACGCTCAAACCACGTGTATTGCCCCAACTGGGACTATTGGATTGGTGATGGATTGTGACACAACAGGTGTTGAGCCAGATTTTGCTTTGGTTAAATTCAAAAAACTTGCTGGTGGTGGGTACTTTAAAATTATTAACCAAATGGTTCCTTCAGCATTGAAAGTTTTGGGTTACACTCCAGAGCAAATGCTGGAAATTTCTAATTATGCCGTGGGCTACGCATCACTTGAAAATGCGCCTGCAATTAATCACACATCTTTAAAAGCAAAGGGATTTACTAATAAAGAGCTAACGGCAATTTCCGCTGTGTTGAAATCAGCCTTTGATATCAAGTTTGTTTTTAATAAATACACTCTGGGTGAAGATTTTTGCAAAGGAACATTAAAGCTAACTGATGATCAATTATGTGATCCATCTTTTGATATGCTTACTCATCTTGGCTTTAGTAAACAAGACATTGAAGATGCTAACACATACTGCTGTGGTACAATGACTCTAGAAGGGGCACCTCACTTAAAAATAGAACATCTTCCAGTTTTTGATTGTGCAAACCCATGTGGACGTATTGGTAAGCGTTTCTTGTCTTTCGATAGCCATATTGAAATGATGGCAGCGGTTCAGCCATTCATAAGTGGTGCTATTTCTAAAACTGTGAATATGCCGGCTCAAGCAACTGTTGAAGATTGCCAATCAGCTTATATGAAATCATGGCGTCTTTGCCTAAAGGCAAATGCTTTGTATCGTGATGGTTCAAAGCTTTCTCAACCTTTAAGCAGCATAAGCTTTGATGAAGACGAAGCTGAAGAAATTGCACAAATGCCACAAACGCAAAAAGCTCAAGTGGTTGCTGAAAAAATTGTTGAACGTATTATTGAACGTGTTGTTTACGAATCAAAACGTCAAAAATTGCCAAACCGTCGTGGTGGCTATACTCAAAAAGCGGTTGTAGGTGGGCACAAAATTTATATTCGCACTGGTGAATATATTGATGGAAAATTAGGCGAAATTTTCATTGATATGCACAAAGAAGGGGCCTCGTTCCGTTCTCTAATGCATAACTTTGCTATGGCCATTTCTATTGGTTTGCAATATGGCGTTCCACTAGAAGAATATGTAGAAGCCTTTACATTCACTCGTTTTGAACCATCAGGAATGGTTGAAGGAAACGATTGGGTTAAAATTGCAACGTCAATTCTAGACTACATTTTCCGTGATTTGGCTATTAACTACTTAAGTCGTCATGATCTTGCGCATGTGCAACCAAGTGACTTAACGCCAGACACAATTGGTGACAGAAGTGACTACATGGTTAATCGTCAGAATGAAAATGAAGAACCATTATTAGTAGAAACAACGGTGAGTATTTCTGATGAGATCACTTCAATGGATGGATATACAGAGAGCGTTGAAGTTAAAGCCACTGGCACTTATGGTGCTTCAAATGTTGTATCTTACGCATCTTCATCAAAGCGAAAAGCAGAGAAATCTACTCAAGCAAAGCTGCAAGGCTACGAAGGTGATTCATGTGGTGAATGTGGCAACTTCACTATGGTGCGTAATGGTACGTGTTTAAAATGCGTAACATGTGGTTCTACTAGTGGTTGTTCTTAAAATACTTGGGATCTGTCCTGCTATTTACTAGCGGGACAGACGCAACGAAACTTATTAATTCGCAAGCTTTATGCTAATACTATGACCTGAAGCATGATAGGAAAATGTATGGAACCACTCAACACAGAATTAGTTGTTATTGTAATTGCCTTATGCACCTATTTTTTTGCAGCAATTCCTTTTGGTTTGGTATTTGCAAAAATTGCTGGTCTTGGAGATATTAGAAAAATTGGTTCAGGCAATATTGGTGCAACAAACGTTCTGCGCTCAGGTAATAAAAAAATTGCAGCGCTGACACTGATTTTTGATGCATTGAAGGGTTCTTTAGCTGTGCTAGTTAGCTCGTACTTTATTCCAGGACATGAGTATACCATTGGTTTTTTAGCAATCTTTGCTCACATTTTCCCGGTGTATTTAAAATTCAAAGGCGGGAAGGGTGTCGCTACGACTTTAGGAGTTTACTTGGCCTGGGACCCAACTTTTGGTTTGCTGGTTTTGACAACGTGGTTGCTTACTGCGAAATTATTTAAAGTTTCTTCACTATCTGCGCTTGTGGCAGCTTTATTAGCTCCATTCTTCGCCTATTTTCTTGGGGTTGATTCTGCTGTTATTCCTTTTACAGCTTTAATTGCAGCGACTCTTTTGTATACGCACCGTGATAATATTAAAAGACTTGTTAACAAACAAGAATCAGTAATTTCATAAAATATGGTACAGCTTACACATATTTATACCCGATCTGGAGATACAGGCAGAGCATCTCTCGGTGATGGCACAAGACGAAAAAAATCTGATATTCGCTTTGAAACCATAGGGAATGTTGATGAAGTTAATGCCTATTGTGGATTAATTGCAGTAGAGTTACCGACAGCGCTTCAAAAACTAATCACGCATATCCAAAATGATTTATTTGATTTGGGCGCTGACTTGGCTGTTCCGCAAGGAGAAGCGTTGCGTATTGGCAATAATCATGTAGAATTCTTGGAAAAACAAATTGATATATTTAATGACGCTTTGAACCCATTGGATTCCTTTGTGCTTCCAGGGGGCACCAAAGCTAGTGCTTTGATGCACGTAGCGCGAACTGTTGTTCGTAGAGCAGAACGAAGCATGGTGCTTTTGAATGAATATGAGCTTGTTAACGGTAATGCATTAAAATATTTGAATCGGCTGTCTGACCTATTATTTGTTTTATGCCGTCACTTGAATGACAATGGAAAGCTAGATGTGCTCTGGGTTCCAGGGGCTAATAGGTAAACTATAAAATAGGGTTTTCACTCATACTTAAGTGGTCGGGACGAGAGGATTTGAACCTCCGGCATCCAGTACCCAAAACTGGCGCGCTACCAGGCTGCGCTACGTCCCGAACAGATTACACAATATCTAAAAAAAACCGATTTGCCAAGAGAAATACTGAAATCACAACAAAAAAAACAGCAAACGCTGCAAAAATATACCATTAGACTCTATAGCGACTGTGCTAATATCTTTTAAAGTCAGCATTTGAAAGGTATTCATGAGGAAAAAATTAGTATTTTTAGCTGTTGGGGTTGTTGTTGCTGTTTTATTTTTTAACGCGTCTTCCACAAGAGCAACCACTGACGAAATTGTTGTTTCTATAAAACCTTTGCACAGCTTAGTTTGTGCGCTCACTAAAAGTATTACGAATCCTACCTTATTGTTAGATGGAAACACGTCTCCTCATCATGCTCAGTTGGTACCTTCACAAGTGCTTGCTATGAAAAATGCAAAAATACTAATTTGGGTTGGTCCTGCTTATGAACAGCCACTCTTTAAACACGTGAAACAACTGGAAAACAATGTTTTAACATTACAGGATGATTCATCAATTAAACTGAAACCGCTTCGCTCTGGAACATTTTGGGATGAAAAATCATGTTGTGCTCATGATCATCACAAAGATCACGACCATCATCATCATGAAAAATCTGATGCGACTAATCCAGATGGGCATATATGGTTAGACCCTTTAATGATGACACAAGTGGTAGATGTTGTTTTGCAGCATTTAAAAAAACTATACCCAAATCATCAAGGGCTATTAAGCAGAAACGCAAATGATTACAAGAAACGCTTAGAAGTCCTGCATCAAGATTTATTAAAGAAAATGAAGCCTTACAAAGGTAAAACGTATATTATTCAGCACGATGGTAATCAATATTTTGATAACGCTTACAAAGTGAAAACAATAGCAACCATTTCAATTGACCCAAGCATTCCTCCAAGTGCTGGGCATATACTAAAAATTCGAAAAGCCATTAGTGACGGAAAAATTCACCCTAGGTGTTTATATGCAGAACGACAACTGGATGGAGCATTAGCAAGAAGCTACGCAGACACACTGAAGCTACCATTTGCTGTTGTTGATTATTTAGGAGCAGACGTCCCTGCAGGGGAAGATGCTTACGAAGTACTAATGAACGCGTATGTAAACGCATTCATTGAAGGAATTAAATAAAACATAGAGTGGTGGGCCCGACAGGACTCGAACCTGTGACATCCCCGTTATGAGCGGGGGGTTCTAACCAACTGAACTACAGGCCCAACGTAAGAAATATGCCCCAAATCAGCGTGTTGGTCAATATTTCTGTTGGTAACCTTTGTGAGTTATATTCTACCCCTTGCATTTATAGGTGGTTGCGATAGGGTATAAGCACTTTATTTAGTGCTTATAATCAATGACCCTGCATCTTGTTGATGGCTCCGGCTATATTTTTCGTGCGTATTATGCATTACCACCTCTTACTAGTCCCACTGGCACGCCTGTGGGTGCTGTATATGGTTTTTGCAATATGCTGCACCGACTTATTGAAAAAGTTGATGGCAATCGCTTATTGGTGATTTTTGACGCAGGTCGTAAAACCTTTCGCCAAGATATTTATCCAGAATATAAAGCCCACAGACCGCCTCCACCTGATGATTTAATTCCTCAATTTTCACTTATTCGCCAAGCTTGCATTGCGTTTGGTGTGCCCATGGTTGAATTACCAGGTTTTGAGGCAGATGATTTAATAGCAGCTTACGCTAAAGCCTGCATTGCCAAAGGCGATAAGACTCAAATTATCTCCGCTGATAAAGACCTTATGCAATTGTTGCGTCCAGGCGTTACCATGTGGGACCCCATGAAAAACAAACCGATTGATGAACAGGTCGTGTTTGAAAAATTTGGGGTGACCCCCGATAAGGTTATTGATGTGCAGGCCCTGTGTGGTGACAGCAGTGATAATATTCCAGGTGTTCCAGGTTTTGGCCCAAAAACAGCGGCGGAACTTATTCAAACGTTTGGAAGTTTAGAAAATCTATTAGAGAAAATTTCAGAAATTAAACAGCCACGTCGCCGCGATCTGCTAACAGAACACGCTGAACTTGCTCGTATATCAAAAAAATTAGTCACGTTAGATGATAACGCGCCATTGCCTGTTGCTTATAGCGAAATTGCACCGGTTGAAAGAAAATTTGAACAGCGTGATAGCTTTTTAAAAGAGCTTGGTTTCTTAAGCTTAATGAAGCGTTTGCAAATGGCAGATGGCTATTTTGAAGCATCTAAATCAATCGCTCAACCAGTTGATTACACATGCATCACCGATATTGATACGTTAAAGCAGTGGATCGATGAAGCGACCTCCGTTGGGAAAGTTGTGATTGATTGTGAAACAACTTCCCTTAATGCCATGCAGGCAAAGCTTGTTGGTTTATCTTTGGGGATTCCAATTGATTCTGGTTATAAAGCGGCGTATGTGCCTTTTGCTCATCAAACAGAAGGGCGCCAAATTCCCCTTGATGCGGCAAAAACATTGCTACAACCTTTTCTGGAAAACGCTGCCATTTTGAAAATCGGGCATAATTTGAAATATGACCTGTTAGTACTTCGTCAACATGGTTTTGAAGTGAATACACTCGATGACACTATGCTGATGTCTTATGTTTTGCATGGTGGTGAGCATGGCCATGGAATGGACGAACTAGCCCTTAAATATTTAAACAGAACCACTATCACTTTTGCTGAAGTGGCTGGTAAGGGTAAGGCCCAAAAAACCTTCGATATGGTTGAAATTCCAATCGCTACCACTTACGCAGCAGAAGACGCAGAAATAACTGGGTTGCTGTGCAACACATTCAAACCTGAACTTAGCAAAAACCAAGTAAGCGCTGTCTATGAACTAACCGAACGTCCGCTAATCCCTGTTATTGTTTCTATGGAAGAAGCTGGTGTATGTGTAGATTCAAACTGGCTAAAGCATTTAGGGCAAGATTTTTCCAAACGCATGGTGGAATTAACGCAAGAAATTTATACCCTTGCAGATTGTGAATTCAATATTGCATCGCCGGCGCAGCTTGGGGAAATTTTATTTGATAAGCAAAAACTGCCAGGAGCTAAAAAAACCAAAACAGGTGCTTATAGTACCGATGTAGACGTTCTAGAAAAGCTTGTTGCACAAGGACATGCATTACCTGAAAAAGTATTGGCATGGCGCGGGCTTGCTAAGTTGAATTCTACCTATGTTGAAGGCTTGCTGAACGCAATTAACCCAACCACTGGCCGTGTACACACCAGTTATTCTATGGTGGGTGCGGCTACTGGCAGGTTGTCATCATCTGATCCAAATTTACAAAACATTCCTATTAAAAATGAAGATGGACGAAAAATTCGCCAGGCATTTATTGCAAAGCCAGGTCACAAGCTTGTAAGCCTTGATTATTCACAAATTGAATTACGGCTTTTGGCACATTTTGCTGATGTTCCAACATTGCAGCAGGCATTTTTAAATGGGGAAGATATTCACACTCGCACTGCAGCAGATGTGTTTGGGGTGCCTATGACCCATGTCACACCACAGCTACGCAGGCGTGCTAAGGTTGTGAATTTTGGCATTATCTACGGTATTAGCGCATTTGGTCTGGCAAGGCAGCTTGGCACTTCTAACCAAGAAGCTAGTCAAATGATCAACGCATATTTTGCTCGTTACCCTGGTATTGATGCGTACATTCGAAATTATCACAGACAAGCGCGTGAACAAGGCTTTGTGACAACCCTTATGAGTCGTAAAATTCATACGCCTGGAATTCTTGATAAAAATGGCATGGTTCGTCAGTTTGCTGAACGTCAGGCAATTAATGCACCGCTTCAGGGTAGTAATGCAGATATTATCAAAAGGGCAATGATCAAAATTCATGGAGTTCTAAAATCATCCCCAACAAAATTATTGTTGCAAGTACATGATGAATTGATTTTTGAAATACCAGAACATGATGTTGCAGATGTTGCACCTAAATTAAAAGAAATGATGGAAAATATTGTGCAACTGAAAGTTCCGCTGGTTGTTGATATTGGCATTGGAGACAATTGGGACGCTGCCCATGGGTGAACCCCAACCTATCTCCCTCTACATCCACTGGCCGTTTTGCTTATCAAAATGCCCTTACTGTGATTTCAACAGCCACGTGCGTGAAACGTACGGCGAAAAAGAATGGCAACAGGCGCTGTGTGTAGAGCTTCGGCGCGTTCGTGATTGGATTGGCCCTAGGCTGTTAACGACTATTTTTTTCGGTGGTGGCACACCATCACTTATGCAGCCACAAACTGTTGAAGCTATCATCAGCGAAGCGTGCAAATTATGGTCTACCTCTCCTGACCTTGAAATTACTTTAGAGGCAAATCCCAACAGCGTTGAAGTGGAAAAATTTCAACAGCTGGGCCAAGCTGGGGTAAATCGTATTTCTATTGGGGTGCAATCACTACGACCCGAACGCCTACAAAATTTGGGAAGAAAGCATAGTGTTGAAGAAGCAATTAAGGCTATTCACACAGCCCAATCAACATTTAAGCGTGTTAGCTTTGACTTGATTTATGCAACACCAGGTCACACTCCTGATGAATGGCAACCAGAGCTCGAACAGGCATTGGCTTTTGGCACTGAGCATCTGTCATTATATCAATTAACTATTGAACCAAATACAGCATTTGAACGTCTGCATGCCCAAGGAACGCTGGTTCTGCCTGTTGATGACTTGGCAGCAGATATGTACGAGCTAACAAATTCACTTTGTGCAGCACAAGGTTTACAAGCGTACGAAGTTTCAAACTATGCAAAGCCAGGCGCTGAATGTCAGCATAATTTAACCTATTGGCGCTATGGCGAATACATAGGTGTTGGTCCTGGTGCCCATGGGCGGTTGGCCGTAAATGGAAAATATTTAGCGACTAAACAATTCCGCACACCAGAGCGCTGGCTAAAAGAATCTATTCGTGACGAAGAATGCTTGGAACTATCTGCCGATGAACAAGAGCAAGAGCGAGTACTCATGGGCCTGCGCACAACCGAAGGTATTTCTTGGAATAAACCCATGACGAATGAAATTCAAACCCTTATAAACGAAAATTTTTTAACACACTCGAACAGTAAACTAACTGCAACGGCAAAAGGGCGTTTAGCCTTGCAAGCAGTTCTGCGCTACGGATTCATGGATTGAGTTTGATTATTCTCTCAATTTTTCATATAGCGCAGGCAAAATATCATGAAGACTACCCTTGATGAATTTCATATCTAGGGTTACTTGTGGGATTTGTGAAATATCTATTTTTTTAGGTTTTTCAGGGCTCGATTCTCGTAAAAGGGGAACGTCTAATCCTTGATAAATATTGATGCAATCAGCTTCTAGGTTTAAATGAAAAAATACTAGCTCTCTAGCAAAATGCGCCCTCGCATGAATTGTACTTAAAACACAATGAAAATCAAAAGACTGACCGCATACTAGTACCGTCATTTTTTTATCACGTATGTTATCTAGCGGTGGATAGATTATTTTTACTCCATATGAGGTAGACTCTTCACTTAATTGAATTTCAACCCTATCATGAATTTTATCAATATTATCTGTATAAACAAAAGTTTCTTTTCCATTAAACCTTAATAATTCAATTAATTGTTTTAAAGCAGTATGAGCTGGAGTACTGGAAATATCGCAATTATACACCTTTCCCCATTCTGTTTGCACAATATTTAAGATTGTATCTTTTTCCGTTACTAGACTACTAATAAAACGTATGAAACTTTCGTCAGTAGCTGAATCAACTGCACGAGCTTTTTCCAGCCCAAGAGCATTAAAAAACTCTACTAATGTGGGAACATACCCTCCAGAAATACCAGCTCCAAATGTAACACAAACGCTGTCTGAAGATGCAATATGTTCACATAATTCATCGAGTGAACTTTCAGTGTGTCCATTATGTGCGCTGCTTTGTGGTACCGAAGAGGCTGAATGATGCGAAACATCAAGTAGACTGAGTTCCTCTAAACGTTCATCAATTCTTTGATATTTTTCTTTTGCATCTAAACATAAGTAATAGGCTGATTCTTTATATTTTTCCAGAGGTAAACCTGCAATTTGCTCCTTCGCATAAATAACAGCTGTTGTGTAATATCCTATTATTTTTGTGGAGCCATCAGAGTTGGTATGTATATCGAGAGTAGCGTCATTGTAGAATCTGACTTGAAATTTTCCACTTAAGCTTGAAATTTTTAGGTCAGATTCTGAATAACTGTTTGATGAATAAACATTCAGTGTCATGAAAGCAATAAATATATAAAATTTTATTATTTTTTCTGGTCTTAACAACGTTAAAGATCTGCGAAAAGAGAGAAAAATATTTTTTTGTAGATTATCAATAAAATTTCGCATGGTGCTTTTATGCATAGTTAAGTTTTACAGGCATTAAAATAACACTATCACAAAATAAAGCAACAAAATATTAATAAAATTACAATAACCCTAAATATTGGCTGGGGGACCTGGATTCGAGCCAGAGTTACGTATTGCATTCGTCATCGCAAGACATTTTGTCTTACATTTGTGTTTACTTTTTTGTCAATTGCTGGTATTCTATAAATGGTCAAAATATAAAAGAGTTTTGAAATGACAACCGTCACCATTAGAATTCCTGACGACGTAGTATATAGCATTGATTCTTGTGCTAATCACCTGCATCTCACAAGAAGCGAATACATAAAACGGGCTATATTAGCAATGAATAAAATGCTTGCGGATGAGACTCGTGCTCAAAAACTAAGAATCGCCAGTCAAAAAGTTAGACAAGAAAGCATGGTTATTAACGCCGAATTTAGTGCAGTAGAATATGACCCTAAAGATTAATTATGGAGAAATTTGGCTTGCTGACCTTAATCCTCAATCAGGTACAGAACCAGGGAAACTTAGGCCTGTACTGATTGTGCAAAATCAAGTGTTGTTAGATATTTTTCATCCATCAACAGTCATCATTCCTTTAACAACTAATTTAATTGAGCGTGCAGAACCCTTAAGAATTAGAATTGACGCGCTTTCGCAGCTTGAAAAAGATTCTGATCTCTTGATTGACCAAATTCGATCAATTGATAATAAACGACTTGTAAAAGGTCCATTAGCACAATGCAGTCTCCAGTTGATGGTTGAAGTGCAAGACGCGATCAGAGAAGTGCTTGGCATTGATCAGGAAAAGCAGGTAGTGCTTAATTAAACTCAAATATTGGCTGGGGGACCTGGATTCGAACCAGAGTTGCCCGGTCCAGAGCCGGGAGTTCTACCGCTAAACTATCCCCCAGCAGTACACATTCATGACTACCATAATATGCTGATTAAGTGTAAGGTATAAAAAAAAGCAATTATAAAAAGAAATGCAGAAATGTCTGAATATGATGTACAAAAACCACAGCTTGGGGGCGTTCGTCCTCTAGAGTGCGATAGTCACCACCCAATTATAGCAGCAATTGACCTTGGCACGAATTCTTGTCGTTTGTTGGTTGCACGTGTAAACGTAGCGGGTGTTCGCACTAATTATTTTCGTAGTCGTCCAAAACCATTGTCTTGGAAGGTGATTGATTCTTTTTCTAAGGTTGTTCGCCTAGGTGAAGGACTGCACAATAATGACGAATTATCAGTGGATGCAATGGACAGGGCCATGGAAGCCTTGGCAATGTGCCGTAAAAAGCTAGACCGTTATCATTTACACAGTTTACGTGCCGTAGCGACCGAAGCCTGTCGCCGCGCAACAAATAACCACGTGTTAGTTGATCGTGCAAAAAAAGAATTGAATCTGGATATTGAAATTATTGATTCTGACCAAGAAGCAAGTTTGGCCCTTAAGGGATGCTCTGCAATGCTAAGTCCACACATTCCTTACGGAATTGTTTTTGACATTGGCGGGGGCAGCACAGAAGTTATTTTGGTTAAGCTTAAAAAAGACGGCAAACGTCGCCCAGGTTATGCCGTTCCATTCGATGAAATTGATTCAATTTCTGTTCCCTATGGAGTAGTAACTACAACTGAAGCCGCTGGAATTCCTATAGACACAGCTCAATCACATGAGTATTTGCAAGGTCGTATTTTTGAAGGGTTAAGGGGTTTCGTTGAAAGAAATAATATTGCAAAACTTATTGAAAACGATGAATTGCAAATTACAGGTAGCTCTGGAACTGTAACAACCCTTGCTGCCTTTCATTTGGGTTTGGCGCATTATGATCGTCGTCTGGTTGATGGAATGTCAATTTCGTATGAAGATTTATACGCGGTGATAAACCGCATTCTAACTATGACCCGTGAAGAACGCCTTGATCAGTCAAATATTGGTTTTAGCAGGGCTGACTACGTGTTAACGGGGTCAAATATTTTAAAAGCAATATGTGATGCATTACCAATTAAAACAATGCGTATTGCTGATCGCGGTGTGCGCGAAGGAATACTAATCGATTTAATGTTAGAAGCCATCAGGATGTAATATGGAATTTGTAAAAGCTCAAGGTCTTGGAAACGATTTTGTCATGCTGGTTAATCCAGATGTGCTAGCCAATGACCTAAGTGATTTAAGCAGAAGACTCGCTGATCGAAGATACGGCATAGGCTGTGACCAAGTGATTGTGGCACACGAAATAAATGACCGAATTAATGTTCGCTTTTTCAATGCAGATGGTTCTGAAGCTGAGAGCTGCGGTAATGGAAGCCGTTGTATTGCAAAATATTTGATGGATCAAAAGCAACAAAGCACAATTACCATTGAAACCCTTGGCGGAATTCTGAATTGCCAATTGGAAGATGATATGGTGACTATTCAAATGCCAACTCCAACAGTTGAAATTTTAGATGGACCACAATCTTTGGGGCATCTTTCCACACCAGATGCAGTGGCAGTTAATGTAGGTAACCCACATTTGGTATGCTTTGTGGAAAATATTGATTCAGTTTCTAGCTACGGCGAAGGATTAGAAAATCACCCTGCATTCCCCTTACGCACTAACGTTGATTTTGTGAAAATACTTGATTCTGGACACATACAACTAAAAGTTTGGGAACGTGGAACGGGTATTACGCCGGCTTGTGGTAGCGGCGCGTGCGCATCGGTGGTGGCTGCTTATGCCCATAAAAAAGTTGATCAAAAAACAAAAGTTTCTCAAGCGGGTGGAGACCTTTGGATTCAGTGGGATGGGCAAAAATTGTACATGACTGGTCCCGCTGTGATTGTGTTTACGGGCACTTTTTTCTATAAGTCATGAAATCTTTAAAGGGTTTTGATTGGGTTTTAGCATCTGCCGAAGATCGGCGGGTAATGCAGTACATGCAGTCGTACGAACTTCCTGAGTTCTTATCACGTATTCTTGTTGCACGGGATATTCACTTTGATAAGGTGAAAGATTTTCTGAACCCGTCACTGAAATGCTTTTTGCCTGAACCTTATCTTTTAAACGACATGGAAACAGCAGTAAAACGTGCCGTTTCTGCAATCCAAACTAATCAAAAAATTGTTGTATATGGCGATTATGATGTTGACGGGGCAACGTCTTCAGCTCTATTGCGTCGTTATTTTCGCGATATTGGCGTAAGTACCGCATTATATATTCCTGATCGCCTCGATGAAGGATACGGAGCAAATCCTGCAGCGTTAAAAAAACTACGTAAAGAAGGTAATGACCTGTGTCTTATGGTTGATTGCGGCACTACAGCTTTTGAAGCATTGGGGGAAGCAGCAACATGTGGGTTAGATGTCATTGTTCTTGACCACCACACGGCTGAAACTAGCTTGCCTAGTGCTATAATCGTTAACCCAAATCGTTTAGATCAAGAACTCGGTGAACGAACTGATTTAAAGCTATTGTGCGCGGCAGGAGTAGCATTTTTATTTATTGTGGCACTGAATAGAGCGCTTCGTGCTTCAGGTCACTTTCAAACTCTTCAAGAGCCTGATTTGTTAAATTATTTAGATATTGTCGCACTTGGCACTGTATGTGATGTCATGCCCTTAAAAGGGTTGAATCGCGCGTTGGTAACTCAGGGATTAAAAATTGCTCGTATGCGCAAAAATATAGGTCTTGCTACATTAGCAGATGTTGCTGAATTAAAGGGTGGTATAACCTCTGCTTATCATTTTGGGTTTATGATTGGCCCACGCATTAACGCCGGTGGCAGAGTAGGGCAGGCTGACCTGGGCTCGTGTTTGCTATTTACGCAAGACGCTTTAGAAGCAAAAGAATTGGCAATTAGGCTCAATGAATTAAATGCGCAACGCCAAGAAATTGAACGTCAGGTTTTAGAAGAAGCTGTTATTCAAGTGGAAACTCAAGATCTTAATTTACGTTCCGTGATTATGGTTAAGGGAAATAACTGGCATCCGGGCGTTATTGGTATTGTTTCAAGCCGTTTGAAAGATAAATATCACAAACCCACACTGGTAGTGACTGATTGGGAAGGTGAGCAAAAAGGCTCAGGACGTTCTGTTTCAGGACTCGACATGGGCGTACTCATGCACCAGGCTTTGCATAAAAGCCTACTTACAAAAGGTGGTGGCCATGCTATGGCTGCAGGTTTTACCATTACGCCAGGTTGCTATGAAAGTTTTTATGATTTTATCGATCATGCAGCCTTGCCTTGCATGCATAATAGAGAGCTCAAGCTTACCATAGACGGTTACCTAACTATTGATGGCCTGAATGAAGTATTTCTAAGTCATGTGCAGCAGCTAGAACCCTATGGTAGTGGTCATCCAACCCCTACATTTGCATTTAAACATATGATTTGTAATTTTGCCGATGTGGTAGGTGAACAGCATATTCGCTTGCAGCTGCAAGATGAAACAGGTAAACGTTTAAAAGCTATGGCTTTTCGCGCTATGCAAACACCTTTACAAGAAGTGCTTAACCATCGTGGTCCTCTTGAAATAGCAGGCAATGTAAAGCTAGATGAATGGCAAGGAAGACAACAACTAACACTAATTGTTGACGATATAAGGATATAAATATGCAAAAAATTATAGAAGCCGCGTGGGATAATGTAGCGAATTTGACTGTAACAGATGAGCTAAGAGATGCTGTTGAGCAAACGCTTCAGCAGCTTGATACAGGTGCAATTCGTGTTGCTGAAAAAATCGCTGATGGTTGGCAGGTTAATACGTGGCTAAAAAAGGCAGTTTTGCTATCATTTCGCTTAAATTCTAATAAATTACAGCAAGGTTACCCTGCGTCATTTTTTGACAAAGTTCCCTTAAAGTCTGACAACTGGACTGCTGATCAATTTTTAAATTCAGGATTCCGTAGTGTGCCAGGTTCGGTTGTACGTCGCGGTGCGTATATTGCGAAAAACGTTGTGCTAATGCCAAGCTTCGTTAACATTGGCGCTTATGTTGATGAAGGAACCATGGTCGATACATGGGCAACAATTGGTTCTTGTGCGCAAATTGGAAAAAATTGTCATATATCTGGCGGCACTGGAATAGGCGGAGTTCTTGAGCCTGTGCAGGCAGCTCCTGTTATTATTGAAGATAATTGCTTTATCGGGGCGCGTTCTGAAGTTGCCGAAGGTGTTATTGTTGAAACTGGCGCTGTACTCAGCATGGGTGTGTTTATTGGTGCGTCGACAAAAATTATTGATCGCCAGACTGGTGCTATTTACTTTGGGCGAGTTCCTGCATATTCAGTAGTTGTTCCTGGGTCACTTCCCTCATCAGGTGGTGTCAACCTTAGCTGTGCTGTCATTGTTAAAACCGTTGACGCAAAAACCCGTTCAAAAACCGGCATTAATGAATTATTGAGAGATTAATCATGAATGTTCTAGAGCTTGCTCAAAAACTTATTCAATTTGATACAGTTACCCCCAAGGGGTTTGAATGTCTAGATTTTATTGGGCAATATCTTGAATTATTTGGGTTTGAAGTATCTAGATTGCCATTTGGCGATGTTGATAATTTGTTTGCCCGAAAAGGAACAGACGTACCGCACATTATGTATGTTGGTCATGTTGATGTGGTGCCAACTGGTGATGGTTGGACGCATGATCCATTTTCAGGTGTTGTGGAAAATGGTGTGTTATATGGCCGTGGTGCGGTTGATATGAAGGGGTCCATAGCAGCATTTTTAGCAGCCATACCAAATATAAAAACAAATGGATCAATCAGTATTCTGCTTACATCAGATGAGGAAGGCCCAGCTAAAGATGGTGTAGCCAAAGTTATTCCGTGGTTAAAAGAAAACAATCATATTCCTACCTTTGCTTTGGTGGGTGAGCCTACATCAGTTCATAAGGTTGCAGACACCGTTAAAAATGGCAGGCGCGGCAGCATTAGCTTCGACATAACTGTTCAAGGTAATCAAGGTCATGTCGCATATCCACACTTGGCAAATAATGCAGCAAACCCAATGATTATGTTTCTTGGTGAGTTGGTTTCAACTTCTCTTGATAAAGGCACAGCTGACTTTGATCCTAGCAACTTAGAAATTGTAAAATTGAATATGCCAAACAGTGCTTACAATGTAATTGCAGGCACCGCTTATGCTTCCGTAAATATTCGTTTCAATACTCAACATAGCTTTGAATCATTAACACAACATATTAATTCGATAGCTAAAAAAGCAGAAAAACAGTTTAAAGTTGCTTTTTCAATAACGCCACTACCATCCGCAGAACCATTCATTGCTACATCTCCCGAATGGGCGAATATAGTATCAAAAGCCGTTGAAGCTGAAACTGGTGTTGCGCCTATCTGTTCAACATCAGGTGGAACTTCAGATGCACGTTTTATGCACAAAATCTGTCCTGTTATTGAATTAGGCCTTTTGAACAAAACTGCTCACCATGTTGATGAATGTGTGCCTGTTAGTGATTTGGAAACTTTACAAAAAATTTACGAGCGAATATTTCAAGGATAGTTTTGAAACTTGCTCTTCTTTTGATTGAATTTTTCTATTGCGCTTACTGATATAGTGAATGACAATGTCAGTAATGAAAAAGCATCAGTATCTCTATCTTGGCAATGGGTGTAAATACCGCTACATTTCACCAAGTGCACCCGTAGCTCAGCTGGATAGAGCGTTGCCCTCCGAAGGCAAAGGCCGTACGTTCGAATCGTATCGGGTGCGCCAGAATTATTTTACGAGAAATTAATCATGCAACTTGCTGAAGAGTCCTCTCCATTAGTTCATTTTCAAGATGTGAACTTTTCTTATAAAGGATCAAAACAAGACGTTTTGCATAAGGTTAACGTTATTTTTAGGTCTCATTCATTTTATTTTTTAACCGGGGACAGTGGAATGGGGAAAACCTCATTCCTAAAATTAATTTATAATGGATTGTTGCCTACAACTGGAAATATTAGTGTTTTTGGGGTTAATACCAAAAATTTAAATATTAACTCTCTGCCAGACTTTCGCCAGCAAATTGGCATTGTTCAGCAAAATTGTGAACTTTTTGAACACCTGACCATTCAAGAAAACGTAGCATTAGCCTTGAAATTACAGGGAGTGACCGCAAAAAAAGCAAATATGTATGCAGAAGAATTGCTTGCTTGGTCTGGACTTGGTGACTACTTAAAGCGCTTTTCTAAAGAACTATCAGAAGGTCAGAAACAACGAGTAGCAGTTGCACGCGCAGTCATTCGAAAACCAAAATTATTATTGGCAGATGAACCTACAGGAAATGTTGATGAAGCCCAATCAAAACGATTAATAGGGTTATTTAAAGAATTAGTCAAAATGGGAACAACAGTCATTATTGCAACCCATAATCGACAGCTTGTTGCATCTAAAGGGTATACTGAATATCGCTTAAGACATGGAGATCTCAGGGAATACAGTGCTTTAAGAGGAACATCTAGCTTAACTGCACAACTAATGAGGAAGGCATGATGTTTTCAATGCCAAAAGACCTTCCACTTCTATACGATAAAAATCGTCGTACTTTTATGTTGATATTGTCGGTTTTAATTGGGTTACTTTACTTAGCGAGTATTTCTTCAAATGGAGTTCGTGATTTTATAAAGGCATGGCAATTTAGTCCTGAACAAGAAAATTATGTACTTATTCCTTACAGTGGTAGTGCCACACAATTGAAAGAAGACACTGCAGAATTAGAGAAGTTCTTAAAAAAATCTCCTCTTGTTAAAAGCTTTAAAAAGATTGATGAGCAATCATTTCAGAGAATGTTTAGTCCTCAGTCTACTTCAAGTAAATCATGGATAGAATCCATTCCATTTCCTATTTTTATTGAATTGAATTTAAAGTCATCATCTCAAAAAAAAGTAGATCTTATCGAAAAACAAATTAAAGAGATGGTTCCAGATGCACAGGTATACACTCAACCGCGCTACTCTGCAGAATTTGTCTCATCATTTCAAATTTTAAGTTACATATTAAACAGCATTATCGTTTGCTTTATTGTTGCATTTTTGGCCGTTATGGTGCTGATGACTCGCGCCATTTTTGCTCAACAAGAACAAAATATTGAACGTCTTTCATTGCTAGGAGCAACTCCAATTTACATCAAGAAATTATATTGTTGGTTTATGGCAAGGTGTATTTTTCTAAGTTCAATATATGGCTTTTTTGGAGCAAGTGTTGCCTGCTGGGTCATTTATATGGCTACACAGCACATGGCCTTTTTCCCTTATGGTTTTGCAGCTCCTTCACTACTATTGTATTTGTTGTTACCATGCTCTTGTCTTGTTGTTGGGGTTGGTATTACATATGTACTGACAACAGGTCTGTTAAAAAAATTATGGTCATGCGCTTAAAATTACTTGTTCTTTTTGTCACATTTTGTGTGTGGTCATATGGTTTGCTTGATTTTCAGCAAGCGACTCAGCATTTTTCCCCTGTTAAAAATCAGGTTAATGGAATTGTTATTCTAACCGGTGGAAAAGACAGAATTCAAACAGGAATGGCACTTTTTAATCAATTGCATGCTAAGCGTATTTTAATTTCTGGTGTTGATAAAGTCGTCAATCTTTCTGTTATAAAAGACAAGCAACTTAAAGGCTATGATCACCTTTATCAATTTACTGACATTGGATACGGTGCCGTAAACACATTTTCAAATGCACTAGAATCAGCTGTTTGGGTTCGTAGCCACCAGTTTAAAACAATTGCTCTAGTAACTAGTCGATTTCATATGCCAAGAAGTCTTTGGCTTTTTAAAAAAACAATGCCTGAAATACAACTTTTTCCGGTTATTGTTGAGGCGGATGATGTGGGGCTTTTTCACTTATTACGCGAATATCACAAGTATGTACTAACAAGATTTGTTAGTAGGTTTTTGTTTGATAACGACAGAGATTTGACGGCTCTTTGAAAGATGAAACAATTTTGAGGAATTGTAACATTATCTGAAACAAAAAAAAATAGTAGATTCAATAATATTTAGTAAAATTTTATATATACATATGTCTATTCTATAGGTTACGCTATAGAAAGAATATGGAAGAGCACATCTGCACAAATGAGATATTCAATTTATACGATTTCTTTTTTTCTATTTTTAAGCGCTTGTGTGAACAATGCTGAAAAAATGCAAACTGTTGATCCTGCAGGTAGTGCTGCTCAACTAAACGACTTTAGTGATAGCGATGATCTCACAAAGGTTAGCAAGGAAGAGCTGCCATCAGTTTCAGCTGAAGAAGTAAAGTCCATTCTTGAAAAAAACTCTATCGCTTCTGAAGTTAAAGAAGGCATTTATGCAATGCAACGGGGTGAATATCAAGAAGCATCAAAACTCTTTAACACAGCTTTGCTTGACGATCCCGCAAACTCATACCTTCATTTTCTCAATGGCTTGAATTATTTGCATAAAGCAGCTGCGGGTGATTCCGCTGCTAGGGATTTGGCATTAATGGGCTTTCGCTATGCGATTGTTTATGACCCATCGAATGTGCTGGCTCACAAGCGTTTAGGCTACATGCATTACCAAACAAAAGATTACAATAAAGCTCAACAGAGCTTTGCAGAAGTTCTTTTACTGCAGCAACCTGATGTGAAGTCATTATATGCACTGGCAGCTGCTTCTTATTATAACCATGATTTAAAAACTGCTTATGCGACTATTACGAAGGCTGTCAGCATGGCACCCAATAATCCATTTGTGTTAAAGGCTGCAAGTATGATAGCTGCTGCTCTTAATCAACCTTTGGAAGTGCAAAATTTTAGAAAGCAGTATATAGCTGCAAATAAAAAAGCAGATGGATATCTTGATAGACGATTACATCAATGGATGAATGTTCATAATAATCCAAATTTAATCCTAACCGCTGCATCTGACGACGATTCAGGAGATGACGATTCAGATGATGATTCATCAGGATCAGATGGAGATGATTCGAGTGATGCAGCAGGGGCTGATCCTTTGGCAGGCGTTGGTGGCGGGACTGCGGCAACTCCAATTGCTAAAAAGCTTGGTGCTTATGACCCTAAAAACCCTGATACCTTTGTGGTTGATTGCGCAATTATGCGGGTAAGTGAGCAAGGAAAGACTTCAAAAGGTACTAATATTTTAAATTCAATTAATATTGTTATGAATCCTGGAACATACACAAGCACACGCACATGGCATAACATGAAGGGGCAAAGTCCCAATGGTTCTGATTCAAAGAGTTTTACTCAAGGGTTTGGGTTGAGCCAGGCAGCTGGGGCAGCTTATTCTTTGAACATATTTAATGTAACAGATGCACGAATAGAAGTTGTTGCAAGGCCAACCTTGCTTGCTGCTGTTGGTAAAATTTCTGAATTTTTTGCTGGTACTGATTTAGTTGCAAATATTGCATCTGGTACGGGCACCAACAGCATTGAAAGGTTGCCAGTTGGATACCGTGTTACTGTAACACCTGTTGGTTCTAGAAAAGATAAAAATGGAGTTTTAAAGGTTCAGTTTGATGTTCGTGTAGAAGGTAACACAATTAATGACCTTCAAGGTTTTGGCGGCGCAGCTTCAGCTACTGCGTCTAGTTATAGCCAAATAAACCATAGTTCAGTGTGCACAACGGTAGAATTAGCATTTGGTGAAACTACTATTTTAGCTGGTATCTACGATAGAGAAGATAATTCATCGAAAAGTTACACTCCTGTGCTTGGTCAAATTCCGGGAATTAGTATGCTCTTTTCAAATGATACAACAAATAGCGTACGTAAATCTGTTGTGTACATGATGACTCTTCGTCCAACAGAAAAAATGCAAGAAGATGCAAATATGCTGAACGATGGAAAACGAATGAGCCCAGAAGTACGTGAACTTCAGCTGAAAAACATTAGCTGGTTTAGTACTGTTCCAAACTCTGCGTTAATTATGAAGGGTTTGTCCACAATTTATCGTGAATTTAGAACGGGTGATATCCCTAATATCTATTGGTCGGTCGAAGATATGGGATCTAAAGGTGTTGAAGGTGGGGCCGATAATGAAATAAGCGAAGCTATCAAAATGATGGATTCATAATCTTTATTCTAGTAACCTTTTCGTGCTACAAATGAAACAGATATCTAGTTCTTTTGTTTTATGGTTTCCCTACGTTTAAAAGATGGTTCTGAAAAAGTATTTGATAAATTACCAACAGGTGAAGAAGTTGCGTTTTCAATTTCACCAAAACTCGCAAGAGAAGCTGTTGCAATACGGGTAAATGGTGATTTAAAAGATTTAAATCAACCCGTTCCAGATGGTTCCCAAATTGAAATTATTACTAAAGCCACAGAAGAAGGGCTTGAAGTTATTCGCCATGACGCTGCGCACGTGTTTGCGCAAGCTATAAAAGATTTATATCCAGATACTCAAATAACCATTGGGCCTGCTATTGAAAATGGTTTTTATTACGACATTTACCCTAAAAAGCCTCTTTCGGTAGATGATTTACCAGCCATAGAAAAGCGCATGCGCGAATTGGTTGATGCTGATATTCCAATTGTTCGCGAAGAATGGAACCGCGACGATGCAATTCCTTTTTTCAAAAACATGGGTGAAAATTTTAAAGCAGAAATTATTGAAGGAATTCCTCAAGGTCAAGTTATTAGCTTGTACCGGCAGGGAGATTTTATTGATCTGTGCCGCGGTCCTCATTTACCATCAACAAAAAAAGTAGGACACGCATTTAAGCTTATGAAGCTTGCTGGTGCTTATTGGCGTGGTGACCACCGCAATGTAATGTTACAGCGTATCTATGGCACTGCCTGGGCCACTCAAGCACAGCTAGATGAATACCTACATATGTTAGAAGAAGCCGAAAAACGCGATCACCGTAAGCTTGGTGCAGAACTTAATCTTTTCCACATGCAAGAAGAAGCAATTGGTTCTGTATTTTGGCACCCTAAGGGTTGGACGATTTATCGTACGCTAGAAAATTTTGTGCGTCGTCGTATGGAAAAAGCTGGTTATGTTGAAGTCAAAACTCCGCAGTTAGTTGACCTTTCCTTATGGGAAGCATCTGGGCATTGGGAAAAATTCGGTGAGAACATGTACACCGTAGAAAATGACGAAGACAAAGTTCTGGCCATTAAGCCAATGAACTGTCCATGCCATGTGCAAATTTTCAAACAAGGTCTGAAAAGCTACCGTGATTTGCCATTACGGATGGCTGAATTTGGTTCTTGTCACCGCAATGAACCAAGCGGTTCTTTGCACGGCATTATGCGTGTGCGTAGCTTCGTGCAAGATGATGCGCATATTTTCTGCACACCCGAGCAAATTATTTCAGAAACTAAAGATTTTTGCGATTTGTTAAAAGGTATTTATAAAGATCTTGGATTTGATAGTTTTAAAGTAAGATTCTCTGATCGCCCTGAAAAGCGTGCAGGCACTGATGAACTTTGGGACAAAGCAGAAGAAGCCTTAAAAGCAGCAACCCAAGCAGCAGGCATTGAATATAGCTTAAACCCCGGTGAAGGTGCTTTTTATGGTCCGAAGCTAGAATTCGTTTTGAAAGACTGCATAGGTCGCGAATGGCAGTGTGGAACATTACAGGTTGATTACAGTATACCAGAGCGCTTAGACGCTACGTATGTAGGGGAAGATGGTCAAAAGCATCGACCAGTCATGCTTCACAGAGCAGTTCTAGGGTCAATGGAGCGCTTCATTGGCGTGCTTATTGAACATTACGCTGGGAAATTTCCTGTGTGGCTAGCACCAGTTCAAGTGGTTGTTGCAAGCGTTACAACGGAAGCGAATGAATACGCCATAAATATTTGTGAACAACTAAAAGCAAAAAGTATACGGGCAGAACTTGATATACGTAATGAAAAAATTCCTTATAAAGTTCGTGAACACTCTTTGCAGAAAATTCCATACATTTATGTAGTTGGTAAACGCGAAGCCGAAGAAAAAACCGTAGCGATTCGTAAACTAGGTGGAGAACAGCAAAACGTAATGTCTTTTGAACAAGCGATGCAAGAATTGTATGCGGAAGCTAATGCCGTTGGCTAAGACTAATAATACAATCCCACTGCTCAGGTGTGACCGGCATAACTGAAAGCCGTGACTGCTTGATTAAGCCCAATTCTTGTAATTGGGCTGTTTTTTTAATTTTTTCCAAAGTAACTGGTTTTTCTAAAGGCTTTACATATTCCATATCAACCATGCCAAATCTGCCTGTTCCATCGGTTGGGTCATCTTTATATGATGCGCAAACTTTCACAATACCCATAATTTGTTTTCCGGTAATTGAATGGTAGAAAAAACAAAGGTCACCTATTTTCATTTGCTTTAGAAAATTACGTGCTTGATAATTTCGCACGCCATCCCAATGGGTGATTTTTTTCTTTACTTGATTATCCCAAGACCATGCACTGGGCTCAGATTTTACTAGCCAGTATGCCATTACTCAAGTTCCTGTTCTTGTTGGTTGCTCAACAATGTGAGCATAACATCATCAACTGATTTCTCAGCATATAATATATCGTAAACAGCACTAATTACAGGTGCATGAATTTTATGGTGTGTCGCCAACTCAAAGGCCACCTTAGCGGTTGCAATACCTTCAGTGACGTTTTTACGATTCCCCAGAATGTCTTCCAATGACTGCCCTTTAGCCAAGGCTATTCCTAAACTGGTATTACGTGACTTTGCGCTAGAGCAGGTTAGTATTAAGTCACCCATACCGGCTAGTGTTTGCGTTGTATCCTTTGATCCACCAAGGGCGCTAATTAACCGACTGATTTCTGTGCTTGCTCGGGTAATAAGCATTGCCAAGCAATTTTGCCCTAACTCTTTACCCATAACAATTCCAGCTGCAATGGCTACAACATTTTTTAAAGCCCCCGATAGTTCAACCCCTACAACATCATTATGTGCATAAATTCTAAATGCCTGATGACGAAGCTGAATACTTAATTTTTTTGCTAATTCCAAATTTTCAAACGCAAGCGTAGAAGCAGTTGGCAGTCCATTTGCAACTTCATCGGCAAAATTAGGTCCTGATAATACGCCAACAGAGTTAGGTAATACTGCTTTAAAAAGGCTTGATAATGGTTTTTGAGTGTTTAGCTCTAAACCCTTGCTGCAAATAATTATTGGGGCAGATGCGGGAATATACGCTTTAACAAGCTCTAACAACTGAAGGCTTTGCTGAACAGGCGCTACCCATAAAATAATGTTAGAAGCAGCTATTTCATTCACATCACTAGTAATGAAAAGATTCTGAGGGATAAATGTCCCAGGTAAGTATGCTGAATGCCGCAACGTGCATAGCTCATCCACAAGTTCAGGGCGACGCCCCCACAAGGTAACATTCATGCCAGAGTTATGAAAACTCATAGCAAGGGCAGTGCCCCATGAACCCGTTCCAATAATCGTAATTTTTGCATTTTCCATGACCGAATTGTGATGAATAAAAAAATAACTTGCAAGTTTTTTTCAAACCAGGTTCTTTAAAAAGAAAAAAGAATAAAATTATATGGCATTTTCTGTAGCGATCGACGGGCCTGCTGGTGCAGGAAAAGGCACCATTGCTAAGTATCTTAGCGAAAGGTTTAACCTTAAACATTTAGATACAGGGCTTTTATACCGTGAAGCTGCGCGTTTGGTAATAGCAGATGGTGGCAACACTTTAGATGTTGTGCGTTTAGAGGAAATTGCTCAAAAGGTGGATACGCACCATATTAATGAAGAAAATCTTCGCAATGAAGAAATTGCATCTGTTGCATCACAAATAGCAGTTGTACCTTCTTTAAGGCGCGTCTTAACACAAAAAATGCGTGATTTTGCTAGTAGTGTTTCTTCAGCTTACCAGGGGGTTGTACTTGATGGGCGTGACGTTGGTTCTGTGATTTTGCCACAAGCAGACGTGAAAATTTATGTAACCGCCGATGAACAAGTGCGCGTTATAAGGCGCACAAAGGAATTAGGGTCAGTTGCTATGCAGGAAATTCTAGAAGGCATTAAAGCCCGCGATGCCCGTGATGGAAATCGTCAAACAGCCCCTCTACAAGTAGCAGATGGCGCAATTGTTCTAGATACAACTTTCCTTGATATAAAAGAAGTCTGTGCAAAAGCTGCAGAAATTGTGGAAGAAGCATTATCAAACTGCGAAGGTGCATATAATTTAAGCAAAACTTCCTCTTGTTTATCAAAAAAATAATCCCTATATCTAGTCCATGACAAAAATAAATATTATTGGCCAAAGCCGGGAAACACTTACTTCTCAATTTTCTGAATTGGGGTTGCCATCATTTCGTGTGCAGCAAGTGTGGAACTGGCTGTATTATCATGGGGTTCGTAGCTTCGATGCTATGAACAACATATCAGCCGAAGGGCGCGCTAAACTTAGCGATATCTATGCTATTGATCGTCCTACGGTTTCTCAAGCGCAAGCATCGGTCGATGGTACTCAAAAATGGTTATTGCGCTTTCCTGATGGTCAAGAAGCAGAAACGGTGCATATTCCTGAAGTTGATCGCGGAACCTTATGCATTTCTTCTCAAGTTGGGTGCACGCTAACTTGTTCATTCTGTCACACCGGAACGCAAGTATTGGTACGTAACCTAACCTCTGCTGAAATTGTAGGGCAAGTTATGGTGGCACGTGATGTCTTTCATGAATGGCCAACTCCTATTGGAAATCGCCATGTAAGCAATGTAGTGCTTATGGGAATGGGTGAGCCATTGTACAACTATGATAACGTATCAACAGCCATTAAAATTTTGACGGATGAAAAAGGCTTAAGCCTATCAAAGCGCAAAATTACCCTATCTACTTCTGGAATAGTTCCCATGATAGAGCGTTGTGGTAATGAACTGGGCGTTAGCTTGGCAATTTCGCTGCATGCAGTGACTGACGAGCTGCGTAATGAATTGGTGCCTATTAATAAAAAATACCCCCTGAAAGAGCTTTTAGAAGCTTGCAGAAATTACCCCAACGTTAGTAATGCACGTCGCATAACCTTTGAATACGTTATGTTAAAAGGGGTTAATGATTCAGTAGCAGAGGCTAGAAAACTGGTGCAGTTAATTCGTGGTATTCCAGCAAAAATCAATTTAATTCCTTTTAATCCTTGGCCAGGCAGTCCTTATGAATGCTCAACACCTCAAGCAATTTCTGCATTTGCTGAGGTTGTGTACAGGGCAGGGTATGCATCACCCGTGCGCACGCCACGAGGCCGCGATATTTTGGCAGCTTGTGGACAGCTAAAATCGATGAGTGTCCGTCAACGAAAATCTAAATGTTCCGCAATATCAACAGAAGATGCAGCCGCTTAGGTAATACTACTTTCGTTTTTTGTATTCAACCCGAAGCAACCAGCCATAACTCAGCAAAATAACTCCTCCTCCTATTAAAGTAGTTAAAGGGGGGATTTCAGCAAAAAATAGCATGCCTGTAAAAATACTGGCTGGGAAACGTGCATATTTAAACGGCGCTAAAAAGCTAGTGTGGGCGTAAGTATATGCTTCAATTAAACATACCTGGGTAACTACATAGCTGCATCCAATCACAGCAAGTTTAGGTGCATCATTAAATTCTGGCCAAATCCACGGAGTGTGTGCTTGGCTTAGTAAAGCGAAAAATGCCATGAACATCAAAAGGTATATTAAGGTGGTTTGGGAAGAATCATCCTGGCTTAAGCGCTTTACAAATAATGACGATGCTGAAAAAAACACAGCCGATAAAAGCGGTAAAAATGCATAATAGCTAAATATTTTTTGACTAGGGTGTAAAATTAATAACACGCCTGTAAAACCGACAATAATTGCAATCCATGCTTTTCGGTGAAATTTTTCTTTGAAAAACAACATGCCACCCAGGCTGGTGAAAAATGCACTGGTAATTGATAAGGCGGATGATTCTGCCAAAGGCAAACATTGCACAGCGCTAATCCACGCCCAATTTCCTAGCGCTCCACAGGCACCTTTTAAGCAGTGAATTTGTAAAATTGCAGTTTTAAAAAACGAGAAAAACCTCTGTCTGTATACAACTAACAGCAGGCATAACCCCATTAAACATTTGAAAAACAAAATTTCCATTGGGGGTAGATTCTTTGAAATGCTGTGGGTGGTGCCATTGGTGGTGGCCGAAGCAGCCGTGGATAATACAATTAATAATCCACCATAGACATTATCAGAAAAGAATTTTCGGCAGAAACTGTGAAAAGTGTTATTCATTTACTTGTGATAATTTATAAAAATAAATTCCAGCAAGGCTTGTGAAAATTAACCCACCGTAAAAAGCCCCTCCTGATATATGCTCTGCTAAAAATCCTGCGATGGTATTACCAATTAGTACAGCAACTGCTGTTACAAGGTAATACATGGCAAATGCAGTGCCGCGTAAATGGGGGAGGGTGTTTTCAGCAATCAGGGTTGAAAGCATTCCATGGGTCATTCCCATATGCAAGCCGCACAGCATAAATCCAGCAATAATCCACCACTTATTCGGCGCAATAATCATAATGACGTTTGCAACTACCAGAACCAATAATCCAAAGAACAAAACGCGTATACGACTAGTGCGATCTGCTATTTTGCCTACAGGCCATGCCGTATTTGCACATACTATGTTGTAACAGACAAACAGCAGTGGTATGAGTGCCACTGACCAACCGAAATCTTTCGCGCGTATGTTTAAAAAAGCTTCACTAAAACGTGCTTGCATTAGAATGAAAATGCCCCCTAAAATTTGCCAATAGCGTTTGGGCAAATGACGCACTTCTGACCAATGCCAGGCAGCTTGTTCTTTAATAGCTTTGTTATCATGCACAAATTTGTAAAGCACGATCAGCGCGAAAATTCCAGGAATTATAGAGCACCAGAATACAATGCGGTAGCTTTCAGTTAGGGCGTACAAGCCAGAAGCTAAAGCACCACCAACCACAAGACCAGTTGTTTCCATGGTGTAACGCATGCCGTACGAAGTTCCTTGGCGTGATTTCGGGCTAATGTCGGCAATTAATGCATCAGACGGTGCTGACCTAACGCCCTTGCTAATACGGTCAAGTGCTCGCGCCCAAAAGATAGACCAAACACCCGAAGACAATGCAAATAGGGGCTTTACCAGTATGGTGCCAATGGTGCCGGTAATAATAAGAGAGCGCCTGGTCTTGAAAACGTCGCTAAGAACTCCTGAAAAAACTTTACTCATAAACGCCATGAATATGGCAATTCCTTCAATGAATCCTAAAGTTGTTTTAGAAACATGCAGTTCTTCAGTTAAAAAAAATGGAAGCAGTGAAAACACCATTAAAGATGCCATGCTCCATAAAAATGTTACCCAGCATATAGCCCATAGAGCTTTTTTTTCTTCACAAGCGAGAGTTTGCAACTACTGACTCAGTACTTAATTTCTCCACATCATAAGGGATTTGTTGATGTTTGGCAAAATATCATCTGTCCATTCGTGTGTGTTTTAGAAGAACGAGCTTGTGCGAGATCTTGATGGGGTGGAAAATTTGTATGGCTCTAGGCAGGTCAAGAATAGTAACCCGCACTCAGTTTTAAGTGAATCTGTATCATCTAATTCTGCCGTATCAGATTTTTCGTCTATTTTTTCTTCTGTGCTTTTTTTGGAAAAAAAGACATTTTGCACAATTTTTTCTATATCTTTTAAATCTAAGTTGTCCTTTGCTGCTTCAAGTAGTTCTCTGAAACTAAGTATAGTTGCATTACTAGCTGCCTCATCTACGTTTACTCGTACGTACCCATTAAGCAGATCACTAATTACAGACGTGTAAATATCTAATTGATGTGCTCTCTCTGATTTAAACATATTAAACCACTCAAGAATCGTATTTTTTGTTGAGAGATTTTTTTCTAATTTAACATAATTTTGTATTTTCTCTAAGAATGAAGAGTCTTTAAAACAAGCGCTTCTTAGTATAGAAAAAAGCTCTTCTTTTAGTGTATTCGTATCTGTAGCTTTTGAACCTGCGACTCTTTTTTTGAAGTCTTTTATGAGGATTTCGTAGTGAGGTAATTCATAAGCTATGTATATGGGTTTTGTTTTTTGAGGTCCCGATACAGATGATGACGATATAGTTCTTGATCTTGCTGAGGCAGGGCTTCCTGGGTCGGCAACTTCTGTGGGGGGTTCTGCTGTCGCTTCTAAATACCCAATCAATAATCCGCTTAACACCACAATTATATTTTTCATTCACCCTATCTCTAATTTATAAACTTGGCGTTTCTTTACGCGTTGCTATCAAAATATTGGTTGGAACTTTCTTACAACCATAACCAAAACAAATATCTAACACCGGTTTCTTTAACTCTTCGCTGTATTTTCTGAAATCTTGTTGTTCAAATCCACCTGGGAATTTATATGGCATTAAATATTGGCCATGCAGGTCTAAACTAAAACGATCTTTCAAATAATCATATGGAATACCAGTGCTATCTTGCACGAAAGTTTTTGCATTTTCCAACATGAAATTTCTAAACATTGAAAATGGTTTTTGGTGTGGTAAGTATGATGCAGCCTTAAAAAGAACAACATCAAATGGTTTTAATGTTTCCAAAAATTCAAGATTAATTTGTTCGTTGTTAAGTCCCGCTTTGTAATACCTAATCATTCTTGGTTTACTGTTGTAAATGAATTTTATCTCAACAGCGTTTGTTCTGCCTTCAATTGGCTGAACAGTAACGTTAGTAGCTTCAAGATTTTCAAGCTGTTTTAAGATAAGGTCAGCTACATTTCGAAGTCCTGCTGCCATATCGATTGTTCTGAAAAAACTGCTTCTATATAGCGATGATAAATTATTAAGCGCTTTGTTATCTAGCTCTACAGGAGCATCCACTGGTTTGGCTGGCTCTAGTCCCATTAATGTTAGCACTTCAAAATTAGGGAACATCAGAAGTGGATAGGTGATATCAGGCCCACCAAAAGGGTAAAAAACATGGCCTCCAACATTTTTTAAATTTTGATTTCCAAAATCAACCAACGCTTGTTGCTGTTTATCTTTAAACCTATCAAACAAAGGTCCAGCAAATGCCGAACTCATGCAAATAAAACATACCCATAATAAAAAATATTTTAGCTTCATAAACGTTATTTCAAAATTTTCCTTATTTTATTTTAATCTTTAAAGAGTTAAGAACCTTTTAACAGCAATAGCACAAACTCTTACTTTATGCGCGTTCTTGAATTTATGGCAAATTTGTGGCTTATTTTCAATCACGAGGAGAGGTGCCAGAGTGGTTGAATGGGACGGTCTCGAAAACCGTTGTGCGCTCACGCGTTCCGTGGGTTCGAATCCCACTCTCTCCGCCAATGTAACTTTTGTAGCTAAGTAGTACCAATGTTTAAATGAAGTTATTTGCAGAAAACTTTCCTTCTAAACACTCAGATAATCTGGAAAGCGCCTTCGACGTAGTTGATGGTTCTCTTGATTTGCGAACGTATTTTGATATTATCCCCAGTTATCCGCATATTCCACGATCTAATTTGAACCCTTGGCAAGAACCAGATATCAATTTTTCCCATAGACTAAGCATGATTCACCTGAGGACGAGAGATTTTTCAACGATAGATCAACTTCAGGAATTTTTAGAACAACAACCAAATAAGACTGGAAAAAATTCATATGGTCTTCTTGTTTTTGGAGATCTAGTTGAAGACGCAGTTGCATCTGAGGTTCAGCCTAGAGAAGCTATTGCAATAGCTAAAAAGTATTTCTCGAAAGTTGGTATTGTTGTGAATCCAACGCCTATCATCAGAGATTCAAAAGCAGAACAAGAAAGCTTTGCCTTAAAGCTTAAAGAATCACCTGATTTTGTTGTGACTCAGTGCGTTTATGATGTTGGGGGAGTTCAAGAATTTTTTAAAATAGCTGGCATTAATCTCAATGAAATTTGTATGAGTTTTGGATACTGGAACAGCAACTTGCCCCAGCTTAAACTTGGTATATCTAATCCTAATAAGTTAATTTTACCACCACAACAACTTATGGATCTTGCGATTAACCAGTGCCAAGGAATCTATTTTTGTGGCAATGCCCCTGGTGCAGAAACCTTATTACAGAAACAAATAGAACATTCCTTAAAGTAAATTTTTTCATGTTTAACTAGCTGGTAATAGTATCGGCGAATATAATTCCCAATTTTTTCGGTAGTTGTGTTATATTTGGGAACTTTTAACAAGTTGCTGCAGAAATGTCATCTTTGAATCAGGTCATTACGCTTGGCTGTCGTTTAAATACATACGAATCAAAAGTCATTCAAGACTTAGCTGCTCAGGCTGGGGTGGCTAATACTGTATTCATTAATACCTGTGCCGTAACAGCAGAGGCTGAACGTCAAGCACGCCAAACAATTCGTAAAATGTACCGAGCAAATCCTGATGTGAAAATTGTTGTGACAGGGTGTAGTGCTCAGATTAATCCTGCTCAATATCAGCAAATGCCTGAAGTTTCTAAGGTTATCGGCAACGAAGAAAAAATGCAGCTCAACACGTACATGAATTTGCACAGCGCCGACAAAGTTGTTGTTAGCGACATTATGGAAGTTAAAGAAACCGCTGCTCATTTGGTATCAGGGTTTGATGGTAAAGCCCGTGCCTTTGTGCAAGTGCAAAATGGCTGTGATCATCGTTGCACATTCTGCACTATTCCCTATGGTCGTGGAAATTCTAGAAGTGTTGCTATTGGAGAAATTGTTGCACAAATCCGTAGTCTTTTGGAAAATGGCTATCAAGAAATTGTCTTCACAGGTGTTGATATCACTGCTTATGGCGCTGATCTGCCGGGTCAGCCAACCCTTGGTCAAATGATTCGTCGCGTTCTGGCACTTATTCCTGAATTAAAACGTCTTCGCTTGTCTTCCCTTGATCCTGTGGAAATTGATGAAGACCTATGGCGACTAATAGGTGATGAACCAAAACTTATGCCGCATTTGCACCTTAGCTTACAAGCCGGTGATAACATGATTTTAAAACGCATGAAGCGTCGCCATTTGCGTGAAGATGCTATTGCCTTTAGCAACCGTGCAAAAATGCTGCGTCCGGATGTTGTGTTTGGCGCCGATTTAATTGCAGGTTTTCCTACAGAAACTGATGAAATGTTTGAAAATTCACTCCGCATTGTTGACGAGTGTGATTTAACCTATCTTCACGTGTTTCCTTATTCACCTCGTCCTGGAACACCTGCAGCGCGCATGCCGCAGCTACCAGGAGGTATTATTAAAGAACGGGCACGTCAGCTCCGTGATCAAGGTGACCTAGCCGTAAGTCGAACTTTTGGACGGTTTACTGGTCAAACCTTGAACGTGCTGGTTGAAGAATCAGAGAATGGCACCATAAAAGGTAAAACTGATCATTTTGCCCCTATTCAAATTCCAGGGGCAGCTAGCATTTCATCTGTAATTTCCGTTAAAATTGTTCAAAATACGAATCAACATCTTATCGGACAACTACTGTGAGCATTTGGCAAAAACTAAAATCTGGCCTTTCAAAGACTTCTCAAAGCATTACTCAAGGAATCACATCTGTATTTTTGCATCGAAAGTTAGATGAAGACACCTTAGATGCTTTTGAAGAAATGCTTATTGCAGCTGACCTTGGGGTACAAACTGCTTCTGAGCTTCGTGATTTGTTGAAAAAACAGCGTATGCACCAAGAAATTTCAGAACAAGAAATTAAGGAATGGCTGGCTGCGGAAATCACCAAAATTTTAGTGCCTGTTGCAGTTCCTTTGCGCATTACCAACAAGCCACACGTTATTCTAATGATCGGGGTGAATGGAGCGGGGAAAACTACCACTATTGCTAAATTAAGCCAACAGTGGATTGGCGAAGGAAAAAAAGTAATTTGGGCAGCTGGTGATACGTTTCGTTCAGCAGCAGTTGAACAATTGCAAGTGTGGGGAAAACGTTTAGGTATAGATGTTTGTATTACAAAACCAGGTGGTGATGCTGCAGGCTTAGCGTTTGATGCCTATCAAAAAGCAATTCAAAGCAACACTGATGTTTTATGTATCGATACTGCTGGTAGATTACAAAACAAAAAACACCTAATGGACGAACTAGAAAAAATTGTTCGAGTGCTCAAAAAAGCGGAGCCATCTGCACCACATACAGTTTTGTTAGTGCTAGATGCTACAACCGGTAAAAATGCTATAGATCAAGTTAAAATTTTTCAAGAGCTTATAGGCATTGACGGTTTAGTTGTTACCAAGCTAGATGGTACCGCCAAAGGCGGTGTTGTTGTTGCATTATCAAAACAATTTGTCATTCCAATTGTTGCACTCGGCGTTGGTGAAGGCGCTGATGACCTAAAACCCTTCAATGCCCAAGACTTTTCGAAAGCTCTTGTCGGGGGATAAGTCAATGGAATCACTCTGTTGTTTCAATTTCTTTACTGCTTCTAGCATGGTATATGCAATCAAATCAGGGTTGAAATTGAAATCCTCTGATAGAATTGCTCTTGTTACACTGTGCTTGTGGATTTGACTCCCTAGCATTGCTTCTGAATCGTTAACATATTTTACCAGTCTGATAGAATTATTACTTTTCATAACCATTCTCCCCATTCTAATATTTTCTCATATTGCTTTAATCTATATAAAACGCTTTAGGGTATATAGTTTTTTTACTTAAAAAGTCAATAGCTAGAGACATAAAATTATTTTTGATTGCTCCTTAGTTGAATGTTTTATCTAAACGGACACTCATCAAAACCTCTTAACTTTCTAGAATGCAATCGTTGTGGATCCATTTTTTGTAAAATTTCCATTGCTTCGATACCTACATGCAAGTGGTTGTTTACCCTATTTTTATAAAATTCATTGGCCATGGCCTGAAGTTTAATTACCCCATGAATAGGTTTGTCGGAAATGCATAATAGTGTGCCGTATGGCACGCGAAACCTAAATCCATTAGCTGCTATAGTTGCTGATTCCATATCAACGGCAATCGCCCGGCTTTGGCGGAATCTTTCGTACAGTGCTTTGCTTTGTAATTCCCAGTTACGATTGTCTGTTGTGTGTACCGTACCTGTACGAATGGCAGATTTTAGCTCACATTCACCTTTTCCAAAAATGTGTAAAACAGATTGTTGAAGCGCTTGCTGAATTTCAGCAATTGGTGGCACAGGTACCCATTTTGGTAAATCATCGTCTAGCACGTGGTCTTCACGTACATACCCGTCTGCTAGTACGTACTCTCCGAGAACTTGGCTTGCCCTGAGTCCAGCGCAATGCCCAAGCATAACCCAACAATGAGGCCTTAAAACAGCCAAATGGTCAGTAATTGTTTTCGCATTACTAGGGCCCACACCAATATTAATAATGCTGATGCCATTTTTCCCAGGTTTTTTAAAGTGGTAGGCTGGCATCTGGGGCAATAGTTTTGGCAATTCAGTTGTGTTTTGTTTATGCGATGCTAAAACTGCTCCACCAGGTCCAGTTAGTTCCCAGTCATCTTTTCGATGATGTTCAATTATGTGTGATGTTTGGCTAATGAACTCGTCTATATAGCGCTGATAGTTTGTAAGCAGAATAAAATTTTGAAATTGGTTAGGTGGAGTGCCTGTGTAATGGTGGAGTCGTTGCAAAGAAAAATCTACTCTCTCTCCTGTGAACAAAGCTAAAGGTCGATAACCATCTGGAACAAAAGTGGCATTGGCAAAAGAATCATCTATTCGCTTTAAATCAGGAAGCACAAAATTACTTCTCAATCTCATAAGCTCATCAACATCAAATTGTGCGTGCGAATGTTCAATTACAAAGGGTAGGGGGATTTTACAATCGCTATGCCCAACTACAACTGAAACACCGTGGCGTTCAATAATTAAGCTTATTTGTTCACGAAAATATGCATCATAAAGTTCTGGTGCGGTAACGGTTGTTCCATAATGTCCTGGTTCATTAATCACACCATAAGCAAAACTCGGGTCAACGAATAAATCATCGTGACCAATGCTTACACCAATGAAGGGATAATAACTAAATTCAGCATGATCATTTGGAACTTCTCCACTTTTTTCAAACTCACTGAAATTATCACAAATTTGTGAAACGGCTTTGTTATAAAGTTCGTGAATGTAGTCAACAGCACTGTCTGCATTATCAAACCATTTTGCGTATTTAAGATGTTCCCAAGCCATTAAATGCTACCTTTCATTCTAATAAATGCTACTACATACAGTAGCAAGCTTAATCCTACTAGCAGCCATAAAAGTGCGCGGTTGCGCTGTTTAAAGTGTTTGTCCATAAATTTTCCTATCAGCTATAAGCGCTGCGAATATAACAAAAAGATACAAAATTGAAAATGCAAAAACCCTAAGTCCTTCGCGCAAATCTTCACTTTTATAAAGTTTTACCGTTAAAAATACAAATCCTGCGCCAAATACAAGTGTGCAACCTAAATAAAGCCATCCAGCCATTCCAAGCACGTAGGGTATAATAGCGCTAACTACGGTTAATACCGCGTAAATTATAATATATATTTTTGTTTTTTTGATGCCTGCTGTGTTTGGCATCATTGGCAAACCAGCTTCAGCATATTCAGCTGCGTAGTTTAAGGCGAGGGCCCAAAAGTGTGCAGGTGTCCATAAAAATATAATTAAAAATAAACTCCAAGGGCGCCAATCAAGGGGAGATACAGCAGCCCAACCAATTACAGGGGGCAAGGCGCCCGCTATACCACCAATTACAATATTATGTGGCGTATTAGGTTTTAAAAGAACAGTGTAAACTCCAATATAAAATCCAATGGTGAGTGCAAGCAACGCTGCAGCTGTTGTGTTCACCGCTACTTGGCAAACCGTGACCGACAGTATGCTTAGTATAACACCAAATGCTAACGCTGAATCAGGATGTATTAAACCAGACGCTGTTGGTCTTGCCATTGTGCGAGTCATGCGTTTATCAATATCACGCTCGTACCACATGTTTAAACATCCCGCAGCACCTGCACCCCCCGCAATACATAAAATGGCGGTAAATCCTAAAACGGGGTGAATATGACCAGGGGCAATCCACAAGCCACAGAATCCGGTAAAAATTACCAAACTCATAACTCGGGGTTTTAATAGTTCCCAAAAATTGCGTACTGAAGGGCTTATGTCTGTAGTGTGGATTATCACTTTATAACCGGCAGTGTTTTAAAGCTATGAAATTCAGGAGGTGAAGGAAGCGTCCATTCTAATGTATCTGCCCCATCGCCCCACGGGTTATTCGGGCAGGGCGTTTTATCTTTAAACACTCTGTAAATTACATAAAAGAAAAACAAGGCCGCTGAAAACGAAATCACAGCACCAACTGATGATACATAGTTCCAACCAGAATACGCATCAGGGTAATCGGGAACACGTCTTGACATACCAGCAAGCCCTAAAAAATGCATGGGGAAAAACGCAATGTTTACGCCCACAAACGTTAGCCAAAAATGAATTTTTCCTAATGTTTCATTATATTGGTATCCGCTCATTTTTCCGATCCAGTAATATATTCCTGAAAACAGACCAAACATGGCACCCATCGACAATACGTAATGAAAATGGGCCACCACGTAGTACGTATCATGTAGCGACACATCTACTGACCCGTTGGAAAGCACAATGCCTGTTAATCCACCAATTGTGAATAACAGAATAAATCCGCTGGCAAATAACATTGGTGTTGTGAATTTTATTGACCCGCCCCATAAAGTTGCCATCCAGCTAAATACTTTTATACCCGTTGGAACACCAATAATCATTGTTGCAATTGTAAAATAGGTTTTAGTAGAAAGGTCTAAACCTACGGTGAACATATGGTGCGCCCAAACTACAAAGCCTAAAAACCCAATAGAAACCATAGCATATGCCATGCCTAAATACCCAAATACAGGTTTGCGCGCAAAGGTTGAAATCACATGGCTGACAATACCAAACGCAGGCATGATCATTACATAAACTTCAGGGTGACCAAAGAACCAGAAAAGGTGTTGAAACAATACGGGGTCACCTCCACCAGCTGGTTCAAAAAAAGTTGTTCCAAAATTCCTATCAGTTAGCAACATAGTAAGGCCACCTGCAAGCACAGGAACTGAAAGTAAAAGTAGGAATGACGTTACTAAAATTGCCCACACAAACAGTGGCATTTTATGAAACCCCATACCTGGGGTACGCATATTGAAAATGGTGGTAATAAAATTAATCGCTCCTAAAATTGAAGAAATTCCAGCCACATGCAAACTTAAAATGGCAAAATCAACAGCCATTCCACTGTGACCTATCAATGAACTTAAGGGTGGGTAAACTGTCCACCCAGTGCCTGCGCCTGCATCAACAACCATTGATAAGGTTAACAAAATAATTGAAGGCACCATCAGCCAAAAACTTACGTTATTTAGTCTTGGAAAGGCCATATCAGGTGCGCCAATTAAAAGCGGCACAAACCAGTTTCCAAACCCGCCAATTAAGGCTGGCATTACCATGAAAAACACCATTAAGAATCCATGACCGGTAATGATTACATTGTAAAGTTGTCCTTCAATCAATGTGCCCCCCGGATGTGCTAGTTGAGCGCGCATCAACATGGAAAGTATTCCACCATAAAGTCCGCCAAAAGCTGCAAAGAAAAGATACAGGGTACCAATGTCTTTATGATTGGTAGAAAGCAACCAACGGCGCCAACCGGTTGGATGAGAATGTGATACTGTCATGCGTTTTCCTTATGTCTTGTAATCACGTGGCCCTTTTTCGAGTTTTCTTGGTGGTTCAGCAATTCCTTTGGCTTGGTTTCAGGCATTGTTTTTGATTTTAACCATTCCTGATAGTCTTCCTTTGAAACGGCTTTTACGGCAATCGGCATGAACCCATGTTTTGCGCCGCATAACTCAGAACACTGGCCATAATACGTACCAGGTTTTTTAATACTAAACCAGGTTTCGTTAACACGTCCCGGAACTGCATCTCGCTTAATTCCAAGGGAAGGCACTGCAAAGCTATGTAGCACATCAGCTGCTGTAATAAGCACACGAATAGTTGTATCAATAGGTACAACCATTGGGTTATCAACATCTAGCAACCTCAATTGCCCAGGTTTTAGGTCTTTTTCTTCAATCATGTAGCTATCGAATTCAAAGTGTTGTCCTTCGTTTTTGGCATCTGGGTATTCATAACTCCAATACCATTGGTGCCCAACAGCTTTAATGGTCATCTCAGCATTGATCGGCGCTTCCATTTTGTGCAGCAATCTAACAGATGGAATACCAATTATAATCAAAATAATTATGGGTATTATTGTCCAAAGTACTTCAAGAGTTGTGTTATGGGTAAATGCAATGGGGGTAGGGTGTCGTCTGTGATGAAACTTGTAAAATATATAAGCGAGAAGTAAAAAAACTACTACGGCAATTCCTGTTATGACATACAGTAACAGGTTATGCATATCATGTAAGCCTTCCATTACTGGAGATGCCGCATCTTGAAAATTCAATTGCCAAGGTAAGGGTTGACCAGATGGTTGTGCCATTTCTCGTTTTTAAAATAGTTATACTTGCGTTAAATCATTACACAAAAAACTCTTGTTCGAAAAGCCGTTGAAATGTTTTAGAGGCTAAGTTAGCATGCATTATTGTCTGATTTTATTAAAATTTATGACTTTTTTGAGAAATTGCCCTCTCTTATTCATTATTATTTCCTTTTTATTCAAAATAGAGGCCGCTGAAGCAATAAAAGTTTTGGAAGGAGAAGCGTCTGAAGTTCAGGTGCAAACTGTTATTCCTGATCACTTAATGACTTTGTTAGAAAAAGAAAAATACGTATACACACTAGATGCTTACAAAAATATTGTGATAACGCTTGATGAGCCTACATCGGGAAATATTTCTTCTCTTCAAACGATAATCACAGAAATGGGCGTAACATACAGAAACTATGGTTTATACGTTCATATTCCAGTTAGTGCAGGGGAGTTTTCAGCAAAGTTAGAAAAGTTGGGGTTACGATTGTACGAATTAAATAGCGATGCTAAAACTTTAACCTACCTTTATGCCAATGGGCGCAGTATTCCTGATATAAATTATGCTTATTCAGTGGTAGCAGTGTGTCTATTACGGACTAATCCAAACGGTGCTAAAGAAGCTTTAGTTATTAATGAACCCCAAAAAACTATATCTAATCTTGTAGGTGGCTGTTTGAAAAAGGGGGAATCACCGGAAGATGCTGTAGTTAGATGTGCTCGTGCAGAAGTAAGTGTTGACTTAAATAAATCTAAATTAAAGTTAGTAGCCGTATGTCATACAGTCAGGGCTGATAAAAAATCCTACGTTGAATTTCTCTATACCTGCGATGAATTTCAAGGTCAGCCAATCGCTGATGGAATTGAAGCTCGTCAATATACATGGGCCCCACTTTCAGAATTACTAAAAAGCGGTGTCAAAATTTTTGCAAAACCTTTCAGTCCCATTTGGCAAAAGCTTTTAAAGGGGGAGTTTAAAGACTTAGAAAAAGGTGCAGCTATCAATAGAAACAAACAAGCGTATCAACGCTTTAGTTTTATTGAAGGATAATCAATCATAAATCAGGGACTTGTTTATCAAAAAAATATAACTTACAACGTTGTTAGTTACTTAACTTTTCGTTCCCAATGTTCTTTTTAAAAAACTTGCAGTTCTTATTCGTTGCATTATCGGTACTTCTAGAAATAGAAGCCGCAGATGTTCAGGCACAGGTAATAGTTCCTGCTTCTTTAAACACTAAATTAAATGGCCTTGATCATAAAATAGATTCATATAAAAACATTGTTATAACGCTTAAAACTCCATCAAATGGAGCTGTTAATCAGCTAAAAAGAGTCATGGCAGAAATGCAAAAATCTTACAAGAACTATGGATTATATGTGAAAATCCCAGTTAATCATGGGGATTTTTCTACTAAGCTAGAAAATATTGGTCTTAAATTTTGTGAATCAGACACGACATTAAAAACTTTAACGTATCTTTATGCGAATGGCCGAAATATCCCAGAACTTAACTACGCATACACTGCAGCTGCTGTATATTTGCTGCGAAATAACCCCGAAACAGGTGCGAAGGAAATTTTAATAATAAATGAACAACAAAAAACTATAGCAAATATTATTGGTGGAATTTCAGAAAAGGGAGAGTCACCCGAGGAAACAGTAATTCGGGAAACCCGTGAAGAAGTCAGCATTACATTAAATAAAGACAAACTAAAGCTTGTAGCTGTTGCTCATACAGTTCGACCTGATAAAAAATCTTTGGTGGAATTTCTTTATGTGTGTGACGAATTTGAAGGCACACCAAAGGTTGATGGTAAAGAAGTCAGTGAATGTACTTGGGTTCCAGTATCCAATTTATTAAAAGAAGGTGTCAAAATTTTTGAAAAACCATTTAGCCCATTTTGGCAACGGTTTTTGAAAAATGAATTTAAAGATTGTGAAAACGGAGCTGCTATAAACAATAACAAAAAAGCTTATCAGCACTTTAGTTCTGTCGATTAGTTGTAAAAAAAGGAGCAACCAAAAGTTGCTCCTGATTTAATTCTACCTAATTTTTACGGTTAGCTAGGTGCTCCATAGTACTAGGCAGTTTCTGTAACTGCTGGTGCAACCTCTGGTGCTGGTGCAACCCATGGGATCAACGCTACTGATGGCATAAATCTTGTCCATTCATCATTTTGGGCTGCTACTAGTTGATTGTAAGCAGCCATCGCTTCAGCAGGAACATGAGCTAACACATCAGCGGTTAAGCCAGAAACTAAAGTGTTTGTGCGTGCTTCAACTTCTGTTAACCAACGTTCTATTCGCTTTAAAGCTACTTTTTTGATTGTTTCATCTGCTTCCCGCAAGTCTTGTCTTTGTTCATTGGTTGGCACATTAGCTTCAGATACCTTTTGCCCAACTAAACTTAGTACGGCATTTTCATCTTTTGCAGTGTTTACCAAATAGTGTGTCGTTGGCACTTGTATTTTTACGCGTTTTCCGCCAAACACATCAAAAAGTATTTCTGTGTATACTGCTCCACGGTTTACTTGCAACGTGTCCATAAAGACTTTACCTTGCGCTGCATATTCAGCAATTGTCGTTGGTACAATTGCTCCATAAACATGAACGCCAACTGATGCTAAAGAACGTGTTTCTATTCTTGCAAAAATTTCTTCATTAGTTAAATCAGAGCGTGGATTGAAGAAAGTCTCTAATTCATTAAATTTCTCTGAAGTTTCTCCACTTGTAGCGTTTGCACACAAGCGCGTGATTGCCTTTTCAAGGGTTGGTGCTTCAAGTACATTTGCTTTCATTGCATATGCTTCATGCAATGCTTGGAATAACGCTGTAATACCAGTGTTATATTGTCTACGTGCAATTTTTTCAGCTTCTCTACGCTCAGCATTATCAGCATCATCTGGTGCCAATGCTTTTGCAGCGCTTAAGGCTTCTACAGCTCTACGTTCTTTAGCTTCTACATATGCTAATAATGTTTGGTTAAGCGCATTAAAACGAGAAACCATGTGCCTAGTTGCAAGTGGTAAAGCTTCAGCTCTTGGGTTTTTACCAGCAGCACTTGCTGCATTCAACAAGCTTATTATTGCTTGTTTTACTTCTCTTCTGCGGTTATCAACAATACCATGTGCTTCGTCGTGCATTGCGCCAACAGCTGAACCTAAATTAATGCCATGGGCAGTGTATTCGCCATACGTTAAGGGTACGCCGAAAATTTGGTGCAACCACATTTTTACCAGAGTTGTAATGCCAATTTTACCAGCATCTACCATTGGTAAATAAACTTCTTTGTGTAATCCAAGACGCTTAGCTTCTTTGCTGATAGGTTTTACTGTGTCCCAGTCTAGTGGATGCGGCTGTAGTCTTGGTTTATGTACATCCTGGCCTCTGGCTTCATCATCAGTACTGTTTATAATGCAAGCCACAGAAGAATGCTGCCATGCAGGTACCACTGGTTGACCAGGTATTCTTAGGTGTGCTGGTGTATCAGCTAGTGCACCAAAAAATAATTTCATATCAGGAACTGTGCTTAATAAGTCTTGTGCTTCTGGGCTTCCACCGCCTGATGCTAATAATAAACCACGCATGAACATAACTTCTACTAAATGCCATTGAAGTTCGCCTACGCCACCCGCTTCGGCTGTAGCTGCTTCTTGGCGTATGTCATTCCACAAAGCCATGTCTATTGTATCTTCTCTTCTTTCTTTTAAACCATCCATGAAATTAAAAAACTTGTTAAAATAGAAAGAACGTAAAGCTAGTATTTCTTCTCCAGTGGCAGATTTCCAATCAGCTTCAATTTTGCGGACTACAGAAATAATATCAATGCCTTCAACATCAACTTTATTCCAGCCTGTCATTGTGCCGGGGTATACAGCTGCTAGTTCTGCGTCAGTATCATTAAACACTCTAAAGTGAGGAGCCATACCAACTGCTGCTAAGTCTACACTTTCTGTGCCAGCCTCTCCAGTTGCAGCTCCATGTACTGGTAAACAAGTAAGGCACAAAGCCAATGCTAATATTTTCGATTTTTTCATTTGATTTCCTTAATAGTGTGTTTTGATGATGAACGTTATATAGTGTTTCATATCTAAATTGTCAAGTAATTAAATTATAAAGCAAGACAAAGTAGGTATTTTTAAAATAGTGCATAAAACTGCGTGCTTTCTGTTTCTGTTCAATATAGACTTGTTATATAACCCATTACTGTAAGAATGACTTAATATGAATTTAGGAACGTGGATGGCAATTTTGTCTGGGGCTCTTTACGGAAGCTTAGGATTATTTGGCGTCTATTTGCTTCAAGCAGGGCTTGAAATCAACGAATTCCTATTTTGGCGTTTTCTTTTGTCGGTTGTTGTGCTGCTGCCTTTTTTAAATACTAAGCAACATTGGAAGGACGTTATTTCCAAAAAAGGTCTGCTGACTATAGGTATTTCTTCTATTTTTTATGCAAGTGCCACTAGCTTTTATTTTTTTGCTATTAAGTATATTGGCAGCGGGTTGGCCATGGTTCTATTCTACTGCTACCCTATTTTTGTAGTGCTACTTGACTGGTTGCACGGCAAAAATCCACCAAGTTCCGTTATTTTAAAAGGCCTGGCTATTGTATTGGTGGGAGTTCTTTTCTTAAGTGATCCTAGCAATTGGCACTTAAGCCTAGAAGGAATTGGTTGGGGGCTTTTTTGTGCTTTTGCTTTCGGTGTGTATTTTTATTCTTCTCAGCGTGCCATTAAAAGCTTGTCAGTAGTAAGTGGTACCTTTTGCATTTGTTTGGGTAACTTTTTAGTTTTTGCTTTACTTATAGCCTACAAAGGCTCTGTGTACATACCAACTACAGCTTGGGTTATTGGGAACATCAGCGGGTTAGCAATTCTTGCAACTGTATTACCTATTTATCTGGTGTACGTAGCTATGCGTACTATTAACAGCACAAAAGCGTCTATCCTTTCTGTGTTTGAACCCATTGTCACCATTATTCTTGGTATTCTCTTTTTACAGGAAAAAATTACCATAGCACAGTACATTGGGGTGATTATTATTTTGGGTGGGGTTTACATTGTGCAAAGCTGCAAGAAAGCTAAATCTATTAGTTAGCGACTTTCTTACCAGAAAGGTATAAGCAACCTGCAACAATCAGCAGCATTCCAAATGCCTGCCCAAGATTCACTGACTCTCCAAACACAAAATACCCAACAGGAACAGCCAATAAAAGCCTGGTGTATTCAAAGGGTGATATAAAACTGACTTCAGCAAAACTTACCGCTTTGATATAAGCAAATTGTGAAAGCGAACCAAATATACCAACGGCAATTAATAACAGTAAATCTGCGTTGTGAATTGGTTCATTCGATATACAAAAGCCAACAAATGCAATGCTACCCAAAATAAGAGTGGATGTAAGCATAATTAAGATTGCTGAATCTTTGTTGCTAAGTTTTCTGGCTAGTGTATTTGCAGAGCTCGCTAAAATACAAGCGCCCAACCCCGTAAATATATAGTGCATATCTAAATTTATATACCTTGGTTGCACAATGAACAGCACACCTAAGTACCCCAAAACAAGCGCCAATATTTTAGGCTGACTAAGCTTTTCTTTTAAAAATAACATACCAAAAGATGATGCTAGCAACGGTCCTGTAAAGCCTACGCTAGTTGCGATTGCTAATGGAAGATTACGGTAAGTCTGATAGGTTAAAAGTGTTGATGCTCCAATACACAAAGCCCTAGTTATATGTAACCATACGGAAGCTTGTAACTTGTTGAGGCTTGATAATTTCGGCAAAAAAACAGGTAAAAAAAACAACATGCCAAAAAGGTAGCGCACACAAAATAATGTAAAATTATTTGTGCTGCCACTCAAAAATTTTGAGGTGGTTACCCCGCAAGTAAAGGTTACACACCACCCCAATATCCACAGTAAACCCTTATACTTTGGGTGCATCAATTTTTGGGAATAAGGTTTTTGTTTTTCCGCTTAATCGCAGGTTGCATAGTCCGGCTATTTCTCTCCATGCAATGTTCCAAGCAACGAACCCTAAACGGTCTTGAAAACTCATAGCTAGTCTTGTTAAGTAGCCAGCAGGTTTTTTATCATGGGCATGACCAATCGTGTGAAAATCAACAGGGAAGGGAGTTAATTCACAGTTGTGTGATTGGAATATATTTAATGTGCGTGGCATTAAGTAAGCAGATGTTATCAATAGCCATTTTTTATGTTTTGTATTGCCTATAAGTTTTGATGCTTCTTCCGCTACAGCTTCCAAAGAACTTAATTTTTCATTACTGACGGTCTTAATTCTTTTATGAGAAACCCCAAGAGAAGTCGCGAGCTTTAGAAATTCATCGCTTTCTAATTTTGAACCAGCAAAAACAATTTCTGCATATGGATGTGAATGGGACACTTTTAAAGCGTCAAAAAGTCTTCCTGCTGTTTTATGATAAACAGCTGAACCACTAACTTCTGTTTCAAATAAGCATAAAGAACCACCAGTAATCACTATGCCGTGAACATTGCGCGGAAGCTGAGTAACTGGAATTTTTTCTTCTAGGTGCCTTAAAATATAACGTCCACTAAATGGAAAATCACCCATCATGAATATTAGCAAAATTGCTGCGGCGCTCATTACAGGTTTTTGCATAGAACAAGTTTTATTACACAACTTACGCATCGTTCCAAATACAAGCAGTGTAATAACAATAAGATCAAGGTTTATTAACAATGACCATAAAACTTTGACGAAAATCATAAAATACCTCTAAATAAACATGCGAGCCCATTGTGCCGCATTTGTGTATAAAAGAACAACGGAAAAATTGATGCTGAAAATTATTCCCTATCCTTCGCCTAATTTTAATGATCGTCCCGATGGTGCAAAAATAGACTGTGTAGTGTTGCACTATACAGATGTAGCAACTATGGAAGAAGCTCTGCAAATTCTAACTGATCCTAAACGTGAGGTTAGCAGTCATTATGCTATCGATGAAGACGGTACGATTTATCAATTGGTTGATGATGAAAAACGCGCATGGCATGCGGGCCCCAGTTCCTGGGAAGGTCAAGATAATGTGAACCATTTTTCCATAGGCATTGAACTTCAAAATGGAGGCTACCTTGCTGGTTATGCTTTAACCGGCGAATGGCCAATTTTTCCTGATGCTCAGATTAATGCTTTAAAAGAATTATTAGCTCAGCTAATGGCAAAACATCCTATTCCGCTTAATCGTATTATTGGCCATGAAGATATTGCCCCAGGGCGAAAAACTGATCCTGGACCAGCTTTCCCTTGGGAAAAAATTAGAACCGGTGATACTAGCTTATGACTTCCAATACAGATTTGGGGGACGTTTTTCCGCGATCATTTAATTCATCTTCATTTGTTAAAAGAGATAGTATTTTTGAATATTTTCTCTTTTTTGCTATATGCATGGCGTCTTCTATGAAATCAACTTTCCAACACAAAAGTAGTTTTACAACATCAATATGGCCTTTAAAACACGCAACAAGTAATGGCGTTAGCCCATTGTCAGCCAGTATGTTAATGTCAGCATTAAATTCCTTTAAAAGAAATAGCGCAACGCTGGTTCTGCCAAATTCGCAAGCAGAATATAAAACTGTTTTTCCATAAAAATCTTGTCGATTTATTTTTGGTCCTCTAAACGATATTTTATCATTTTCTGTATCTCTGTAGGCTTTTCTTAGTGCAAAGCGATCTGATTCTGTAAACGTGAAATCTTCAGCTATGTAGACTGAACTCATTAAACTAGAAAAAGTTACGTGAATTGATACCATTAAAAATATTATTACTTTTTGCATATTTATTACCTTTGAAGCGATTAAAACTAATGAGTTTTAATAATGCCTATAAAAGTATTAAAAAAATCTTTACAAAAGGAACAATTTCCAAATTTTTGTTAAGTGATCTGATTAATTTAGATTTTCTAGTAAAAATCACTTGCCTGGTGAGATTTGTGGCTTAGCAAGCATCTTCCTGTGCTTCAGGCGTTGCTGCTTTTGTCCAATGAAGGTCAAGCACTGCTTCATTAATGCGGCGAATAATAGGATAGCCAGAAAGGTCTACTCCAAAACGATTCGCATTATAAACCTGGGGAATAAGACAAATATCTGCAATTGAAAGCTGGTCTTTCACACAAAATACACCTGATGTTTCAGTCAACTGCTTTTCTAAAGGTTTAAAGCCTTCGTGCACCCAATGATGATACCAAGCGCTTTTTTGTTCTTCCGTAATGCCTAATGTATCAGTTAAATATTTTAACACTCGTAGATTATTAAGCGGATGAATATCACAACAAATAACTTGTGCAATTGACATAGCTTGCGCTTGTTGAAAGGGGTCAGTCAGCCAAAGCGCTGGGGCAGGGTGCAGTTTTTCCAAATATTCAATAATCGCTAAAGACTGTGGAGTTGTTCCTTGTTCGGTGCTTAAAGTGGGCACTAAACCAAATGCATTGATGTTTTTATACTCTTGATTTTGTTCATTGGTGCGTAGATTTACGTAATGAGGTACATATGCACTGCCTTTATATGCCATCACTAAGCGGACTCTGTAACTTGCGGTTGACCTGAAGTAAGTAAAAAGATCCATTACGCTTCCTTATTTTTTCGCTCAAATATGCTAACAAAGAAACCATCTGTTCCATGAGTGCTTGGCTTGAACTGAGCAGTATCCGTAGCAAAAGGACAGGGAACTTTTAGAGTCTTGCTCCACACATCTGAAACCGGAATAGATTTAAATTCAGGGTGTTTTTCCAACAACCATGTAACTTGGCTATTGTTTTCCGCCTCAAGCACTGAACATGTTACATAAATAAGTTGACCGCCTGGTTTTACAAACTGCAGCGCTTGCTCAAGAATTTTTTGCTGTAACTGCGTTAGTTCTTCAAGGTCTGTTGATGTTAGGCGATTCTTTAAATCTGGGTTGCGGCGCCATGTGCCTGTTCCTGTACAGGGTGCATCTACCAACACGCGATCAAAACGATTATGTTGTCTTTTGAACCAGCTATTATCTTTTGCAATGTCTTTCAGCTGATAACTAGTAACGCCTGCGCGACGCAAACGTTCTTTTGCGCGCTGTAACCGGTGAGGATGAATATCACTTAAAATAAGGTTGCCTTTGTTTTGCATGGTTGCTGCAAGACTAAGAGACTTCCCACCAGCGCCCGCGCAATAGTCTAAAACCTGCATGCCCGGCTGTGCATTACACAGTAAGCTTACTACCTGAGATGCTTCGTCTTGAACTTCTAACGTACCATCTTCCCAAAGCTCATGTGTATTCAACGGCTGACGCTTTCCAAAACGAATACCAAGCGGGCTCAGTGGTGTGGCCTCTACATCAAATCCTTCTAGCTTTAATAGGGTAAGAATTGCGTCGCGGTTGTTTTTCAAAGAATTGATTCGAATATCCATTGGTGCTTGATCATGCAAGCTTTTAATCAGTTCTTTGTCGCTTAAGTGTTCTTCCAACCACTTTGGTATTGCATATGGATCATATGGTTTTAATTCGCCCAAAATTTGCAATTCTTCATAAGAAAGTTCGGATGGGCCATACCCTTCGCCACACAATTCCTGAATGTCATCAATTGTTTGTTCTTTATCTAAAATATAATGACCAAAAACCAAAAGTCGCGCAGAAGTAATGGCAAGCGCCGCCTTAATGCCTTGATAATTTCTAAGTACGCTATAAACACTATCACCAATAGCGCGTCGATCGGAGCTGCCAATATAACGGCGATTACGAAAATAGCTTTGCATTACCGCATCTGCGGGTTTTTTATTTAATGATAGAATCGTTTCCACAAGTTCTATAACGCTGTGTAACTGGCCTGCTGGTGTCATGATTTAGCTTTCAATACTTCTAAGTGGGTATAACCTAGTGGATCTAGGTGAATAAGAATTTCAGATTTTGGATGAGATTTTTTTAAATTCGTCTCGACTTCATCGCTAATGATATGTGCTTCATTTAATGAAATTTCTGGATCAAGGGTAATATGCACCTGAATAAAGTCTTGTTGGCCCGTGCTACGTGTACGCAAATCGTGGGCCTCAATAACCTTTGGGTGAGACTCTATGTTTTTTAAAATATCTTGTCTAACTGCAGGTTCAAGTTCTCTATCCATTAGAATACTAGAGCTTTGCTTTAAAATGCTCCAACTACCAACAAGCAAAAACACAGCGATGCCAACGCCGAATGCTATATCAATCCAGCCAACGCCAAACCACGAAAGCGCTACAAGCGCCACTATTGCTGCAATGTTCGATAATATGTCGGCTTGATAATGCAAAAAATCGGCCTTAATGGCAATGGAATCGGTGCGCTTAATTGTATAAAACTGGAACAAAACTAATCCCAAAGTAAGTACAGTTGAAAATGCCATTACCCATAGTGCCAGAGCGTGATGCGTGATTGTCTGTGCCATTTGATGATGTTGATAAGCATGCCAAACAATCCAAGCTGTACTTGCAATGATCAGAATTGATTGTATAAATCCAGCCAAAGCTTCTGCTTTGCCATGCCCAAAGCGAAAATCATCATTCGCTGGTTTTCTGGAATAGCGTACAGCTAAAAAGTTAACCATAGAACTGAAAAAATCTGAAAATGAATCAAGCAGAGACGCCTGAATAGTAAGCGATCCACTAACCCACCAAGCAAATGTCTTGGTTGCCACTAATATAGATGCAACCGCAATTGCAGCCCAGGTTGCAGATAAGACGAGGTGCCCATGATGATGATTTAAGCAGTGCACATTTTATGCATTTTTAAATGATGCGTCACCATATCATGATTTTGCCAAGATAGCCAAAACAGATTGTCCTACTTGACAGCGCGGGTAACAGAAGGGTTTACTCCAGTGTAAGAAATTGTTTGAACAAGATATATGACGAACACGAAAACAAAAGAGCTGATTTTCATTTTTCTAGCAATTTTTGGTCAACTTTTTGCAAGTATGAATATTTCTTTTTTGAACGCGTACCTGAAAAAAACACAAGGGTATGTTGATGTTTTTTTTGCAAGTGATGAGCTTCTTTTTATTTACTGGATGTTATTAACTGTTTTTGGCAGAATTTTCGGCGCGTATTTTATTGGTAAATATGCTGATAAATTTGGTTTTTTTAAATCTATTGTTTTTGTATCAAAGAGCTTTGTAGTACTTTCAGTTTTGTGCGCAGTATTTTGCCTTACCCATGAGCTTAGCTACGAAATTAATCGTGGATTTTATCTTTTTAGATTTTTTTATTGTTTTTTAGAACCAGCTGCGCTTATTTTACCTAGTCTATATCTGCTTAATTTCAATGATACATTCAGTCATTATAAATTTAGTACGTTATTAATAGCTGCTGTTTTTATTGCAAAGTCTGCTTCTTATCATTTAATATACCTTCCTTCAGCTCTTATGGAGTTTTGGTATGTATTGCCCTTGATCTCGACAGCACTTTCATGGGGTATTTATAGTAATCTAGCAAAAAATTCTACGTCTCTAATAGCAACCACTCAAAAAAAATCACCGATGTCATTCCAACTAAAAATTCTAAGCACTTTATTTGGCGCTGCGTGCGCAACCGGGGTTTTTTATCACCATTTCTTCGTGAGCTATTATTCTGTAAACATTAACATAGTTGATGCTAATTTTGATTTAGGTAGCGTTGTGTACTACACACTTTGTGGCTTGTTTCTGTTTCCTGCCGCAAAATTATGCGAGAAATTTGGTCTGTATAAAACAGCAAGAATCTCTCTTGGAATGTTGTTCATTTTGGGGATGAATGCTATTTTGGCCAGCCCCACTTCCACTATGTACGTTGTGCAGCAACTCCTATTTTCCTTCTTTTCTGCTCTCTTTATTGCACCAGTTTTAGTTGTTTTGCACAGACTGTATAAAAACTTTCCAAGCTTTTCAGATACCATGTTCTGGTTCATGCTGGGCTTTAGTGGTTGCACCGTGCTTGCGTTTTGTGAACAACAATTGGCCCTTCAAAAAAGGTTTTCTGGCATTGGTTGGTGCGTGTATAGCGCTAGTATTTTTTTATGCTTAATCGCCATTTACAAATTTCGTTCACATACAATTTTGGGTGAACGATCAAAAGCTGATTCTGCTTCTAGCATCAAGTTGTTTGAGGCCTAGTAAATGAAACGTGAGAGTTTTTGCTTTATATTATTAAGAGAGCTAAATAGCGCTGTATTCAACTCTCTTAAATATCATATCTAGTAATTAGGATTGAAAATTGAACCCCTAGCACGTTCTTGAGCTTCTGCGATCTTATTTTCCAGCTTTTCAGAATGTTCCTTTAGTATTTGGGAACGTTCTGTTTTTTCCTTTTTTATAAACCATCTTATTGTTTCATCTATATGTTCTCCAAAACGATTTAGCTTATAAAGAGCACTAGGCGAATGTTCACTTTCTTCATCAGTTAAATCAACAGCAGGATCTGAATTGTAAAAAGTGGCTTCATAGCTTAGAACTTGTTTTAATTGAGAAATAAGTAATCCAAGTTCCACTTCATCTATTTCACTTAGTTGAGTGACGATGTTCACGAACCAATCATTCAATCTTTCATCATCATACTCACTTGTCTCTGTATTATAAGATGCATAAAAAAGTGTTTCAAAAAAAGTATTACTGAACGTCTCATACTCATATAAGGCAGCGTCCTCTGCAGCATCTTTAAAAAAAGTTACGCTTGAAAAGGGTTCTAACTGAGCATGAAAAAAATTCATAATTAGGTTTGATGTTTTTGGGCAATTTAATAATTCCCTCCTAGTTTCTGGGGATATTCTATTTGCACATGCAATAAGATTTTCAATTTTAAGAAAGGAACGATACTGGTCGTATTTTTCAAGCTGTAAAGCGAAACGCCCCAACATAGCGACTTCAGGATCACCTATTTTATAAGTAAGGAAAAGCCCCTTTAGCTTGCTAAGGAGTGTGCTTCGACTTTGCAATTTATCTAATCCATTAAAAAAAAGCAGTGCGTTTTTTGAACCTTCTGTGTCATTACTAAAACCTTCCTCCACTTCTGTGTATGGAAGAGGTCTGCTGTGATCAAGTGCCTCTGTATCATCTGCGGCATAAATATTTAAATTTACTGCAATTACCAAAAGCAACATTGCCTTTTTCAGAACAGTGTGTTTTTTTGTTTTATTCATAAAAAATATCTCCTTAAATATGTGAGTTTCTATTATATTTTTATTGTTCATAATGTTTATCACTTTAATAATATAAATTAACAAACAGTAATTATATATGCATTTATTAAATTACTTAACACATATAGCGATTATTAATTAATTTGTCTATCCGGTAAAAACACGGGTATGGATCTAAAATAAAATCTGTATTGAAAAAAAAGAGAGATGATAAGCTTTACCGTACAGACTATGCATGAAATCATTTATAGGTCACTTGTCAAACCACGTAGCATCTATCTTGTCTCGTGGGTTTGAAAGAAGAAATGATTCGCAAATATATAGAAATACAGGGTCACGAAGATAGGGGGCAAGATTGCTTTTAACAGAATATACCACGGGGCTTGCCCCGTGGAGTTTCATTTATAAATGTTTAGCACGATAATTTCATTCCATGTGCTCGTAGTAAGCAAGATGAGCTGCGGAAGTTGGTACAAAAATAGCTCCGAAAAGAAAAAACGTGTGGTTAGTTGTATAATAAGCGTTGAAACAAGCTAAGGTTATAGGCACATAGGCACATAGGCTAAAAGCGTTCTTTTATAAGCTCTCCAGTTTTCTTCTGACAGATTTTGTTGAGTACTAGCTTGTGGGGGCTGAAATGTCTGCCGCTCATTATCAAAATCACTCTCAGAATCATAACCTTCATCCGTCGCATAAACATTTAAACTGACTGCAACCACCAAAAGCAACATTAACTTTTTCAGAAGAGTGAGGTTTTTTATTTTATTCATAAAAAATATTTCCTTAAAAAGGTGGATTTTTATTATCTGGTATCAATTCTCATATACAACAGCTAGAACTAGAAGTCAAAAATTGCATGCAACTAAAAAGAGAAGGGCAGTAAACCTATCTAGCCCCCTAGTCCCATTTCATCACAAACATGTTGAGCTTGCGCAGCAGTAATATTTAAACGGCGCTGTAATTCAGTGACAACATATGCCACTGTTGGAGGTGTGCCACCATGAGTCTGGCGATATTCTCTAACAATTTCTCCAGCTTCATACCAACTGCGGCCATCAACATCTTCTGCATTTTCTTGGGGTTGAACCGCCTGATTGGGGGCAGGCACAACTGCTGGAGGAGGGGTTAAAGGCACGGCAACAGGTGCAGGCACAACTACGGGAGCTGGTGCCAAAGGGGCGACAACAGGTGCAGGATTCAAATGTGCTGCTGCATTAGCTTGCTGTTCTTGTTGACGGGCTTGCTCTTCTTGATCCGCAGTTATTAAAGAGTTATCAATGGCATGTTGCATATCATGGTTTTCTTGAGCTTTTATGGCATCTTCTGCGTTTCCTTGCGGTTGAGCCGCCTGATGGGGGACAGGCACAACTACCGGAGCAGGCGCCAAAGGCGCTGCAACAGCTGCAGGGTTTAAATGTACCGGTGCATTAGCTTGCTGAGCTTGTCGACGGCGCTCTTCTTGATTCGCAGTTACTAAAGAGTTATGAATTGCATGTTGCATATCACGGTTTTCTTGAGCTCTTATGGCATCTTCTCTGCGTAATCGTTCTGCTTCTCGTGCCTGTGCCTGCACAGCTAAATTAGGAGCAGCAATTGGTGCTATAGGTCTAGCAATTTGAGCACGTTGCTGTTCTTCTTGTTGGCGACGCTGATTTTCTAATCTTTGTCTTATGCGCAGCACAGATTGTTCATACTGTTGTGCTGCTTTAGCTTCTTCCTGACGCTGACGACTAATTTGGTCTTGAATTCGCCTGATTTCATTTTCACTTTTTTCTCGTCTAAGTTTTTGCTCAAGCTCATAAATTCTACGCTTTGATTCAATGTCTCGCCGGCGCCAATCGCTTTCAATTCGTTGTTGCTGGTTGATATAACTTTGATCTGAATAAGAACTGTGGCCGTAGTCTTGATAAGAATCTGTATTGAGGTCGATTGTTTTACAGCTCGTTAAAAGCAAAAAAGCACAACTGGTAAAGATTATTTTTTTCATAAAGAAGCACGTATAAAATAATTACAACCTATTTACACCAAAAGTATTTTAATTACAACATTTTTATAATTAAGTAATTCTGCACAAGATTTTTCCTTGGAATAAACCCTAGGGAAATAACACCATCAAGCTGTTTGATGCGTAGTTTAAAACTAAATCTACGCTACACCAGATTCATCTTCTGCAAATAGCATTTGTGCGTATGTAGCTACACTTCTCAACTGCGTATACACAGGTTCTAAATCTAAATCTTCATCTGCGCCGAGTTCTATGAATGGAGGTTCAAAAAAACGACCTGCTTTGGCCAGAGGCAGTAATAAATTATATGCATGTTCTTGTTGCGTTGGTGGTAGGGTGATGCCAGGGCAGGGGTGTCTATACCAAGCATCAATGGCAAGCTCAAAAGTTGCATCACTATTTTTTACATTACTGACTAATATCAAGAAACGTTCAGGAGAAATAGGACAATCAATGCTTATACGTTCTGTCTTTGCAGGTAAACTTCTTGAAATATTAGCGATATCTAAATCGTTACAGTTTTGAAATGAAGAGGAACGAAAGTGCTTTAACTGAGGAAATGTCGTCTCTGACAATATTTCTATTGCACTAGAAGCCAGAATAAAATGCTCATTTTCTACAGTTGAATGAGGCTCCAGTAGCTGCAAATTTTGACAACGATTTTCAGGCAGAAGCTTATCTTTTTTGCCTAATACCAAAATTGTTGCATAATTGCGGCATGCCTTGCCGCAGTCTTCTCGATCAGATGGCGATTTTAGTGATGAAGCTAACGTATTGGTATTGATCATTAATCCTGTTAGTGGATCTCTATCTACTGATCCTATTGCTTGGTATAATTCTCTCCCATCATCTATTTGCATCATTCCCCAGAATATTTGATGAGAAGCTGGGTAAAAGTTTTTACTGTTTGCATATGAATGCCAATACATCAGGGACCTTCTAAACTCTTCGTTTGCCAAATTTCCGTGGCTAACTAATATTTCAAATATTTCATAAGTGATTTTTTCAGACAACATACTCTCTGCTGGAAATCTATCTAACTGTCCAATTGCATAAGGATTAGTGAAAGGTTTATCTAGCGAGAAAACATCAGTTTTTTTACTAGTAAGTTTCAAACAGCTATGATCTCTTTCAACGTACCAATCAGCCAATTTTTTACCGTTACTAGTAACTTCAAATTCACCATACCAATCCTTTTTACCAGGGAGATTTTTTATTACGCCTGGGAGAATTGCAAAAGGTAGGTCGCCATCTACTGCTTCTACTCTACTCAATAATTGGCTAAGGCGAAGAGCTGCTGTTTCTATGGTTTCTTCTGTGCTGTTTACATAAGTTAATGCTGCAGCTTCATCGGGTTTGCCCAACAAATGAAACAAAGTTCGCATTTGGTTTAAAATGCCAGGGTTTAATTCTGCCCAGTGTGCTGTTAGGTTGCCTTGGGTCCATGGAGAACGTTGCGCGCTACCTTTACGATAGATAACACCGTTAAGCCTGCAAATAGCTTGTGTCCACTTGTTGCGTGTTTCAGTGGTGCTTAAATCTTCTTCTGTAGTTGACTGCCAAAATGTTCGAAGTGGTGAACCTTCTAAAAGCTTAGCGGTGTTACGCTCAAGTCCCATTTCTTGTTCTTCTAACTGCGCTAAGTACGTTAGGTTAAACAGACTCATCTCGGCACAATTCGCAAATGCTAGGGCACGACCTTCGTGTTCAACGCGCACGTTTCCATAATCTTGAAAACGAATTTGTGCGTAATGGGCGCCACCATAAAGCAATAGGTTTCTCTTACCTACAGTTAACCTAACTATAAAACCATCGATGTCTTCACTTGCTTGCACACCGGCCACAATTTCTTGGTAGTCAGCTTTGGTATAAGGGGTTGTTAAAATATGCATCAATTCAGGTCTTTGGGCTTCATCAATAGCCCCACTTGCTAAAAGAACTTTATCAATTTGGTCACCAAATTTACGCCAAGCGTAGTGGGTCAACAGCTGCAGAGTTTCATTTGGGGCGCTTTGGGCAGATTTCCACAACATATCAACCGTGGCCATGGTGCGGAATTTTTCAATACTACGGTAAGAAAAGCCACCATATTTAAGTTGTAGGGGTGTCTCTAACTCATTTTGAGTAAACCACGTCTCATTCGGTTCACGCAAAATTTCTGTTCCAGGAATTTCTAATAAATGGGAAGAAGTACTTTTAAATGCTGCTGTTACTAATAGGTGAGGGTGTGCTACACACGCAGCCTGTTGTTCTGCTGTTAAATGTAAATCTTCATCTATCGGGGTCATGTTGCGATGCACATATTTACTCACCCCATCAATTAACGCGTAGCGATAAAATTCTTTAAGGTTATCCTCTTTATGATTAGCAGTGAAACCTGCAACTTTTTTGGAATCAACAAAAATTGGGTAGATTTCTTGAAGGTGTGCATTTCCGTTAGCAATTACCGCAATAAGTTTCCCCAAATGTTCCGGATTCATCTTCCCCAATGGGTCACTTATCCCAATGTTATTGGGGTTAATGGTGGGCAAGGGGCTAATGGGGAATAACATCCACGACAACGCCGTCACAGGGCTTGTTGGGAATATCAATAAATTTTGAATGGCTTGGTAATGCACGTAAACATTATTCGCTGGGCGCGCACCTAGGTGCCCAAAGAAACGAAGGTTCTGCGCTAATCGTTCAATTTCTGGCCGCTTCGCAGGGTCAAGCACAGACAAAGGACTTTCAGGATTAATAATATTATCCCGGTAAAACCCTTGAGATGCCTGAACAGAAGCACAAATAAACAAACAAAATAGAACGCTAAATAGTTTCATAAAATACGAATCCGAAAAAGTTTATGAATAGAATTGACTATTAATAGAACAAGTGAATGTATTTTTGCAAAATAAATATGCTTTTAACAACTTTTTTAAGTTGTTTTAGGTTTACGCTTTTTATAGGCTGGTGTCTTTTTGAAAGGCTTCGCTTCTTTCAGTGGCTCGCCTTTCTTAGACTTGGGCTGAAATTTCTTACGGGTCGATTTTTCTTTAACCAAAGAAAATCCAATAGAACAAATAATCGGGTCGGCATTGGTCACCATAACTTTTACTCGGTTACCCATTTGATAAGTTTTACGTGTTTGCCTGCCAACATAGGAATGCAACGCTTCATTAAAAATGAAATAGTCACCAACAAGGTCTTGCTTGGGAATAAATCCTTGGGCGCCAATACCATCAAGCTCTACAAATATTCCAGGGATGCTTACACCAACGATTGTGCCGTCAAATACCTGGCCCAAATGATCTTTCATGTAGTGTGCCATAAACCTGTCTTGGACTTCTCGTTCTGCTTCCATAGCAGTGCGTTCAGTTTTTGAAATATGTTCGCTTACATCATCCAGGTTTAAATCAACCGATATATGTTTTGCACCATCAAGTTCTAGCGCTGCAACTAAAGACCGGTGCACAACCAAATCCGCATAGCGACGAATGGGCGATGTGAAATGGCAATAAGCAGTCAAATTAAGGCCAAAGTGTCCCATATTGTGTGTGCTATAACGGGCCTGAGCTTGTGATCGTAAAACTAATTCATTAAAAAGCCTAAAATACGGCAGTTCTTTAGCTAAATGTAATAGTTCATTAATGCTGCCAATAATGTTTGCAGTGCTGAATTTTTTAACAGCAATTTTCAAACTTCTAGCAAGGGTATATAAACTTTGTAAGCGTGTTTTGTCAGGGCGTTCATGCACACGATAAATGGTCGGCCAGTCTTTGGCTTGAAGGGTTTTTGCTGCAGCCACGTTAGCGGCAATCATAAATTCTTCAATTAGCTGATGGCTCTCTAACCTGCTTCTGGGTTTGACCGACTTTATGCTGCCATCTTCATCTAGATCAAAAGCATTTTCCATTGATTCAACCTGAATCGTGCCCCTAAGGTCTCGGGCCTTTTTAAGGCTTTTGTAGCAACCATAAAGGGGAAGAATAACATCACTTAATAATGGTTCTGTAGTAGCATCAGTAACGCCATTAATAGCTTTTTCAACTTGGTCATAGGTTAACCTTGCGCGTGATTTCATTAATGCACGTTTAAAACGGAAAGACTTAATTTTTCCACCGCGATCTATAATCATATCAACAGCTAAACAGGCACGGTCTTCATTGGGCCGCAAAGAACATAAATCATTACTTAAACGCTCTGGCAACATCGGCACAACCCGGTCAACGAAGTACACAGAGTTTCCGCGTAAATGCGCCTCTTTATCAAGTGCGTCACCGGTTTGTACATAGTGACTAACATCTGCAATGGCCACTATCGCGCGCCATCCACCTAAATTTCTGGGGTCAGGGTCACTGACTGCATATACTGCATCGTCAAAATCTTTAGCGTCAGCACCGTCGATTGTAACAAGGGGAATATCTCTTAGGTCAGCACGTTTGCCAAGCGCTGGAATGGTTCCTTTATTTGCTATGTTTTGCGCATCTTCACTAAACACATGGGGCAGGTGGTAAGCATATACCCCCATAAGTGCGTAGGTTTTAGGCACATGAATTGAACCTAAATTGCGAATAAACTGAAATTCACCCTGTCTATTGACGGAATAAACAATGACATCATCTTCGTTGAAATTTTTTGCATGAGTCTGGTCAACGTATACGCCCGAAAATGGATCCCTACGGTGACAAGGTCCTAAAAATCCACCTTGGTTTTTTGCGGTGAAAATTCCTACGTGTTGCTTAATCTCTTTTTCTGCATGTAGTGCGCCGCCGTATTCTTTCTTTTTAAGCATAACACGGCGCTTAAAGTGGTGGTTATGACGTTTTTTATCTTTGTCATGTCTATCCATTAAAATAACATGCTTAGCTTTAAGCTAACGGTGTGCACTGATGGATGATAAACAAATTTACGTTTTTGGCCGCCTTCTGCGGTATCATTTTTGCGTGGTGTGATTTCTTTGGGAGCGTGGTATAGGTATTCTCCACCAACCATGAATTTATTCGTGACCAGGAAATTAAGTCCACCACCACCGCTTAAACCACCCATGGTTTTTTTGTATGTGCGAGAGTTTGGGTTTTCACCTCTGTCCAGGTCTGTATATTTCAGCTGATTGGTCGTCCAGGCATACCCAGCTTTTCCATAAAACATTAGTTTTGGGGTCATCATCATTCCGGCAATTCCATATACACCCAACGTGTATGGGTTGGTTATGCTAACCTTTCCTTCGGTGCCACCGCCATCAACATGTAAACTGTAATTTGCTTTTGATTGATTCATGGCAACGCTTACTTCACCACCCACAACAACTTTTGATTTTTCCATTTGGTTTAACATGCCAAGGCTAAGCCCAAAACTTGTTGATGTATTTAGTTTAGTCTCTTTGCCAACGGCGCCATTTGGATTTGTATAGTCGTGGTTTTGTGGAGTGAATCTTAGTCCCAAACTAAGAGATGCAAATAATCCACGTACCGGATCAGCGGCTAAAGGTGTCGCTAAAATACATGCAGTAATCATCAGTTTGTTAAAGTGTTTCATATTTTAAATTCATTTTAGATTTTTTTTATCATAGGCGCAGGGCTTCAACAGGGTCAAGGCGCGACGCACGATATGCCGGGTAAAAAGTTGCAAAAAATGTTAGTACTAAAGCCATAGTGCCTACTAGAAATACTTCTTCCCAAATAATTTTCGCTGGAAGTTGGCTTAGGAAATAAATTTCAGCACTGAAAAGTTCAGTTCCAAGCGCTTTTTCAAGTAATTTTCGTATTCGTTCAATATTTGAAGCAAAACCTATGCCCAACAAAATTCCAAGTGATGTGCCCGCAATACCAATAGAAGAACCAGTTAAGAAAAATATTTTTAAAATATTGCTTTTGCCAGCGCCCATGGTTCGCAAAATCGCGATGTCGCGGGTTTTATCTTTCACCAACATAATTAGGCTAGATATTACATTGAAAGCAGCAATCACAATAATAAGCGTTAAAATGATAAACATAACATTTTTTTCAACCTGCACTGCTTGAAAAATCTGGCTGTCGCTATGTTGCCAATCAACAATTTCAAAAGCTGATGATAACTGATGATTCAGGTCATCAATAACCTTCGGGCTAGTTTTTAGGTTATGTAACAGAACATCAATATGGTTAATAGTATTTTGGCAATTGAAAAACTGCTGCGCTGTAGCCAAAGGCAAAAACACCATGTTTTTATCAAATTCATGCATGCCAATTTCAAATATTGCTACCACTTCAAAAGCAGTTTGTTTTGGCATGCTTCCAAATGGTGTACGTGTTCCATCGGGCAATAACAGCGTTACCATTTTCCCAATTTCAATATTTAAGGAAGTCGCCAAGCGTGCACCAATGGCTATTTTATTTCCTTCAAAAGAATCAAAGCTACCCTTTAAATTTTCATTCATGATAGCAGGGCGCTTTACCATGTCTTGGGTGCGCATGCCAAGCACGCCAATGCCTCTGGCTTGTCCGTGATAAGTGGCCACCGCTTGTTTTTCTAAAACAGGATAAGCAAATTCAACATCTTTATGGGTTTTTGCAACGTCTAATGCGCTTTCCCATTCGCTTTGTGCGGGGCCACACATTACCATTACGTGCCCGCGCATACCGACTAATTTTTGATAGAGTTCAGCTCGAAAACCATTCATGACTGCCATAACAATAATTAATGTTGCAACGCCCAAAGCAATTCCTAAGAAGGAAAAACCAGCAATTACTGATACAAACCCTTCTTGTCGAGGAGAGCGTAAATACCGAAATGCAACGGTGCGTTCAAAAAGGCTAAACATTATATTGTTGAATGGGCGAAATTTCATGAGCTAACAATAGCACATTTTTTTAAGAAAAACATAAAGCGATAGGTGGTTGCCTAAAGTGATATCAAGAAACTTAGCTATGGTTATAGTTTCGCTCAATATATTTTACCATCTTCAGTCCGCGAAAAACTACTCGCTCTTTTCTTATTCTTCTTTAGTTAAGTGTCCTGGAAAATGATTCATGCATAATGCTCATGCAGTCATGATTTATAGCATTCACAATCATTTGTGAGTTTATATTGTTGTCTAATTTTACTTTAAGTGCTGCAGTATTATTTTCTAAGGCTAGTAATGATTCATGCATAAAGCTCATAAAGTCATGATTTATAGCTTTTTCAATCATTTGAGACTTTGTATTGCAGTCTAATTTTACTTTAAGTGCCGCAATATGGTCTTCTATCGTTCGTGCCGATATGTTCATAATACAAGAAATTTCCTTAATCGACTTCCCCCGAGCTATCAAAAATAAGCATTCTTCCTGCCGAGAGCTAAGCGAGCATGGTAACTGATGCTGGTTTAATGTGTAAATTGTCTGTGAATTTGATTTTCCTGTGATTTTGTAATCATCAACTATTAAATTCATATATCGGTTAAATATACCACTGTTTGTCACGTCTTTTGTGTGCGCAAAAACACCGATCACGTTGTTTGAATCATCATAAAGTGGCTTAGTTTTTGAAATCAATACATTGCGTCCAGAACTAAAATTGCCAACAATCACACACACCGATTCTTTTTTCGTTGTTATAACGTGTTGATCATTTTGAATAAATGTCTGTGCCATTTCGTACGTTTCACAAGGAACATCATATTCTGACTTTCCCTCATAATTATTCGCTTTCTGAAAACCAAGTAAATGCGCAAAATCATTGCTCATTGCGCAAAATTCTGATTTTAAATTCTTAACCAGCACCAAACCTGGAAAACTGTTTAGATATTCAAAATCTGCTCTTAAATCATGGTTTTTTTGTTTCATAAATTCAAATATCTATTATCGTTCGTTGAGCTATATGTAGTGATGCTTATTTGTGATTACAAGTATTTAAGAAAAATAACAAGAATCCCACGAGACAAGATAGATGCTGCGTGGTTTACAACGAGCCTATAAAAGCCTTTATGCACACTCTGTACGGTAAAGCTTAGCATCACTCATTTATTTCCAATGCACATTTTATTTTATATTCATACCCGTGTTTTTCCCGGATAGGCAAGTTATTTAATACTAGCTAGATGTGTTAAGTAATCTAATAAGTACGAACCCTCTGCAAAACCCCTGAAGCAAGTTTAATAAATGGGTGAAGGAGATTTAG